>JBEGQI010000068.1:0-10314 GCA_041181065.1 Verrucomicrobiota bacterium | reverse complement strand
CAATAACAACAACAGTATCACCTCGATGAATCAGGTGAACTGGAACGGCTCCGCCGCGTGGAGCATGACGGGCAGCTCCACGTTGAGCCTGTTCGATTTCGGCGGCACGCAAGCCAAACTCGAATCGCTTGGGACGGGCGGCGTAGATATCAATGCCCCGATCGTCTTCGCCGCGAACAACGCCAGCCCGCCGAATCCGTTCGGCGAGATCAATGCCGTCAACAGCGACCTCGTCTTCTCCGGCAGCACGCTTACGGTGAACGGCTCCTCCTGCAACGGCATCAAGCTTTGGGGCGGTGGGCGCACGGTCACGTTCAACAACACTGTCAGTGCGAGCGGCAAATGGTTCGGTTTTACGACTACCGGCGGCGCACGGGCGACGATCGGCGGCTCGGTGACATCCGGCGATTGGTATGTGATGAACAACGGCACGCTCAATCTCGCCGCGGGCGGTTCGCTCACAACGACGGCCTTGCGGCTCGGCGGCGATTTCGGCAACACCGGCAACCAGAATCAGACGTTGAGCGGCACGTTCAACCTGACCGGCACGAGCGGCGGGCAGACGTTCAGCAGCACGATCAACAGCGTTTCCGGCAATACGTCAGGCGCGTTGGTCATCAACTCACTCAACTCGTCGGGTGTGAACACGCTCTCGGGCGGCATCTTCCTCGACAGTGGATTGCGCATCACGAACGCTGCGGGCGGCACGTTGTCCCTGTCCGGCACCACCGACGTGAAGGCGCAGCAGATCATCTTCGGACCGGCGGGCACCATCACGGTCGCGGCGCTCACGAGCAGTTTGGGCGCGGGCGGCACGTTGCTGTTGAACGGTCCGGGCACCTTGAACCTGACGAATACCGGGGCCACTTACACCGGCACCACCAGCAGCACGCTGAACGCCGCAGGCACGCAGATCACTGGCGGCGGCACGCTCGGCATCGTTGGCGACACCAGCCTCGGCGTGGCTCCGGCGGGCAGTTACAACAATCTCCAATTCCTCGGCGCGGGCACGTTGCGCGCGGGTGCGAACAACATCACGACCGCGTCGACGCGCAGCATCCTCGTCACGAATGGCGCGTCGGCGACGTTCGACACGGGCACGAACACGCTGACCGTCAACGGCGTCATCAATGGCGCGGGCACCATGACGAAGACTGGCAACGGCACGCTCGTGTTGAACGCGAACAACACCTACACCGGCACGACGACTGTGAGTCAGGGCACGCTGAATGTGGCAGGCTCCACGGCATCGGGCAGTGCGGTTACCGTTTCCAGCGGCGCGACCATTTCCGGCACGGGCTTGGTGGGAGGCACGCTGGCCATCAACTCCGGCGCCACGCTTGCGCCCGGCAACGGCGGCATTGGTGTGCTCACGAACTCCGGCGCGCCGACGCTGGCTGGCACGACGCTGATGGAGCTCAATCGCGCTGCTTCGCCGAACGCGGACAAGTTCGTCCGCTCCGGCGGCAGCCTGACTTACGGAGGCGCGTTGAACGTGACCAACGTCGGCGCCGCTGCGCAGAACGGCGACACGTTCACGCTCTTCAACGCGACCAGTTACAGCGGTGCGTTCGCTGCGCTCACCCTTCCGCCCGGCGGCACGACGCATTGGCTGACGAACAATCTCGGCGTCAACGGCTCCATCACGTTCTCCAATCAGAATCCGGTCGCGCAGGCCATCACCCTTGGCGTCGCGCGCGGCGAGAGCATCAGCTACTCGGTCATCGGTGTGGGCAAACATTCCGCCACAGACGTAGATGGCGATGCTTTGACCGTCAGTGCGGTCGGCACGGCCACGAGCGGCACGGCGGGGTTCAGCGCGAGCAACGTCACTTACACTGCCTCCGGCAATCTCGGCACGAACACCTTTAACTACATCGTCAGCGACGGCGTTGGCGGCTTTGGCACCAACGTCGTCACAGTCGTGGTCGCGGCGCCCGAAGGTTTCAACCGACTTTCGCCGCCCAGCCCCATCGCCAACGGCACCGTGGTGTTGAACTACCTCGGTTTGCCCGGCACGAACTACGCGCTCGATTGGGCCACAAACCTGACGCCGCCGATCAACTGGATTGCGTTGCAGACGAATACCGCCACGACGAATGGCGCGCTGACGTTCACCAACACTTCGACGGAGCCGGTGAACTTTTTCCGCACGCGTTATGTGCCTTGAGTTCGCCGGTGGCACAAACATGCGGTGGAGCCGGTGGCGCCGAGCTGTTATTCCTGTTGCTGTCCCACGGATTACGTTTTAGGAATGGCGGATGGGTTTGCTTTTCAAGGCGCGACTGGGAATGCGACAGGTAACAAATCACACAACGAATCTCATGCGTGGCATCGCACAATTCTTTCGGCGGCTGACGTTCGCCTGCTGTGGCCTGCTCATCGGCAGCGCCGGCGTTCTCGCTCAGCCCAATCCCATTTCGCGCCCGGCGCGCACCTCGCCGGAATGGCTCCGCGACGGCGTCATCTACGAGATCTATCCCCGCAATTTTTCCGCCGAGGGTAACTTCAACGGCATCACCGCGCGTCTCGATGAGTTGAGGGACCTCGGCGTGAACATTCTCTGGCTCATGCCCATCCATCCCATCGGCGAGAAGATGAAGAAGGGCACCATCGGCAGCCCCTACGCGGTGAGGGATTATTACGGCATCAATCCCGACTTCGGCACCGCCGACGATCTGAAGCGCCTCGTCACCGAGTCGCACAAGCGCGGGCTCAAGGTCATCATCGACATCGTCGCGAACCACACCGCGTGGGACAACGTGATGATGGCGCACCCCGAGTTCTACAAGCAGGACGCGAGCGGCAAGGTTATCCCGCCGGTGCCGGAATGGACCGACGTCGCCGGGTTGAATTACAACAATACCAAGTTGCGCACCTACATGATCGACATGCTTAAGCATTGGGTGAAGGACTTCGATCTCGACGGCTTCCGTTGCGATGTGGCTTACATGGTGCCGACGGATTTCTGGGAACAGGCGCGCACCGAATTGGAAAAGGTGAAGCCCGACATCATGATGCTCGCCGAGGCCACCAAGCCCGAGCTGCTGACCAAGGCGTTCGACATCGATTACTCCTGGCCGCTGCACGCGACGTTGAACAAGGTCATGCTCGAAGGCGCGCCTGCCAGCGATTTGAAGGCGTCATTCGAGCAGAGCCTGAAGGAATTTCCTCGCGGCTCGCTGCACTTGCGCATCTCGGACAACCACGACGAAGCCCGGGCCGTGGCGCGCTTCGGCATTCGCGGCGCCCTCGCGACGCAGGTGCTCATGTTCACGCTCGACGGTGTGCCGCTCGTTTACAACGGCATGGAAGTCGGCGACGCCACGGAATCCGGCGACCCGGCGCTCTTCGAGAAGATGCCCGTGTTCTGGAAGCCGAAGGAACGCCCGCCGCTCCGCGACATCTACCGCGACCTCATCAAGCTGCGCAAACAATACGCGCCCTTCCGCAACGACCGCGTCGTATGGCTCCGCAACTCCGCCGAGTCCGACCTCGTCACCTTCATGCGGCTCGATGGCAAGGATGAGTTTGTGGTCGTGGTGAATCTTTCCAGCCGCCCGGTCACGGGCTTTGTCGAAGTGCAGAACGCCGCGCAGTTCAAGCAAGTGAAGATCAGCGGCGCTCCCGAACCCGCCAACAACGGCTTCCCGCTCTTCCACCTGAACGGCTACGAATGGCGCATCTATCATCGCGCCGTGAAGTGAGCGGCGGTTCAGTTCCCCTGCAATCGAAACCAGCGACCGGTTTCTGCGTCTGCGGGTAGTGTGACGCGGAGAGTTGCGCCTGTGGTTTGGATATAGTTGGTGGCGGGCTGCCAGTTCAGCGGCGCGGACAGATTGCTGGTGGTCATCAAGGTCGTGCCCGCCCCGCTTAGAGGCCACGTCAATTCGAGCGAGCCATTCGTCAGCAGCCGCGCATTCATCTTCAGCGGCGCGGCAGTCTGGCCAAGTGCGCTGGCGGCGGGCAGCACATTGCCGCCGGAGCCAAACAGCGAGCGGTCGTTCCACCCGGCGAGGGAATAGCCTGCGAGCGTCTGATATTCGGCCGCCCACCAAACGATGCCCGCGCCTTTGCCGCCCGGCACGCTCTTCACCACTTGTGCCAGCGCGACGGTGAAATCGAATTGGCCGTTCGTCGAGGCCGCGAAGCCGAGGATGTTGGTCGAGTTGCGAAAGGGGAATCCCGTTTCCGCGATCACGATGGGTTTGCCGTAGCGCGTGGCGGCGTTGGTGAGGCAATTCCGCAAATCATCGAGGCTACCGTGCCAGAACGGATAATAGCTCTGCCCGATGATGTCGTAGGGCACGGCTTGCGCGTTGAGGTGGTCAAAGAACCATTGCGTCGTGGCCCAGTCGCCGCCGCGGTCTAGATGGACGATGAACTTGGGTGTGTTCGTGCCCGCAGCATCCTTCACGCCTTGGATGGCGGCCTTCAGCAACGTGCCGAGCTGCGTCCATTGCGTAGTATTCTCAAACGCGCCGCCGACTTGGCCTTCAGTCCAGAGGAAGCCGCTAGTGGTTTCGTTGCCGATCTGGACGTAATCCGGCCACACGTTCGACGCACCGAGCGCGGCAATGGTGTTGCTGCAATAGCTGCGCAACTGCGGTTGCAATTGCGCGTAAGTCAGGTTCGTCCAGGCGTTCGGCTTCGCTTGGTGTGCCGGATCCGCCCAAGTGTCGGAGAAATGGAAATCGAGCAGCAGCTTCAATCCGTTCGTCTTGACGCGCACGGCGAGCGGCAGGACGTAGCTGAGGTTGTTGGTGTAGTTGTAGGGATCAGCCTGGGCTTGAGCGGCGCTGCTCGTGAAAAGCCGGAGCCGGGCGCAATTGATGCCGCGATTTTTCAGGAGCACGAGGGCGTCGCCGGTGACGTTGTTCGAGCGGTAACTGATGCCGCGATCCTCGAAGAACTTCAGATGCGACACGTCAGCCCCGGCGAGGAAGTCATCCGCGTGCAGCGGCGTCGCGCCGAGCGCGGCCAGCAGGCCGAGGAGTAACCAAAGGCGGCACATGGACGTGCGCCAACATAGTTGCGGGTCAATCGGCCAACAAGGTCAACTTGGCAAATATCACGCAACAGCCGCTTCTTTGGAATCGGCTTTGACCCGCAAAGTGACGAGTGCGGCGATGATCATGCAAACACCACCGGCCACCACCGCGGTCAACCGGCTGACTTGCGGGCAGGAATCCATCACTCGGCTGAGGATGAGCGCGACGAGGATTTGCGGGATGACGATGAAGAAGTTGAAGATGCCCATGTAAACGCCCATGCGGTCTGCAGGCAGCGCGCCGGAGAGCATTGCGTAGGGCATGGAAAGAATGGAAGCCCACGCGATGCCGACGCCGACGAACGCTGCGATGAGCAGATTGGGTTCGCGCACGACGCCCACGGAGACGAGCCCAAGCCCGCCGAGCAGCAACGAAACGAAATGGATTTGCTTTGCCGGCGCGCGGCGGCCAAGCCACAGGAACACCATCGCGGCAAAGAATGCGACGAGGTTGTAGGTGGCGAAGCACGAGTTGGCGAGGTTGATGCCCTGTTTGTAGAGGTCGGAGTTGGTGTCCGTGGCGCCGAGGACGTTGCGGGCGACGGCGGGCGCGAAGAAGATCCACATGCAGAACAGTGCGGACCACGTGAAGAACTGCACGACGGCCAGTTGCTTCATGCGCTCGGGCATTTCGCGAAAGGCGGTCCAAATCTCGCCCCAGCCTTCGGATTTCTTTTTGCGCAACGCTTCCAAGTCTTCGGGCGGATGTTCCTTGGTCGTGAAAATGGTCCAAAGCACCGCGAGAAAAAACACCACCGCGCCAACCGTGAATGCAATAGTGACGGTCTGCGGGATGGGATGCGCGGCGTCGGTCTTGGTGCTGACTTTTCCGTAGGTGCTCAGCCACTCGGGCAGCTTGGATGCAATGACCGCGCCCGCGCCGATGAAGACGGATTGCATCGCAAAGCCGACGGTGCGTTGCTGCTCGGGCAGCAAGTCCGCCACGAACGCGCGGAAGGGTTCCATGCTCACGTTCACCGACGCGTCGAGAATCCAGAGCAACCCCGCCGCCATCCACAGCACGGAGCTATGCGGCATGGCCAGTAGCGCCAGGCTCGCGAGGATGGCGCCGACGAGGAAATACGGGCGGCGGCGTCCGAGCGGGCCCCACGTGCGGTCGCTCATGTGGCCGATGATGGGTTGCACGATGAGGCCGGTCAGCGGCGCGGCGAGCCAGAGCAGGGGGAGTTCGCTTTCCTTGGCGCCGAGGTATTCGTAGATGGCGCTCATGTTGCCCATCTGGAGGCCCCAGCCGAACTGGATGCCGAAGAAGCCGAAGCTCATGTTCCAGATCTGCCAGAAGCTCAGTCGCGGTTTTTGCATAGGGAATTGCCGCTCAATGCACCAGTCCGGCGCCGGGGGCGCAAGGTTATCTTCCGACCAGCGCACCGCATCTTTGTGCGGACGAACATCCCTTGCTCCAGCGCGTCCGGTTGGGCGATGCTGTTGGGACCGCGAAGAATCATTCTCTCGACGGCTGATATTTTGATGTCGTTTGCCTCCAAGTTGACCGGGCGAATTTCGTCCGGGTCTGCGCTGCTGGTCGTGCTGGTGCTCATGCTGGCCGCGGCGCGTGCCCGGGCGCAATCCGGCTCCAACGCGCTCTGGCAGGCGCAGAGCATCTACCAGATCTTCACTGACCGTTTCTTCGACGGCGACGCCGCGAACAACAACGCCTCCAGTTCCTACAACGCCAGCAGCGGCACGAGCGTCCACGGCGGCGACTTCAAGGGCGTCGAGCAGAAGTTGGATTACCTCAAGGCGCTCGGCGCGACGGCCATCTGGATTTCGCCCGTCGTCCGCAACGGCTTCGGCGAATATCACGGTTACTCCGGGCGCGACTTTTACTCAGTGGACCCGCACTGGGGCACGTTGTCGAACTTGCAGGCGATGGTGAACGCTGCGCACGCCCGCGGGCTGCTCGTGATCCAGGATGTCGTGGTCAATCATGGCAGCACGTTGAACAACATCAATGGCAACACGGCCTTCAGCGCGAGCGGCTATTCGCTCTCGTATTCCGGCTCGACCAAATACGCCGCACCATTCAACACCAACGCCGCGAATCCGAACCTCACGAACCTGTTCCATAACTTCGGCGCCATCTCGGATTACAACAACGTGCAGCAACTGGAGCTCGGCGAGTTGAGCGGGCTCGATGATTTCCGCACCGAGTCCGCTTACGTGCGCACGAACATGGCGGCGATCTATAATTTCTGGATCACCAACGCCGGCTTCGACGGTTTCCGCATCGACACCGTGAAGCATTGCGAGCTGGGCTTCTGGCAAGACTGGTGCCCGCGCATCCACAGCTTCGCGGCGACGAACGGGTGGCCGAACTTCTTCATGTTCGGCGAAGTGTTCGATGGCTCCGATGCGAAGAACGGCAGTTACTCCGGCACGAACGGCGGCGGGCCGTTCAAGCTCGATTCGTTGCTCGACTACCCGCTGTTCTTCGCGGCGCAGAGTGTTTTTGAGTGGGGCGGCAATACGAAGCAGATCGAGGATCATTACAACGCGCTCGCGGCGAACTACGATCCGAACGTCATCAATCAGCTCGTCACGTTCCTCGACAACCACGACACCACGCGCTTCCTGAATTCCGCCAACGCCAACGGCGACACGAACAAACTGCGCGTTGCGTTGTCGTTCCTCTACACCTCGCGTGGCATCCCGTGCCTGTATCAAGGCACGGAGCAGGCGTTCGATGGTGGCGCGGACCCGGGCAATCGCGAGGACATGTTTGACGGTGCGTTCGAACAGGGCCCGTCTCTCGGCGACAACTTCAATATGACGCACCCGATGTTCCAACACGTCGCGAAGCTGAACAACTTCCGCCGTCTGTATCCTGCATTGAGCGGCGGCGTGCATGTGAATCTCTGGTATGACCCGGACAGCGCGGGGCTGTTCGCGTATGCGCGGCGGTTGGGGGCGCAAGAGGCGTTTGTCGTCTTCAACACCGCGGCCATCACGCAATCGCTGCCCGCCCGCCCGACTTCGTATGCGGCTGGCACCACGCTCGTGAACCTGCTCGATACGAACGAAACGTTCGTGGTGCAAAGCGGCTCCGTGACACCCACGATTAACGTGCCTGCGATGACGGCGAAGCTTTTCATCGATCAGGCGCAACTCCTGCCGCTTGATCCGGTCGTGGTCAGCGCTTCGCCCGCGCATGACACCACGAACGTCTCCGCGCTCGCGCCGGTCCTTTTGCAATTCAGCCAGCCGATGGAAACCAACTCGGTGCAAGCCGCGCTCACGCTCACACCCAATGCCGCTAAGACCTTTGCGTGGTCCGGCGACGCGCGCACGCTGACAGTTTCGCCGGTCACCAATTGGCCGGGCACCAATCTCATCACCGTGCGCATTGCCGACACCGCACAAGCCTCGGCGACCACCAACCGTCTGTTCGCCGCCTTCGAAGCACGCTTCCGCACCGGGCTCGCGTCTGACTTGGTCGCACCGACGGTCGTGCTCGTGTCGCCCACGAATGGCGCCGTCGCGGCTGGCGTTCTCGCAGTCAGCGGCACGGCGTCGGACAACCTGTCCGTCGCGAAGGTCGAGGTGCAGGTGGACGGCTTGGGCTGGGTGCAGGCGAGCGGCACGACGGCGTGGAGTTACGCGCTGAACACGGCGAACTATCTGAACGGCTTGCACGCGATCTCCGCCCGCTCCACGGACGGCGGCGGCAATGTTTCCACCACGGCCACCGCCAGCGTGCGTTTTATCAACGTGCCCGGCGCCTACGCCCAGCGGCTCGCCTGCGGCAATTCCAGCAACATCACCGATTGCGCGAGCGTCGTCTGGCCGCGCGATACGAATTACGTCGCCGGGAGTTTCGGCTACATCGGCGGCGCGCCCGGTTTCGTGGCCAGCACCGTCACCGGCATTTGCGCGAACGCCCAGTCGCTTTACCAACGCGAACGCTTCAGCACCTTCAGCTACCAGTTCGATTGCCCGATCGGCGTTTATGAAACGACGTTGCTTGAAGCTGAAACCTACTGGAGCGCGCCGGGCCAGCGTCTGTTTAACGTGTTCATCCAAGGCGCGCAGGTGCTGACGAACCTCGACATCTTTGCTGCGGCCGGCGGCAAGAATCTGCCGCTCACGCTGACGTTCACGAACAGCGTGACCAACAGCCAGCTCGTCATCGCGTTTGCGCCCGTCGTGGACAATGCACGCGTCTCGGGCGTGCAGGTGCGGAAGATCGGCGATGTGTTCAGCGACAGCGACGGCATTCCCGATTGGTGGCGGCTGGCGTATTACAGTCACGCCACCGGCCAGGCCGGCGATCTGTCGCGCGGCACCGACGATGCCGATGGTGACGGCATGGCGAACGTGGACGAATATCGCGCTGGCACGGACCCGTTGAACGCCGCGTCCGTGTTCGTCATCACGAAGCTGGATCTCTCCACCGGCACGAACGTCCAACTCAGCGTCAGCGCGGTGACCAATCGCACTTATCAATTGCAGCGGAGCGAAGGGGTGACTGACCTTGGTGGCTGGCTATCTGTCGGTGCGCCGCTGACCACGACGAGCAACCGCGTCATGTTGGTGGACCCGGAAGGGGCGACGAATGCCGGTCGAATATACCGAGTTCGGTCTCAGTGACGGACGAATCACCGCGCCGGTTGGAGCTTGTCGATGGCGGCGCGCAGGGCGGCTTCGATGGTGAGCCAGCGTTCGGGCGAGATCTTCCCACCGCCGGCTTCGCTTACGTAGAAGTTGTCGATGGCGGCGCCTTTCTCGGTGCAGATCTTGGCGGCGGAGATGTTCAATTCCAGCGAGGCAAAGGTTTGCGAGATGGTGTAGAGCAGGCCGATGCGGTCCTCGGTCTCGACTTCGATGAGGGAACGTTCGGCGGAGTCTTCGTTGTGCAGCTTGATCTGTGTGGGGATCTGCTCGCCGGAATAGGCCTGATACAAAGTCCGTGAGCGCGTCTGTTTGGCTAGCAGGGCGTCGAGGTCCACGTCCTGCCCGGTCAACACGCGCCGCAGGAGTTGGTCGAATTTGTCTGTCTGCGTCGTTTCGGCGAGCGAGCCCGTGCGGCCATCGGTGACGGAGAAGACGTCGAGCACGATGCCGTCGTTGCGGGTGAAGATCTGGGCTGCGAGGATGTTCAAGCCCGCGGCGCTCAACGTGCCGGTGAATTTGCTGAACAGGCCGGCGCGGTCGTGCGTGCAGATGCGGACATCGCTGTAGCCGCGGTCGCGATGATGTTCCCAGCGGGTGACGGGCGGGAGCGTGTCGCCGTCATTGGTCTTCTG
>JBEGQI010000067.1:0-2813 GCA_041181065.1 Verrucomicrobiota bacterium | reverse complement strand
CGGCCATTCGCTATTCTCCAAACCGTCAGTATTAATACTCATCGCAAGGCGGCCAAATTCGGGGCGATTTCCACGATTTTTTTGCAGTGAGCAGAACGAAAATGAAAAATCTTCAAAATCTCTTCCGAATTTAGCTTCGTTCCGCTGAGATTTAACAAGGTGTCCATGCTTATGGTCATGCGGTAGGCTGGCCGCGCCGGTAACAAGGGCAGTGCAGAAATTGTACATCACGGAGGCACGCGTGCCATCGACGAATGCAATCCAAGAGCGAAATTGTTATTCTACTGGGCCAGTGATAAGTCGTCGTCCGAAAGTAATCGTGTGACAGCTTTTTCGTTGACGGAGCAATCGCATCGAGAGCCGGGGCTATGACAGGGACTTTAAGGAGTACTTGCATTGAAAACGACGTTTCTTCAACTCCTGACGAAGGTCATTCTGCTTGCACCACTCTCAGGGCTTCACGCAGAAGACGCAGCCTTGTTCGATCTATTCCCAAAGTCTAAGTCGCCCACCTTCCTTGCCAAGGAAAGCGAGTTTGTCGTGGAGAAGCGGTTTTCGCCAGGGCAGCACTTCCCATCGCGCTGGGTTGAGGGCGTTGATGAACGACCGGCATTCCATGCCTACCTCATCCACAAATCCACCGCGGAACGAAGCTGGGAACTGCGCGTCGGGAAAGGCGGCCAGATCTACTCGATTGTCAGCTCTTTCGGGGAAGCGATGCCGCCGCAGCGATTGATGTCACAGTTCAACGATGAAACCTGGCAGATGGTGCTCTTCAGCAACGAAGTGGTGGACTACGATCTCGACAAAGGGCTTGGCGCCATTCGTGACGAGGTGAACTCGTTCGTCCATCAGTCCGGACTTTACGTGGGCCGCAAGCAAAAGCATACGCCTGATCGGCCCTTCTACTGCCCGCTCCTCGCCTCACATTGGGATCCGCAGGCACGCACCTACACGATGATCAACTGGGGCCTGTGTCCCACGATCAGCGTCAACCGCAGCGACGTGATTTTCGTCGTGCAGTTCCGCGACCTCGGCGCGGGCGTGATCGAACTCAATCACCTGTGCTACAATTTTGGCACTTTCACTTACCAGTCCTGTGCCACGATGTGGGGCGGCGTTCGGACCTCGGTGTTTCCGGAATTGGTGCTCTCGAACCCCGACGGGAACTATCGATTCCACACGCCCTACAATCTCCAGGCTAAAGATACGTACGGCAACGTCATCGACACGGGAGGTTGGGCAGCGGCCACGCAAAATGCCGAGAACCCCTCGGCTTACGCCCTCGGCCTTGTCTTCGGGCGAGATCCGTACTGGATCGAGCAGCGCAAGCTCAAGCACGCGGGCAAGCCCCACTGGCAACGCTCCGCCACGGTGTATGGTGCGGGCGATTCCCGGGGCGGCGAGCGCAATTACACCGTCATGAACATGGATAACCGTGTGAATATTGCGCCGGGCGACTGCTTTTTCCGCAGGACCTACATGGTGATCGGCACGCTGAAGGAAGTCGCCGAGGCAGGCCGCAAACTCGAGTCTTTCACGGATCTGCACCCAGTGGAGTTCAAGGAAAGTGACACGCCGCTGCTCCCGGTCTACGTGAAACGCGCCGGGAAAACGCGACCACAGCCCACGCTCGACAAACCGACGCCGGATGCTCAACCTGTCTGCCAACTTTATGCCCATCCCGTAAAGCATTCCAGGCCCGTCTTCCTTCTCCAGGATAGTGGTACGGGCAAGTACATCGTCACCACGGATCCTGCGTTGCAATGTCGGAAAGTGCCGTTCGAGAACCCTTATCCGGTCGGACACGAAAAAAACGCCAAATTTCAAGGCCGCGTGCAATACCTCACGCACCAAACTCCAACGAAATCCTGGCAACTCCTCGGGTACGCCATGCCCGCTGACAAAGCCGACAAGATCATCGAACACCGCAAACTTGGCGACCTGGCTGACCTCGCGCCGCTGTTTCAGGCGGGTGAGATTTCGCATGCAGATAAGCTTCTGGTACGTTGACCATGAACGCGACTTTCTCCTCGAGGCTGACCGCCATGAACCTTGTAACGAACCGACGATCCTTCCTTGCCGCCATTGCCTTGGCATTGCTGGTCGTCGTCCATCAGGACCGACTACTCGCTGACGAAAAGGTCCCACAGTCCGTAACGGAGTTGTGGGCCGACTTTGATCCGCGCAAAGACCCGCTCGAGGTTGAGGTCATTCGCGAATGGAAGGAAGACGGCGGAGTATTTCGTTATGTGCGCTATCTCATCGGCACTTTCAAAGGTAAACCGGCTCGCATGGCGGCGATCTACGGCTTTCCTGCCGACGCGAAAGAAAAGCTTCCGGCGGTGATGCACATTCACGGCGGTGGCCAGCGGGCGTTCTTGCATGAAGTCAAGCTGCTTGTTGGGCGAGGTTACGCAGCATTGTCCGTCAATTGGGGCGGAAGCGCAGGTGGCAAGGCGCCTTTCAATTCGCCAGAAGGCGCCAAGTCCGGCGATCCAAACACGGACTGGGGTGCTGTCGATCCCTCTCAGCTCAATGTACCGGGCTATCAAACGCTTCTACCAGGGCCGAAGCAATTTTTCGAGGATCGTGAGCATCCGAAAAACAACAACTGGTATCTGCTCACCTTGGGCTGCCGACGTGGGTTGACGTTTCTTGAGCAGCAACCGGAGGTTGATCTAAAGCGACTCGGCGTGCATGGCTATTCCATGGGCGGCAATCTCACGATGTATGTCGCGGGCAGTGATAACCGGGTAAAAGCCGCGGTTCCTGGCGTTGGTGGTGCGGGTTGGCGCTGGCAAGAACACAAG
>JBEGQI010000066.1:0-3894 GCA_041181065.1 Verrucomicrobiota bacterium | reverse complement strand
ATATCGTGGGCATCCGATTGCGCAATGAGCACGGCAAGTTCGCCGTGCGCGGGAGTCGGCAAGGCATCTTTGTGGCTGAGACGCCACCGCAGAAAACTTTGTTCGTCTGCGAAGGGCCGACGGATTTGGCGGCGGCGCTCGAGTTGGGCCTGTTCGCCGTCGGTCGGCCGAACTGTTGTTGCGGCGGACCGGAAATTAAAGTGTTCACCCGGCGGCATGACGTGGCGCGTGTCGTGCTGATTTCGGACAACGACAAGCCCGGTCTCGACGGAGCGCGCAAGGTTGGCGCGGAGTTGAAGCTGCCGTTCGCCATCTATGTGCCGCCAGCAAAGGACCTGCGGGAGTTCGTCCGGCTCGGCGGCACGCGCGCGATGATCGAGAACACCCTGAAAGGAACGCTATGGCAAAATGGATCAAAGTAGAAACCCACACGCCCGACAAAGCCGAAATCCGGCACATCGCGCGCCTCTGTCATTGCACCAAGGCCGAAGCGTTCCTGGCGTTCTTCCGCGTGTTCGTCTGGCTGGATGAGCAGACCGAGGACGGTCATGTGGACTTTTTCACCCCAGCAGATGCGGATGAGATTGCACAATTGGACGGCTTTGGTGCTGCGTTGCAGGAGGTGCGCTGGATCACGTTCAGCGCGACCGGGGCCGTGGTGGCGAATTGGGAACGGCACAACGGGCAATCGGCCAAGCGGCGTTGTCTGGATGCGGAGCGGAAGCGAAATGTCCGCAGGCAAAGCGGACAAACGTCCGCACCGGATGCGGACACTCTGCGGACTAGATAAGAGAAGAGAAGAGGAGATAAGAGGAGAATTCTTCCATAGGTAAAAAAGGTATTAAGGATATGAAGTTACAAGGTATAGAAGGATATGAGGTAACTAGCAGTAACAGGGCGGGACGGTTGCTGCGTTTTCTTTTCAAAGCGCCGCCACTGGGCAAGCAGCCGCCGCAGTGGATCGGTTACGAGCTGGCAGGCGTGCCTTACTTCAATCGGTTCGCCCTGCGCCTAGCGAAGTCGCCGCCGGACTTGGTGACGCACCTTGGAGCGGTTCGTTCGGCTGCCTACTTCGCGGCGGGGTGTCCGCTGGAGCTGTGCGACCATGCGGCGGCGCGGGATCTATGGCGGGTGATTCACCACGATGCCATCGAGGAGGGTCTATGCCGCTGACGTTTGAACAACAGCACGGCTTACTCCGGTTTGCCGGCCAGCATGGAGGCGGGACTGGATTCAATCTGCCCGCCCGGCAGGAGCGTCCGCTTCGCGGGCAGCGTTTTCATCCAGGCATACATGTGTTCGTGGAGCGATTTGCCTGCGGACGGACTTTTGAAGGCCGTGTCGGTGACGACGCCATGCTGGTCGAAGGCGATGAAGTAGGCGCGCCATCCGCCCACCGTGGTTCCGCTGTCGCCCGCCGCGCCATACGGAAGAGCCACGAACCACCACCAGACCCAACCCCCGCCCTGCATCTCCCAACTGTAGGCGATGGCGCGTTGCTGCGGGAGGGACGTGTAGTTCGTGCCCAACTGCGCGATGACCGCGGCCTGCGTGGTCACGCCGGGATGGATGAAGGCGACGTCCGGAGCAGTCAACCGGCGGCCATACTCGACCTTGGTGGCCGAGACGGGTCTGGGAACGCCGCCGACGCAGCCGGTGAACAGCAGTGCAACCGCGACGAACGGTGCGCCCCGGAGGAGGAAGCTGGCGATGTTTTTCATGGCGACAGTCTCACTATGAGCTGAAGCCAGTCGGGAGTGTTAATCGAAAGGAGAGGAAGCGAATTGATGAAAGCGATGATGGAAGGACCGAGGACGGCACTGCCGTTTGAACAGCAGCCGAAGGAGAGCAACAAGGCGTTTGCGGCGTTTCGTGCGTATCTGGACATGGGGCCGCAACGGTCGCTTGAGGCAGTTGCCCGAAAGCTCACCAAGAGTTCACGGCTGATGAAAAACTGGTCGTCGAAATTCGACTGGCCAGCGCGGGTGCAGGCGCACTCGGCGCATTTGGCGGTGGTGGAGCGCAAGGCCGCCGAACAGGCGGCGGCGCTGTTTGGTGCTGATCGTGCGAAGCGGCGGGAGCTGGAGAAGGAAGATGAGTGGCGTATGCGAACGGAATTGATGGAGGCTGGTCGCAAGGTGCTGGAGAAGTTCCGGAGCGGCGAGCGTGGCGCGACGCTGGGTGATGTGGCCCGGGCCTTGGACATCGCCGCGAAGCTGGGTCGCCTGGCCGCCGGGATGAAGGTGGATGAGAGCGAAGACGAAACAAGCAGCGCAGATGTGAATGTGCTCGTGGCGATTGAACTGGCGTTGGACAAGATTTATGGCCCCGAGACGCCAGCCGCACCGGTGGTGGATGTCGAGGTGGTTTCGGAAAAAGTGGAAGGAGGTAAGCCATGAGCCGGCTCGCAAAGATCGGCGGGGATGGCTTCACAGCTGGGTGTCCGCGTGACCAGGTGAAGAACTTTCTGAAGGCGGGCGTGGTGCTGCAACCGCGTCAGTGGCTGGCGAGCGCGGCGGCGCGAGCGTGCGATGCGCCGGACGGACCGACGGCCATCGGTTACGGCGGCGCGCGTGGTGGCGGCAAGAGCCACTGGCTCTTGGCGCAAATGGGCGCTGACGATTGTCAGCGTGTGCCGGGACTGAAATGCCTGCTGCTCCGCAAGGTGGGCAAAGCGAACCTCGAACATTTCGAGGATCTGCGGCGGAAGTTGTTCATGCGGTTGCCGCATGAGTTCACGGCGTTTCGCGGTGTGTTGTCGTTCAAGAATGGCTCGCGCATCATCGCGGGCCATTTCCAGAATGAGAAGGACATTGATGCTTACCTTGGGTTGGAATACGACGTCATTGGCATCGAGGAGGCGACGACGCTGACGGCGCGGAAGTTCCAGGACATCACGACGTGCTGTCGCTCGAGCAAGCCGAACTGGCGCCCGCGCATCTACTCCACCACAAACCCGGGCGGCGTCGGTCATGCGTGGTATCGGGCGAAGTTCATCGCGCCGTATCAGAAGGCGCAGGAGGTGGAGACGCGGTTCGTGCCGGCGCGCGTGACGGACAACTCGTTCAATAATCCGGAGTATCGCAAGGTGCTGGAGGGATTGAGCGGCTGGCAGAAGCGCGCCTGGCTGGACGGCGATTGGGACATCGCGGCCGGCCAGTTCTTCACGAACTTCCGCCGCGACGTGCACATCATCGAGGACTTCGATGACACGCGGGCGAAGGAATGGTTCGCGGCGTTGGATTACGGGTTCGCGCATTACACGGTATTCCTGCTCGGCTGCAAGGATGGCGACGGGAACACGTTCATCGTGGATGAACACGCGGCGCGGATGTGGCTGCCGCAACGGCACGCGGAAGCCATCAAGGCGATGATCGGACGGCACAAGCTGAACGGCATGGTGGCAATGCGCAGTCAGCCGCGGCTCTCTTGGCGCTCGACAGAGATGTATGAGCCGCGTCCGCTGATGTTGTCAGACTTGCAGCGCATTGTGGCCGGCGCGGATGTGTTTTCGCGGCAGAGCGATGGCTCCACCATCGCGGGGCAGTATGCGAAGCATGGCATTTCATTGCGGCCGGCGACAACGGACCGCGTGAACGGTTGGGCGGAGGTGATGCAGGGCTTCGGCGAGGTGGCAGCGCCACCGGTCATCGTGCCAACGGGTAATAGGGCAGCGGACCCTGTCCGCCCGACGTTGTTCATCCATCAACGGTGCAAGCGGCTCATCGAGACGCTGCCGGCGTTACAACACGATCCGAACCGGCCCGAGGACGTGCTCAAGGTGGATGCCGACGAAGACGGCAACGGCGGCGATGACGCCGCCGATGCGCTACGGTATCTGATCGCGACGAAGTCGCGGGAGATTGTGGTCAGGAAGTTGACGGGGTGGTGAGG
>JBEGQI010000065.1:0-12981 GCA_041181065.1 Verrucomicrobiota bacterium | reverse complement strand
TCCCGCCGCCTGACTGCCCCCAAAGTCGTCATGACAATTCGCGGGCTAACCCACCCAATTCCACGATTGTAACACCAGATTCCCGCTTTAACCTTGCGACGCCGCGCGCCGTATTGCTACGGTTCACGCAGGTTTATGGCTGCCATCGGCCGCTTTCAGAAGGGCGAGGAAGTCTTCCACGCAAAAGTTGTGGAAGGCGAATTATTCAAACTGCAAGGCGACGTCTTCGGCTCTCCCTCCTTCGATCGCAAACCCACCCCGTGGAAAGGCGTGCGCACCCTCATCCCCGTTGCGCCCTCGAAGATCATCGCCGTCGGCATCAATTACCTCGACCACGCCCGCGAAATGGGCCGCGCCTTGCCGAAGGAACCGCTCATCTGGCTCAAGGCCCCCACGTCGCTCATTCCCGACGGCGCGAAGATCGAGATCCCTTTCCCCAAACACCGCACCGACTACGAGGCGGAACTTGCCATCGTCATCGGCCGCAAGATCCGCAACATCACGCCGTCGTCCGCATCGCGTTACATCCTCGGCTACACGTCGGCCATGGACATCACCGACCGCACCATTCAAGCCGCCGAAAGCCAGTGGGCCCGCGCGAAGTCCTTCGACACGTTCACCCCGCTCGGCCCTTACATCGAGACCAAGCTCGATCCGCATGACCAGACCATCCAGCTGTTCCAAAACGGCCAGCTCCGCCAGAACTCCCACACCGGCCAGCTCATCTTCGATTGCTTCAAGCTCGTCAGCTTTGTCTCCACGAACATCACGTTGCTTCCCGGCGACGTCATCCTCACCGGCACACCCGGCGGCATCGGTCCCATCCAAAGCGGCGACCGCCTCGAAGTCCGCATTCAAGGACTCTCCCCGCTCGTCAACACGGTCAAATGACCTTTTGACGGCGGATGGTTTAATCTCCGCAGTGCACGAATCCATCATGGACAACTCCCGCCGCGCCGCGTAATCGAAGCCCGTGCACGATTGGCAGACATGGTCGCTCGCCGCCCTTGCCGTCCTCTTCATCGGCCTGAGCAAAGCCGGTTTTGGCGGCGGCCTTGGCATGTTGACCACCCCGCTCTGCGCGCTCGCCTTCCCGCCCAAGGAAGCCGTCGGCATGATCCTTCCCCTGCTCTGCGCCGGCGACCTCTTCTCCCTCGCCCACTACTGGCGCAAATGGGACGCCCGCAATCTCAAATACCTCCTGCCCGGCGCTGCGACCGGCATTGTCATCGGCGTCCATTACATCGGCCAATTCTCCCCGCGCCAACTCAACATCGCCATCGGCCTCATCGCCATTACCTTCGTCACCTTTCAAATCTTCCGCGAATACTTCTTCCGCGCGGAAGGTGCGTTCGCCCCCAACCACGCCGTCGGCATACCCATCGGCACCCTCGCTGGCGTCACCTCCAGCTTTGCGCACGGCGCCGGCCCCGTCGTCAGCATGTTCCTCATGCCCCAACGCCTCCCCAAAGAAACCTTCGTCGGCACCAACGTCCTCATCTTCTTTTGGATCAACTGGCTCAAAGTCCCCTTCTTCGCCGCCAACGGCGTCATCACCACCGGCACCCTCTGGAACAGCCTCTACCTCCTGCCCCTCGTCCCCGTCGGCGTTTGGCTCGGCGTCTGGCTCAACCGCCGCTTCAGCGAAACCTGGTTCACCCGCATCGTCCTCATCGCCCTCTTCCTCACCGGCATCCAACTCATCGCCAACTTCCGCTTCGGTCACTGAATCGCTGAACCCACCCCGCACCACCAACTCCCGCTCGCCTTTCAACACCCGCTTTGCCACCCTCCCCACCACAAACCCGCTACCACCAACCAAAGGCTGAACCATGGGCATGATCGGCTGCTTCTACGCGCTTAAAGACGAAGACCTCGAAGTCCTCATCCAACACCCCAAACGCATCCACCACCTTTGGGGCCGACCCGCCCCCACCCCCAAACCCTCCCTCCTTGCCCGCCTCTTTGGCGCCGGACAAAAAACATCTGCACCGCGCGACGATTGGAAACCCTCCGAACCCCCGAAACCGTTCGACGTGGACAAAGCCTGGCACGGCATCCACTTCCTCCTCACCGGCAGCGACTGGGAAGGTGAAGGCCCCCTCGCCTTCGTCCTCTGCGGCGGACGCGAGATCAATGAAGACCTCGGCTACGGTCCCGCCCATGGATTCACCTCCGCGGAAGTCCACGCCATCGATGCCGCCCTCCGCGACATCACCGGGCCCGCCCTCTACGAGAAAGCCGACCCTGCCGATTTCAAGAAACACGACCTCTACCCTGACGTCTGGGAACATGAACCCAAGGACGAATGCATCGGCTACGTCACCACCTACTTTGACGACCTGAAAAAGTTCGTCCACGAAACCGCGCAAGCCAACCGCGCCCTCATCGCTTACATCGGCTGAAAGCCCAAACGCTCACCATCGCCTAAACTTCGCGCCGCTCATCCCTGTCGCTGGCCGACCAAAAGACAACGCCCCGGGCGCAATGCCTCGGGGCGTTGTTTGTTACCGATCACCACGCGACTTCAAGCCGCCACGGCCTTCTTGCGTGTGGGCGCCTTGCGCTCACTCGAACGCGTGCCGCCCGCCTGGTCATACTCCGTGGAGTCGGGCCCGAAAAACCCTCGGATGCCCGCTTTAAAACTCCCGCGCCTCGCCGATGTTGAGCAGGTGCAGACGTTTTCCTGCCGCTTTGAACTTCGCTTGTGCCGCCGCATGGTCGAGTTTGATGGGCGGAAAGGAATCGTAGTGAACCCCCAAGATCTCATCGCACCGGATGAACTCCGCCGCGCGGAGCGCATCGTCCGGTCCCATCGTGAAGTAATCGCCCACGCAGAGCACCGCGAACTTCAGCTTCGTCGTCTCGCCGATGAGCCGCATGTCGAGCGTGAGCGCCGTGTCACCGGAGTAGTAGAAGTTGCCCGCGGCAGTTTCGATCACGAACCCGACGGGGTTTCCGCCGTAGGTGCCATCGGGGAGCACGCTGGAATGGATGGCGTTCACCAGTTTGACGCGTCCGAACTCCAGCGCGAGGCTGCCGCCGTGGTTCATCCCGTGGAGTTGCTTCAGGCCTTGCTTGGCGAACCATTCGCCCAACTCGAAGTTCGAGATCACCGTGGCGCCGGTGCGTTGGGCAATGGCCACGGCGTCGAGCATGTGGTCGTCATGCCCGTGGGAAACGAGGATGAAGTCGGCCGGAATGGCGTTCAAGTCCACGGCCTGCGCGAGCGGGTTGCCGGTGATGAAGGGATCGAAGAGGAGATGTTTCCCGGCGACGAGGACACCGAAGCAGGAGTGGCCGTAGTAAGTGACTTGCATGTGCGGATGCTGCCACGTCCGTTCCGCGTGACAAGCATCGTGCGCCGCCAGGCTCACTCGCTCTTCGCGACAACGGGCCAGCCGTCCTTGTCCCAACTGAGCTTGCGGACCGCGATAGCGGGCCGGCCCTGATTGTTGCCATCGTAGTAGTGGAAGCTGAACCATTCTTGCGTGCCGTCGTTGAAGATGCCGGCATGGCCAGGGCCGATGAACCGACCTTCGCGGGAGATGACCTTCGTTCCGCCGGCGTGCAGCAGATCGTGTCCATCGCGATCCCGATAGGGGCCGGTGATGTCGGCGCTGCGCCCGACACGGATCTCGTAGGAGCTGTTCGTCCCCTGACAGCATTGGCCCCAATTGACGAAGAGATAGTAGTTCGTCCCTTCGCGATGGAGGTAAGCCGCCTCGATGTGGTCGTTCCACGCAAGCGAATGCATCGGCGAATCCGGCGCAATGCGTTTGCCGGTCTGCGCGTCCAGTTCGATCAACTTGATGCCGGTCCAATACGAACCGAACGCGAGCCACAATCTGCCCGCCGCATCGAATGATACCGCCGGATCGATGGTGTTAAATTGATTCGTGCGTAAACTGCGGACGACGATGCCTTCGTCGGTCCATTTGAACTGCGGGTTTTTCGGGTCGAGCGTCGGATTGGAGAGAAGCGCGATGGCGGAGGTGTTTTTCCCAAAGCTGGAGACCGAGTAATACAGCAACCAACGTCCACCCACATTGATGACATCTGGCGCCCAATAATGCCCGCGCTGGTCGGGGACGACATCGCGCACCCAATCCGGCATCTGCGGCAAGACCGGCGGGCCCGATTGCCAGTCGAGCAGGTTTGTGGAGTGGTGGGACTTGATGCCCATGCCGGTGGAGAACATCCAATACTCGTTCCCCTCGCGAACAATCGTGGAGGGATCGTGAACGCGGGAGGCGGATTCCTGCTGCCAGAAGGCGCGCGACGGCTGGGCGTTCACACTTGCAACCGCGCACCCGAACGCAGCGAACAAAACGCTGAAGAAGTGGTTTGATTTCATTCGTGGACGGTGGAGGGCCTATGGATGGACGCCGCCCACGGCCCGACATTCAGTCCGCGTCAAAGTTCCACGTGAATCTTCGTCACGCGGCTCGGGTCGGCGGCCCAGGCAGCGAGCGCAGAGCCGGCTTCGGCGAAGGGCACCACGCGCGTGATGGTTTCGGCCACGGGGTAACGCTTCGATTCGAGCACACTGACCACATCGGCAAAGTTCTGCGCGGTCGCATTGCGCGAGCCCATGATGTCGAGTTCCTTCATCACGAAGTATTTCGTCTCGTAAGCCACCTGCTCCTTCGCGTAACCGATGTAAACGACGCGACCCGCGAAGGCGACTTCGTCCACTGCAGCCCGGAACGTCGCGGGCAAACCCACGGCTTCGATCACCACGCCCGGACCATCACCGTTCGTGAGCGCCTGCAGTTTGTCGTGCAGATTCTCGCTCTTGGAATTGATCACTTCCGCCGCACCTGCCTTCTTGGCGAGCGCGAGTTTGGCGTCATCGACATCCACAGCAATGACTCGCGCCCCGCGCAACAAAGCCGCGCCCGAGATGGCGCCCAATCCGATCATGCCGCAACCGAACACGAGCACGGTGTCCGCACCCGTCACGCGGCCCCGTTCCACGGCGTGAAACCCGACGCTCAACGGCTCCACCAAGGTCAGTTCCGTGAGCGAAAGCTTTTCGGAACAAACCACCTTCTGCCACGGGACGGCGATGCATTCAGTGAACGCTCCGTCGCGTTGCACGCCGAGCGTCTGATTGCTGCGGCAGGCATTCACACGCCCGCTGCGGCAGGACGGACACGTGCCACACGTCGTGTAAGGCACGACGGTGACTTCCATGCCCGTTTTGAATTGCGCGGGAACTCCGGCCGTGACTTCAGCGATGGTCGCCCCGATCTCGTGACCGGGAATGCGGGGCAACGTGACGAGCGGATTGAAGCCGCGAAAGGTGTTGAGGTCCGAGCCGCAATAACCGAGCCGACGGACTTGCAGAAGAACTTCGCCAGGCTTGGGTTGAGGTGCCTTAGCTTCGCCGTAGGCGGTGGTGCCGGGCTGCGTGATGAACAGGGCTTTCATGAAGATGTGGCGACCAGACCAGGTTAAGCCGATTGCAGGATCATGTTCGCGTATTGGATGGTTTCGCTCGTGCGGATGAGCCCGATGGCGTGCGGGACGCGTTTCTTGAAGTCAACATGCGGCTCGTGCGCGATGGGCACGCCCTTCCAAGCCGCGGCGAACGCATTGCGCGTCTTGGCATCGTTGTTCTTCAAAAATTCCTCGGCCATCCAAACCTGATCGACGAGGAAGTTGGGCCGCAACGCACGAACAACATCGAGCACGCTGGGAATGCCATCTACGAGGGAGATGTCCACCGTCTCGATCATCGGCCAGAACGGAAAGCCGCGATCGGCGATGACGAGCGTGTTGGTGTGACGCACGCGAGCGAGGAGCGAGTTGATCTGTGGATTGAGGATGCCGGTCTTGAGCATAGTGTTTTGGTGCCGTCAGTTGTTCAACAAACAGAGTCATCATCCGCACCACGATGGATTAGTCAAGAATCGCCATTTAACCCGAACGTGTGACAAGGATTGGCTCGACGATGCGAGACATTTTCGGATAATGCGCGCACCCAGCTGTTTCAGCAAAAGTGACACGGAACAATAAAATGATTGGCTCAAACATACCCCTCGCCGAACTCGCAAAGTCCACTGCTCAAAACTTCCAGAAAAAGAACAGCACCGCCGCGCGTTGGATCGCCGCGGCGCCCGGACGCGTGAATCTCATCGGCGAACACACGGATTACAACGACGGGTTCGTGTTTCCGATGGCGTTGGAACGTTACACGGTCATCGCGGCTGCGCCGAACGGCTCGAACAAGATCACCCTCACGAGCGGCACCGCCAAGGGCGCCGCGGCCATCGACTTGAGCAAGCCCATCAAGCGCGGCGAACCGTCTTGGGCGAATTACGTTAAGGGCGTCGTCGTCGGGTTCCAGCGGCTCGGCTGCAAGATCCCCGGTTTCAATGCGCACATCGAATCAACGGTGCCGCTCGGCGGCGGGGTGTCGAGCAGCGCGGCACTGGAAGTTGCCACGGCGACGTTGTTGGAGGGCATCACGGGCAAGAAGTTGACGCAGGTGCAGAAAGGTTTGCTCGCACAGAAGGCCGAACATGAGTTCGCGCTGATGCCCTGCGGCATCATGGATCAGTTCATCTCCGTCATGGGCAAAGCCGACCACGTGCTGCTGCTGGATTGCGAATCGCGTCGGACGAAGTTGGTGCCGATGAAGTCGAAGTCCGTCGCCATCCTCGTGATCAACACCAATGTGAAGCATGAATTGACCGGCAGCGAATATCCCGACCGCCGCCGCCAATGCGAGGAAGCCGCGAAAGCGCTCGGCGTGAAGTCGCTCCGCCATTGCACGCTGGCGGATGTGAACGCCGCCCCGAGCAAGTTAAGCAATCTTTCGTTCCGCCGCGCGCGTCATGTCGTGACGGAAATTTCCCGCACGACCGGCGCCGCGACGGCGTTCGCGAACGGCGATTGGGAAACGGCCGGCAAGCTGATGTATGCGAGCCATGGTTCGTTGCGCGGCGATTACGAAGTGAGTTGCCCTGAGTTGGATGATGTGGTCGAAATCGCACACGGCATCGGCTTGAAAGGCGGCGTTTACGGCTGCCGCATGACTGGCGGCGGCTTCGGCGGTTGCTGCGTGGCACTGGTGGATTCCAAGAAGGTGAAGATCATCGCCGCGAAGATCGCCAAGGCATACAAGGCCAAGACCAAGATCACCCCCACGCTTTTCGTCTCGCGCCCCGGTCAAGGTGCGACCTTGCTCAAAGGCTGAAAGTTTAACAACATCCCGCGTCCCAGAAAACAACCCCGCACTAACAGCACACTATGCATATTGAACTAGGCAAGATGGATTACGCGATCTTGATCATCTACTTCGCGTTTGTCATCGGCATCGGATGGGTTCTGAAACGATTCATGAAGGGCAGCTCGGACTTCTTCCAGTCCGGTCGCTCGATTCCGGCGTGGGTCACCGGGCTGGCATTCCTCTCGGCGAACCTCGGCGCGCAGGAAGTCATCGGCATGGCGGCGTCCGGCGCCAAATACGGCATCATGACCAGCCACTTCTATTGGGTGGGCGCGATTCCCGCGATGGTGTTCCTCGCGATCTTCATGATGCCTTTCTACTACGGCTCGAAGGCCCGTTCCGTTCCCGAATATCTCAAGCTGCGTTTCGATGAGAAGACCCGCGGTTTCAACGCACTGTCCTTCGCGGTGATGACGGTGTTCTCCTCCGGCATCTCGCTGCACGCGTTGGCGAAGCTGCTCGAACTGCTGCTCGGCTGGGACTACAACATGAGCATCGCCATCTCGGCGTTCATCGTGTTGGTTTACATCTTCCTCGGCGGTCTGACCTCGGCCATCTACAACGAGGTGCTGCAATTCTTCATGATCGTGCTCGGCTTCGCGCCGCTCGTGTTTCTCGCGTTGAAGGACGTCGGTGGCTGGAGCGCATTGAAGCAGAAGCTCATTCCGGTCGCGACCAGCCAGGGCTTCAGCGACGGAACTTGGTCGGAGTCATGGAAGCACATGGGCAATTACAACCAGAACCCCATGGGCGCAGACTGGTTCACGATGGTCGTCGGCCTCGGCTTCGTGCTTTCGTTCGGTTACTGGTGCACGGACTTCCTCGTCGTGCAACGTGCGATGGCCGCCAAGAACATGAGCGCCGCGCGCCGCACGCCGCTCATCGCCGCCGTGCCGAAGATGTTGTTCCCCGCGCTCGTCATCCTGCCCGGTATGATCGCCATCGCATTGCAACACGCCGGCGGCAACGTCATCCCGCTCGGCAAGGACGGCACGCCGGACTTCAACCTCACCATGCCCGCCTTGCTCGGCAAGTATCTCCCGACCGGCCTGCTGGGTATCGGTTTCACCGCGCTGATGGCGTCGTTCATGTCTGGCATGGCCGGCAACGTCACGGCGTTCAACACCGTGTGGACCTACGATATTTATCAGAGCTATATCAAGCCGAAGGAATCGGACAGCCACTACCTGTGGATGGGCCGCTTCGCGACGGTATTCGGCATCATCATCAGTGTCGGTTGCGCGTATCTCGCGTCAAAGTTCAATAACATCATGGACATGCTCCAGTTGGTGTTCGGCTTCGTGAATGCGCCGCTCTTCGCCACCTTCCTGCTCGGCATGTTCTGGAAACGCGCCACGGGCCACGGTGCCTTCTGGGGCCTGCTCGGCGGCACCTTGGGCGCGGCCATCTTCCACGGCCTGGCTTACACCAAAGGTGCGGAAGTCGGCATCAAAGGCGCGTGGCTGGCGAAACAATTCACCTTCAACTCCGAGATGGGACAGAACTTCACCATGGCCATCGTCGCTTGGACCTGCTGCTTTGTCCTGACCATCCTCATCTCGCTGGTGACGGTCCGCACCAAGACTGACGCCGAACTCACCGGGCTGGTTTACTCGCTCACGCCGAAACCGAAATCGGAAGATGAACCCTGGTATATGCGCCCCGTGACCGTCGGCGTCATCATCCTCGTTCTCACAGTGATCCTGAACATCATCTTCTGGTGAGTGAAACCGGCCTATTAATCATCAACTGAAAGCGTAAATACTATGAACTTCGATCTTCGCCTCCCAATCGGGCTGATGTTCAGCCTGTATGGCATCATGCTGGTCATCTTCGGTTTCACCAGCGACAAAGACATCTACAAACGCTCCCTCGACATCAACATCAACCTCGGCTGGGGGGCAGTGATGCTCATCTTTGGTGCCGTGATGCTGGTGCTGGCCCTCAAGGGCCGGAAGCAGGGTTGACGCACCGGTTTGACCACGCCCGTCCGAAACCCGCGTTCGGACGGGCTTTTTTTGTCGTCAAAGGGCAATTCGCTGATATTATCCGCGCCCTATTTGGAACGCATGAAAGCCTCAGTGACTAAAAGCGATTTCGGCAAGCTGGCCGGCAAACCCGTGGACCTCTACACGCTCACGAACAAGCGTGGCATGATTTGCAAGGTCACGAACTACGGCACCATCATCACCGAACTCCACGTACCCGACCGCACAGGCAAACTCGGCGACGTCGTCCTCGGCTTCGACAACCTGACCGATTACCTCCGCGGCCATCCTTACTTCGGCTGCACCGTCGGACGTTTCGCCAACCGCATCGCGCACGGACGCTTTACGCTCGACGAGAAAGGTTACAAACTCGCGATGAACAATGGCGCAGCTGCATTGCACGGCGGTTTGCGCGGCTTCGACAAACAGCTTTGGAAAGCCAGCCCCGGCAAGGATTGCGTCAAGTTCACCTACACCAGCGCCGATGGCGAAGAAGGTTACCCCGGCAAGCTGGAGGTATCCGTCACGATGACGCTCACTGAGCGCAACGAGTTGGTGCTCGACTACGGGGCGAAGTCCAACAAGCCCACGCCCGTCAACCTGTCCAACCACACCTATTTCAACCTCGCCTGCTCCGGCGACATCAAGGACCACCGGCTCATCCTCGCGTCCGACTTTTACACGCCAGTCAACGACGACTTGATCCCGACCGGCGAAGTCCGTTCTGTGCAGAAGACCGCGCTCGATTTCACCAAGCCCGTGCCGGTTGGCGTGCGCTTCAGCAAGCTCGGCGGCAAGCCGCTTGGCTACGACCACAACTTCATCCTCCGCAGCGGCGGCAACAGCAACGCCATCGCCGCGCGCGTCATCGATCCGAAATCAGGCCGCGTCCTCGAGATGATGACCACCGAACCCGCCGTGCAATTCTACACCGGCAACTTCTTGGATGGCTCCATCACGGGTAAGAACGGGGCGGTTTACAAGCAGCACACCGGCTTCTGCCTTGAGGCACAACACTACCCGGACGCAGTGAACCAGCCGCATTTCCCCAACACCATTCTGCGCCCCGGGCAAACCTACACGCAAAAAACGATTTACCGCTTCCTTGCATCATAAAAATGAGGGGTGTGCGGAAAATCGGTTGCGTGAGTGGGAAGTTTTTTGAATACTCCACGCCCGTCGCCGAAATCGACGGAAAGTTGGAAGCGCGGTTAGCTCAGTGGTAGAGCATATCCTTCACACGGATGGGGTCGCAGGTTCAAATCCTGCATCGCGCACCATCTCCCCCCACTTTACCAACGATCATTGACCAAAAGATCAGTGGTTTTCTTTGCCAAATCTTTCGCTATTTGTGGAATTGCTTGGCGTTCGGTTGCTCCAAAGTCCTCCCCTACACGAAGCATGGTGTTGCCGGTGATATTTCGCTCAGCGACTATTTGCCCGGCACGATCTCGAATTGTGATCTTGGCTGTTGTCGTGACCTGATAATCGCGCACAGTTCGTAGATCGTCCCGTGACAAGCTGAGTTCGCGACGCCGATATTCGTTGATGACTCCCGTGACAACCAGATCAGCGTCGCCGTGAGTTTCAAGTCTGTAGGTGCCATCACGCTGGACCGCCTTCCGCACAGCAGCCGTCACTTCTTCAGCAAGCCCTGGCTCAGGCGCATTATTCACGAACGGCTTAATCTGAACCGACTTGTTCCCAGCCTCGAGACCGATGCTTGGACCAAGTTTGTAGCCAGCACACCCCGTGATCAGGGACAGCAGCGCGACAGCAATAAGCATTACGTAGCGCATGAGCTCAATTCGTCGTGGCCGGATTACGCGGCTTGAGTTCCTCGATGCGCCGGCGGGATTCATCAGCTAATTTTGAAGTCGGATCGAGCAAAAGAACCTCATTGTAATAGACGAGCGCCCCCTGGATTCGCTTTCGCTTCTCGTAATACTTAGCGATCTCGTAGCTGCCGCGGGCCTGTTCGGCGCGCAAATCATCCATGATTTTTTGGGCCTGTTTCACGCGTGCGTCGCCCGGAAACAACGTGGCGAAGTCGGTAAAACTCGCGATCGCGGCACCCGCTGCACTTTGATCATACTCAGCCTTCTGCGCCTGCTTCCAATTCGCCATGCCCGCCTTGTAGATGGCGTCGGCTGCAACAGCAGGACGATCGCTGTAACGGTCAGCCGCCCGCTCATAAGCTTTCACCGCCTGCGGATAGTTCTTCATCTTCTCATAGGCCGTGCCAATTTTAAGTTGCGCCTGCGGTGCGACATCGCTGTAAGGACCGGTGCGAACGATCTTCTCATACATGCCCTCCGTTTTCTCCATCGAACGATAGAGTGGAACAAGGCCCCAAAGCTTGAAACGCTTGCCCGCCAGATAACGATCCGCAATGGCGGATTGTCGTTGGAGCACTTCCTGGAACAAGGTGATTCGCGGGTATTTTTCGACGACCTTCTGGTATTCAGTGAAGGCCCGTTCGTCATTGCCCTTTCCCTCGTAGGCGCGGCCCACGATGTATTGGGCCTCGGGTGCATAGTCGGAGAGCGGCCAGACTTTTACTGTGCGCCGCGCGGCCTTGAGGGCGATGGAATAATCCTTTTTCTCCAGTGCGCTCTTGGCGACATCCAATTGATCTTTGGCCCGAGAGCGCTGCCATTTTCCTTCGCCGCCGACGGTTTCATAGGTCCACCCTTCGGCCGGCGTGTAAATGAGAGGCGCAGGGGAATTGACAATGGTGGCGAGAAGAACGATCGCCGCCAGTTGAAGCCGTGTGGGCCAATGTTTCATGGCCGAACCGTAGCGACGCGTAAAATTCAAGTCAAGGCAAGCGCCGCACTGATTCAACCGCGATAAACAATGATGACCCCAAAGTCGGCCAGCAATTTCTGGGACGCGATGTCAACATACGTGTAGTTGACAGGTATGAATTCGACTACATTTTCCTCGCCCACTTTCTGCAGAAACTTCGTTACAGTTTCATCAAAGTGGTCATGTCCAACCTCGATGCAATCCTGACGCCGTATGGTCTTCGTCCGCATTTTACGGTCGGTCTCCTTGGCGGCGACATCAAGTGGTTTTAGAGCCTTGCTGATGAGGCTTTCGGAAGGCGTAGATCGAACTGGAACCTTGAGGTGCATCTCCACCTTGGCAGCTGCCGAAGTGAGAATCGGGTTCACCAGCGCAGAACTGCCGCTCGTTGGAAGCGAGTCGGTCACCGAACCCGTCCGCGTTCCGGGTGAACCGGCAGGAGGAATGACAATCCTTTCGTTGCATGCGGGACATTCGATTTCTGACCCGGCGCCGGAGGGATCCACGGCCAATTCCTGTTCACACTTGGGGCAATTGAAGATGAGGTCCATAGGCTGATTTTCCTGAAACAGAAATTAGGTGCGCGCGGAACTTGAAACCAGCAAAATCTCGGGGCAAATCTGCTTGCGAGTGGAAGGACTGTCCTTTACGTTCCGCGCCCCTGCGGGTTGGTAGCTCAGTGGTAGAGCAGCGGCCTTTTAAGCCGTTGGTCGTGGGTTCGAATCCCACCCAACCCACCAGTTTCCGATCTCGCCATTCGTTCAGACAACCCAATCACCGGGAAAACTCTTTTGACACCACCCTTGTTGGTTGGCAACTTGGCGGGCCTGTTGGTCAGGGTAGGTTTTGAATTCAAAAACCTGGCGGCAATGACCGCCAACTGAATAGTTGTAGAATTTTATGGCAGAACTAACTGGAAATCTATTGGTCGCCCAATCGGGC
>JBEGQI010000064.1:0-3806 GCA_041181065.1 Verrucomicrobiota bacterium | reverse complement strand
TGAGCCTCGCGCCGGCGGTGGCGTAAAGCGAAGCGCGTTCGTAGATAAAATCGGGTTTGTGCTTCAGGAAGCGGCGCTTGAGTTCGCGATACAACGTGTCGTTGTAGCCAATGCGGCGGAGTTCGCCGGGCAACGGGCTTTCCACGCCGACGCGGGTATTGAAATCCTTGAGCGCCTGCGCTGTGGTGGTGACGGCGGGATCAGATGGCACTTGGACGACGCGGGCTTTGATGCGCGCGGGCTCGTCAGCCGGGGATTTCAGCAACGTCTGCGCGGCGAGCGTGACTTGATGTCCGGCGCGCGCGAACGCCGCGATGAGTTCGCGCACGTGCACCGACGCGCCTTTGCGGCCAAGCACCGGAATGCCGAGGTCAGGGCAGAGGTAGAGAATTTTCATCTGAGCGCAGGTAACGGTGACGGCGCGAGCACGGCGGGATCAAGCGTGCGTTCCACGGCGCGGACGCGATGCAACGCGGCGTAACGTCCGCCGAGCGCCATGAGTTCTTCGTGCGTGCCGCGTTCCACGATGCGGCCGTGTTCGAGGTAAAGGATCTTGTCCGCCGTCGCCGCGTGATGCGGGTCGTGCGTAATCAGGAACGTGGTGCGCTGGCCGTAAAGGCCTTCGAGTGCGGCCAGGACTTCGCGCTCATTCTTGCGGTCGAGGCCGGTCATCGGTTCGTCGAGGATGAGGATGGGCGCTTTGCGGATGGCGGCGCGAGCGATGGCGATGCGCTGCCGCTGGCCATGCGAAAGCGTCACGCCGCGTTCGCCGAGCACAGTGTCGTAGCCATGCTCGAGTTGCAGGATGAAGTCATGCGCGTTGGCGAGCTTGGCGGCGGCTTCGATCTCTTCGTTCGTCGCTTCCGGCGCACCGTAGGCGATGTTCTGTCGGACGGTCGTGGCGAACAGCGCGTTATCCTGCAGCACGACGCTGATCTGCGAGCGCAAGGATTCGAGCGTGAATTCGCGGAGGTCGCGGCCGTCGATCTTTACGCCGCCGTGTTGCGGATCGTAAAGGCGCAGGATGAGGCTGAACATCGTGGATTTGCCGCTGCCGCTCGGGCCGACGAGCGCGATGTGTTGGCCGGGCTTGGCGGTGAAGTTGATCTCCTGCAACAGATGCTGGCCGGTGTGGTAATCGAAGGAGACGTTGGCGAACGTGACTTCGCCCTGGAACTGCGGAGCGCGCACTGCGCCGGGCAGATCGCGCACGTCGGGCACGCATTCGAGCAGATCTATGACGCGCTCGCCGGCGGCGGAGGCTTTGCCGAGACGCGCGGTGTATTTCGCGAAATCCTGCACGGGCCGATAGGCGGATTTCAGATACGCGAGGAAGATGAGCAAATCGCCCGCGCTGAGCTGGCGGTCCAACACCATGCGCGTGCCGAACCACAGCACGAGCGCAGTGGCGAGCGCGATGAGCACGTCCACGGAACGTTCCAGCGCAGCGGAGAGACGCTTGCCTTTCACGTCGGAGAGGGCGGTGTTGTCGCTGTTCGAACTGAACGCGCCGACGAACGTCTCTTCAAGCGAAAGCGCCTGCACAGTGCGGATGGACGACAACGATTCCGCGATGGACGCAGCCATTGCGCCTTCCTGCTTGCGTTGTTTCTGGGCGACTTCGCGGATGCGTTTGCTGAGCGTGATGGTGCGCAGCCAGAACAGCGGAAACACCGCGACCGCGATGACACCGAGCATCCAGTTCATCCAGAACATCAGCCCGATCATGCCGCCGACGATGAGGAACTTCGCGATCATTGGCAGCAGCGCCGTGATGGCGACGTCCTGCAACATGCCGACGTCACTGACGAGGCGCACGACGAGGTCGCCGGTCTTCGCCTGCGTGTGGAACGAGAGCGAGAGATATTGGACGTGGCGATAAAGCTGGTTGCGGACTTTGGTGAGCGCCTTGTTGCCGAGCTTCGCGAACCCGATGGTCTCCCAATACGCCGCGACGGAACGCAAGCACGTGATGACCAGCACTGCGACGGCAGCGATGGTGAGCAATGTCATCGGGTCGAGCCCGGCGAGGAAATCCGGCAACGGGGTGCGTGGCTTGTTGCGCTGGCCGATGATGTGGTCGAAAACGAATTTCAGCGGCCACGGCTCAAGCAAACGCAGCGCGACCTCGGCCACAAGCGCGAGGAACGACGTCGCAATGAGCCCGCGATACTGCCGGATGTGCGGCCAGAAATATTTCGTGATCCGCCAAAGGCCGGGGACGCTTTTGGTGAGTGACTGGGGCTTGGCCATGTTAAGCAGCGGACGGACGGGCGGTGGTCGAACTCAGCCGATGTTGCACGGCGAGCGCGTAAAGTTTTTCGGCAGCTTGCTGCGCGCCGTTGAAGTTCAAAGCGCCGTTTGCGCGGGCGGTGAGTGCCTTGGGATCGATGTGCAACGCCGTGTCGATCTGCCCGCGAAGGTTCGCCGCATTCAATGCATCCGGCCGGCAGACTTGCAGGAGATCCAGTCGCGCGAACGCTTCCGCGCGGATGAGTTGCTCGGTGCGCGGGCTGATGCGCGGAACGCACACCGTCGGCACACCAAGTGCCGCCGCTTCGACCAGCGTGTTGTAGCCGCCCATGCAGACCAACGCATCCACCTGCGTGAACAATGCCGAAAGATGCGGGATGTAGCTGCGCAAGGTCACGCCGGTTTGCACCGCAAGCATCTGGATCCGCGTAAACTCAGCATCCGGCATCATCGGCCCCGCGACGGCCACGCCCTGCCACGGGGCATTTTCACCAGCGCGAATGAAGTGTTCCAAGGCACGCGCACCATCTTCGCCGCCACCCATCGTCGCGAGCACCACTGGGCGTTGGCGATTGGACCGGTGCGGAAAGAGCTGCGCGTGATTTTCGATCGCTAACTCCGACTCGCGGTTGAAGACGTAGCCGCAGAACTGGGTGCGATCCGCGAGCGCTGGGGCGAATTCATATTGCTCGATCGGGTTGAACACCGCGGCGTCGCCGTAGATGAAGACCTGCTCGTAAAATTCGGTGATGCGCTGCTTCATCTTGTAGGGCTTCCACTCAGCCAGCACGCGGGCGGGTTCGTCGAGGATGTCGCGCAGTCCGAGCACGGCCCGGCCGCCTTGTTTGCGCAACGCCTTCAGACCGTCCTTGAATTCACCGCTCGCGCCGAACGGATGTTTGTCCACCAGCACCACGTCGGGGCGGAACGATTTCACGGCGCTCAATAGCAACTGCGAGCGGAGCGTTCGGATCTCCTCGGCGGGAACGGCGAGGCGGCGCGACGCGTAGTTTTCGTTCCCGAGCTTTTGCAGGCCGGGCAGCTTGAGGATCTCGATCTGACGCGGCAGGCCGTGCCGAATGAATTCCTCCGCGCCGGTCGCGAGCAGGATGAGCGCTTCAGGAACTTCGCGAGCCAGCGCCGCGGCGACCGCGAGATGCCGCCGCGTGTGCCCGAGCCCGAGGCCGTCGTGGGAGTAAAAGAGAAAGCGCATACTTTGTCGGCGACCATTTAGCAAACGCCGTTCCTACTTTGATTGCGCGTAGATTCTGCGGCGCGACCAGGATTTCATGCGCCTGCTCCGGCCGCACACGCTTGCTTGCGGAACAAACGTTCCGTTGCCGGAACATTCCGGAGGTTATGCGCGTGCTTTGTGTTTTCAAATGGCGGAATTCCCCGTGTTCGAGCGCTGGCATCAACTTTGCTAAATGCGGTTCAAACTGTCCTGGTGCGTGAGTGAGTGATTCACGGGGAGCGTCATGACGAGCAGAGAACCGCAGAGACCAAACGGAAAATGAAAACAGAAACCAAAACCCAGCGCGCAAGCCGGGCAC
>JBEGQI010000063.1:0-4154 GCA_041181065.1 Verrucomicrobiota bacterium | reverse complement strand
GCACTACTGAGCACCCCATTGAGCCGGGCATCGACGTCTGCACTGCCGTTGTTTACCTGAATTCCGCGGTTGCCGCCGGCGAAGCTGATGTTGTTCTGGATGATGACCGTGGCGTCTGCGTCGGAAGCGCCCAGGATCAAGTTCTTGTTCGCCGGAACAAAACCGCCAGCATTCCAATTGACCGTGCCGCCAAGGCCTACCGTCCGGTCCGCGCCGTAAGCCGCAAAGCCGCCGGCTCCGGTCCATTGCACCTGCCCAGGCCCGGTGCCGAGTGTCCGCGTGAAATCACCGGAAGCCAGCCCGAGCGTGCAGGAACCGATCGAGTTCGTGCCGTCAAAAATCAAATTACTCCCGGGCAGTGCGCTGGCGCCGTCCAGCCGCAGCACGCCGGCGTTCAATGTGGTGGGGCCGGAATAGGTGTTTGTCGCGACCAGAATCGTTGTTCCGGTTCCGGCCTTGACCAGTGAACCGGCTCCCGTCAAAGCGCCCGCCAGAGTCAGCGTGCGTGTGGACGCCTGATCAATAACCAGCGTCTGATTAAATGCGACGGGAGCAGCAATTGTATCGGCCCCTCCGCTGAACTTGTTCAAGCTCGCGGCTGCCGCGCCGTTGTCAAAAACCGCGGAGCCGCCCGCAGGCTCAAGCGTGAACGACGTGGCAATGTCCGCCGCGCCCAAGTAGAGCGTGCCGAGCGTGATCTGCGTGTTCAAACTGATGGTCTGGTCGCCAGCAATGTCGTTATTCACCAGAGCCGTTGCCCCGATTGAATTTGGCGGTGTGTTGGAGGACCAGTTGGATTGGTTCGTCCACGAGTAATTACCCGCCAAATCCGGCTGCCAGGAGGCGCCCGAAATGGCCACACCCGAGACGGTGACACTATATTGACCCAAGCTGGCATAGCTGGAGTATCCCGTGGTCGCCGGATTTCCGCTGCCCACGCCCTGCACCGAAAGACAATAAAATCCGCCGGGCAGCGTGAGCGTGTTGGTGGCGGATTGTGTGCCGCTGCTGTTATCCGACGGTGTGTTGGTGAGAATCGGCGTGCCGCCCACATCGTAAAGTTTCACCTGCATGTGCAAATTTGAATCACGCGGGGCGCGGTTCACCTTGATGGTCACTGGACCACCGGCGGCGGTGAACCGGAAGAAATCCACGTCGGTGTTTCGCTCGACCACACCGTTGGTTGCCACCGCTGAGGAGACTCCCGACAAAATCGTTGCCGCAGCGATGTTGTCGCCATGGTCGTCCGACCGATAAACCGCGCCATAACCAAGCATCGCGGCGAGGTCGTCCTCGGTGTTGTTCGCATTGGCGTATTCTCCCTTGCACCATTGCACGATTGGTTTGCTGTAACCGGTGCCCATGATGGGCGCCCAGTTGCCCTGACCGCTGTAGTATTCCGCGCCGGTCGTCGTTCCGTCGTGATAAAGCCCAAGCGTGTGACCGGCCTCGTGGCTGGTGGCCTCGGCGATGTCCTTCTCATCGTTTGGTCCGAGATTCAGCGGGAAGACCCAGCACGGCGTGTCCTTGTTCCAATTGAACGAGCCGACCTTGGCCACGCCGCCGGAGGATTGGCCAAACCAGTTCGTCCAACTGCCGCCGATCACCACCCGCACGCCGTATTGCTGATCCGCGCCGTTTGACTTTCGCAACGCCTCGATGCCCGGGTCTTCCGTCGTCACATCAATTTCATACATCGCAAAGTCCTCCGAAACGCGCTGCCAGACATAAACAATCCGATTTCGCTCGGTGGAGTTAAACGTCGCGGGGCTGCCATCAATATCGAAGGGCGGCGAAGTTGCGCCTGCGCCCCAACTGCCGGACGTGTCCGTATGTCCGTTGAAGTCGAGATAGATGACGCGGTTTGCTCCCGGGCGGCTGTGCAGCAGAAACGTGTCGCTGGTGGAAAACGGTGGCGGATCGGTCGGGCCGATGTTCTCCGTCGTGCCGGCAGCTTGCGGCGCACCGGCGTGACTCTGGAGGTCGCAGATGTGGAACAGCCGCCCCTGTTTGTCGGCGTGAAGGGAGCGATCGGAACGGAACGCATTCCGAAGCTGCTCGGGACTCTTGCGGTAAAAGGCCGCCACCTCGGGCAATCGGCCGCCCAATTCCGTGATGGCCGCCTCCCCATGCGACTCCGAGCGGAGCTGGATGCCCGTCGGGAATCCGGGCGGCGCTACCTCTTGCGCTAGCGAGCTTTGTTGGCCGATGAACAACGCTGCAACCATCGAAATGATGCCGGCGATCCACGCGTGACTGTTCTTGAAAGGATTCATGGAAGAAAAGGAGTTTTCATGGCGTCACCACTTCCAGCCGCACCGGGCCGAACAACCCGGAAGGCATCAATGCTGTTTTGGGCGTCAGCTTGCGGATGTTCGTTTGCGTTCGACGTTGCTCGGGTGGCAGCGAGGCGTCGCCGATGATCCGGTTGGGCCAGAAGTTGACCACGTCCACCTCCAATGAGTTCGCGCCCGGTTTCAGCGCGCTGCTGATGTTCACGCGGAACGGCGGCGTCCAAGTGATGCCAACAGACTTTCCGTTGACCCGAACTTCGGCCAGTTCGCGCACATCGCCAAGATCAAGCCACACTTGGTTTTTTGGATTTGCCTGTTCAGGTTGCCAGTCGAATTGCTTAACGTAAGTCGCCGTGCCGGAGTAAAACTTGATGCCCGGCTCGGCACGGCTGGTCCATCTCACCAGCTTGTCAAGTTGCGCCGAAGCCGGCCCGCCCCATTTCGGATCGAACCGCACCGTCCACGGGCCGGCAACTTCCATCACCGGCTTGAAGTCAACCGTGTTGCGCTCGCTGGTCGCGGGATGTTTTGCCGCCGGCTCACGAAACACGACGAACCACGAGCCGCACGGCGCGAACTCCAGCGGCACACTCGTCCGTCCATCGGCTTGTTGATACGCCGTCGCAAACCGACGTTCACCGGTCACCGCGTCCCACAACTCCGGCGCTTTGCCGCTGACGCGAAATGTGCAGGTCAATGACACGGCATTTGTCGAGCGATTCGCCACGAAATAGATTTCCGCATCACCATCCCGGCGATGGATGTAATCCACTTCAGCCTGCGCGCCGGGAGCAGTCGGCGGAGAAAACGCGAAGTCCGGTTTCACTCCGTCCGCGAGCAGCACTTCGCGGGCGCTCTTGTCCGTGATGACGCGTCCTTTGAAATGACTGTTTGGCGACCACAGTTCCGCGGTGAGTTGCTGAAACCTGGCGTCCACCTTCGGAAAATCCGTCAACGTGCCGGGCGAAGCCGGTTGCGAACCGACAATTGTCGCACCAGCAGCGACGAACTCCTTCAGCCGGTTCAACACCGCCGGCGAAAGCACGCCGAGATCGCGCAGCACCAGCACGCGGTAGCTCATGCCGTCGGGCAGCACGAGCCGTCCGTCTTTCACGCTCATGCGATTGAGCAGCACCTCCTGCGTGACCACGTCGTAATCGTAGCCCGGCAGGATTTTTGCCGGATCGCTGCCTTTCAGCTGCGCGAAGTTCGGCACATGGTCGCCGTAGTAATACGCCACGTCGGCGACGAACAAGCCCTGTTGCAGCATGAACTGGCAGCGGTTGATGTAGTCGAAGAACGGCGCGGACTTGTCCCACCAGGTCACATTCGGATTGAGATGCGTCCCGGCGAAGTATTGCTGGCCCGGCATCCCCTGGCTTTCCGGCGAGCAAACGAACGCGTGCCACACGAGCAGGTTCAGGCCCTCGGTGAGCGCCTTGTCGAAGCTCGGCTTGAGGTTGTCCCAAAGTGTTTCCTGCCAGTGCGGTCCGATGGTGGTGAAACCCTCCGCGAGCACGAGCTTGTGGCCGTAGGTGTGCGCGGCGCTGGCGGATTGCTTGACGAAGAACCGGTTCTCGTCGCCCACGCGATGCCGCCAGGACCACGCCCAGAACTCGCTCATCGGCGCGTCGTTGAAGCCAAGGCAGCGCTGCGCGTCAATCGGCACGGCGTGCGGCCCGCCGCTCTCGGGATGGATCAACAGCCCATGCTTGTGCGCACCTTCCTTGAAGAGGCGGTAGTGATTATCAATGGCCAGATCGCCAAAGGTCTTGCGGAAATCGTTCAGGAAACGGTCGCTCTCGTCGCGGCTGTTGAGGATGCTTCCGGTGATGACCGGCAGCCACGGAAGCAAATCAT
>JBEGQI010000062.1:0-18285 GCA_041181065.1 Verrucomicrobiota bacterium | reverse complement strand
TGGATAAGTGAACTCGTCCGCCGTTTTCTTGGACCCCAACTCCACCCCCCAGGCGATCAGCGCACCGATAAAAAACATCAGGCTGGCATTCCATTCAAAGACCCACGCAAGCCCGACACCCGCCGCGGAAGGGATCCACTTTTGCTGTTTCTTGAAAATCATCGGGAGGATCGTGAGCACAACCCCGAGCAAGGCCCCCACCAACATGGACCAGCGCTTGAGCGGGGCGATCTCGGCGAATCCATGACTCAATGCCTTGGCTACCGCCGCCCAAGTTTGCGCCGACGGCGCGGCGAACGGCTGTCCGTTCAACACGTCACCGGAAGGAACAAGCGCACGGAACGATAGCACCGTGACCACCGTGCCGATGAAAATGCCGGAAAATTGAGCGAGGAATTGTTTCCGCGGATTGGCGCCAAGGAGATACCCACTCTTGAGGTCGGTCAACAAATCCGCCGAAGAGATGGCCGCACCGGAGGTGATGTTTGCCGCCATCAGGTTAAGATTCACATTGCCCGGGTTGATTGCACCGAACGTGAGTTGCGTCACCTTGCCCATTGCACCAATGGGCGTCGTATCGGTCTCACCAGTCACCCGGCAGGCAACGACAGCAAGGATGAAGGACAACGCGACCGCCAGAGCGCTTTGCCAGTAGTGCATGCCGAAGGACATGTGCGCCAGGATCGCGAGCGCAATCAATGAGACCAACTGGCCGGCCAGGAACCACGAGAACGGCGTCTCGATGGCTTCCATCTCGTCCTGTTGAGTGCCGGATTTCCTCGACTTGAAGATAGTGCCCAGATTGCGGAACGCGCGTAACGTTGAGCGCCATTGCAAGAGGAAGGAGAGCAAACCGGACGACACCATGCACGCCGTGCCGCCCCAGAGCGACCACTGGACACAGTCACGAAATCCGCCGGCGGCGGGAACGATCCCTTTGTTTTGAAGCACAGGAATGAACACACCCCAGCAAAGCGTTGCGCTGATGAGCATGCTCGTGCAAACGCGGATGCCGGTAAGCGCACCCGCTCCGATGAAGGTGAGATCCCAGTTGAAAGTCATCGTGCGCCCCTGCCAAAGCGGATAGGCCGCACCAAGAACTTTGTCCTGCAATTTATCGATTAACGTCGCGCTGCTAAATGCCTTCAAGCCAGCCATGCTCGACCACAACTTGCTCACCAACATAAAGCCGTCCGCCCAGAACTTGTCGAGCGCAGCGATCAGCGCGGAAATGATCAACCCCATCGCCGCTCGCATGCCCTTGCCGGAATGCGCATGCAGCACTTGCAGCGTCTCGGCCGAAGCCGTGCCGGTGGGGAACGGCAATTGTTCAACGTTGACCATCTGACGTTTCATCGGGATGGCCATGGTCACACCCAGCAGGGCGAGGAAGAAAACCCAGGCGAGCGTTAGCGGCGTCGAAAGCGGTTTGCCGTTCAACAGGATGTAGGCAGCGAATGCAGAAATCAGGGTGCTGCCGGTGGAATAGCCCGCAGCACTGGCTGCCGATTGCATGCAGTTGTTCTCCAAAATGGTCATCGGAGTTTTGACAAGGCCAATCTTCTGGAACGTTGTCCAAATCGCGTAGGAAAGGATGCAAGCGGTGATCGACACGCCGAATCCCCAGCCAGTCTTCAGGCCGATGTATAGATTTGTCAGCGAAAGAACTCCGCCAAGCAAAGACCCCATGATGATCGCCCGCCAGGTAAGTTGCGACATGGAGTCACCCCTGCCCTTGTAAACCTTTTCAAACCACTGGCGCTCGATTTCTTCAGGCGTGCCCTTGAAAGGTTCGGTGGGAAGATGAAACTGCTTTTCTTCGGGGTGCTCCGCGGCGGAAGCACGGTCGGGTGCAGAGTGCATGGCGCCGAGTGTCCTGATTCAAGCAGACAGCGCGAGACTTTTTTGAAAGCCGAAGGGAAGTGGAGCCAATGGTCGGTTCGAAGCCATATGCTCCAATTCCAAAAATACTGTCAGCAAAGCGCAAAACTTCAGCTATGGACCGCATGAGCCGCGACCGATATTTCAGGTGTTCCGAGCGCCGTTGCTCAGCGCCCGGAACCTTGAGGCAACTCAAGACGGCGGAGGGATTCGACATAGCACAACTCACCCCGCCTTCTTCGCAGCAGATCGAAGTGTGCTGCACAACCCTCACACGGTCTGAGCCCCCTCTCCTCACCACCCGCCATCGCCACCAAGGGTCTTTTTGACCGTCTTTGGCGGTTTTGGGGTGAAAAAGTGGTTTTTACACGTGGGAAAATCACTTCCCCGCGCATAAAAATGAAATTCCCGCACCGCGACGGGTGGTTTCGGCATGTCGCCCCCGCGTCACGATGCGGTGGGGCCATGCCACCGTGCGTTGGGCGGACGTCAGCGTGCACCGGGTGGGCGGCGCGGTGCGGTGCCGCACTCCCGACGCACGCTGGAGGAGGTGTAAACAGGGAGGAGTTCATCCCGCCGCCAGCTGGCGATCGGCGAAACTCGGACCGGTTGAGGCGGCGCCATTGGCATTGCGCGTCACTTGGGAATGGTTGCCGGCACGGCTTTCGCAGAGGCGTCCACGACAGTGCCTTCGAACTTGATGCGGGGGTCGGTGACATTCACGAGTTCGTCCAGCTCATAGACGTTGTGGTAACCGTAGCCGTAGAGGTTGATGTAGGTGGGGATGTTCAACGCCATCATGCGCGGTCGAGCTTGCTGGGCGAATTGATTCGCCTCAGCGCGTCCCGGTTGCGGGCGCGGGTTGAACACCTTGGACGCGAAGTCCACTTGGTTGCCTTCGAAGTTGTTGTTGCAGTAGATGAGAATCTTGGTTTCGGGCGAAGGGATGACCTGCGCAAGACTGCCCTGCGTGAAGTCGGTGAAGGCGAGATGTTTCGCCCCCTGGATGTGGATGCGTTCGTAGCGATTCGTGGAACGGGCATCGAGGATGATGACGCCGGGTTCCTGGCTCAGCTTGAGGAAGGTGTTCAAGTCCACGAGCCGGCTGGCGCGATGCGCTTCCACTTCGGCCATGATGCTTTTGAAGTCTCCGAAGCTGACCTTGGCCTTGGGATAATGCGTCTGGTTGGTCTGCGCCGACGCCGTGCAGGCGAGCAAGGAGAACGCAGCGAGAGCGAGCAGGATGTTTTTCATAGTGGTGGTTTGACGGAGGATTCCAGCAAATGCTCCCGATCATGCCACGCCAAATGTTATGCGATGACTTCGTCACCAACCCGGCACCGAAAGGTGGACGCGGATGAAGTGCGTTGCTAGTTTCCAACGCCATGAACCAACCCGAGTCGCTCGGCATCATCGCAGGCAATCGCACGCTGCCACTGGAACTCGCGCGGCAGATGCGGATCGCAGGCGTGAAACGGATCGTCGCCGTCGCATTTGAAGGCGAGACGGACCCGGCGCTGGCGTCGTTGGTGGATGACATCGAGTGGCTGCGGGTCGGGCAACTCTCCAAGATGATCGGCGCGTTCACGGAGCGCGGCGTGAAACAGTGCGTGATGGCGGGGCAGATCGCGCCCAAGAATCTTTACGACATCCGTCCGGATCTCCGGGCCGTGGCGATGCTGTTCCGCTTGAAGGAAAAAAATGCCCACACGATCTTCGGCGGCATTGCGGACGAATTGAAAAAGGATGGCGTGGACCTCATCGAGGCGACGCCGTGGTTGCAGCCCTTGATGGTGGGCGCGGGGTTTGCGATCGGCCCCAAGCTTTCGGATGAACAGCGAGCCGATGTGGAGTTCGGCTTCCGCATCGCGAAGGAGGTTTCGCGGCTGGAGATCGGTCAGACGGTCGTGGTCAAGGGCGGCACCGTGCTGGCCGTGGAAGGTTTTGAAGGCACGGACAAATGCCTCGCCCGCGGCGGTGAACTGGCAGGCAAGGACGGCGGCGCCATCGCGGTGAAGGTCGCCAAGCTGAATCACGACATGCGCTTTGACATCCCGTGCCTCGGCCGGAAGACGCTGGAAACCTGCGCGAACGCAGGCATCAGCGTGCTGGCGTTCGAGGCGGGAAGGTCGTTGTTACTTGAACAACAGGATTGCGAGGGACTGGCCAAAAAGCATAAGCTTTCGGTCCTGACCGTTGGCTGAGGCCGCGGCGGGAAGATTCCCCGAACCGAGTTTGAATCTGGATTTACGATGCTGACCTCACACGAATTGTTGGGCTTCATGTCGCCGTCGCTGGCGGATGAGATCCTGAACTGGACCCGCGAAACCGAGCGCGCCACCTACAAGGCCACGCTCCAAGCCGTCGCCGAAGCGCGCAAGCTGCGCCTCGTCTTTTTGGAACGCCAGCCGCGCCCGCAACGTCATGCCACCATGGTGGCGGCGTTGAACCGGCCGAATCTGGAAATGGTCGCCAGCACCCTGCTCCGCACCTGGTTGGTGAAGCGCCACAAGGATATGCTGGTGGATTTCCTGAACGCCCTCGGCATCCAGCACGAGGACGGTGTGGTGGAAGGCCTGCCAGAGACGATGGATAATGAAAAGCTGAAGGCAGCGGTGGAATTGCTGCTCGGCAAGTATCCGCACGAAGCGGTGGGCGTTTATCTCAATGCGTTCAACGACATGAACGAGGCGAACTGGCCGAATCTCAAGGAACTGCTCGAAGGCGATTCCCGATTGCAGCTCGGTCAGAATGGCTAGGCATTCACGCCGGTCAGCCCCGTCGTCTTGAGCGGGTTGGGAGCCTCGGCTTCGAGGCAGCGGCGCACGGCTTTCAAAAGTTTGTTCACGTCAAACGGCTTCGGCAGGAAGTTGGTGCCCACAATCAACTGGCCGGAGTTCTCCATGAGCTCCTGACTGTAGCCGCTGGTATAAAGCACTTTCAGCCCCTTGCGCCGGGCCAGCATCTGCGTGGCGAGCTTCGCGCCAGACATTCCGTTCGGCATCACCATGTCCGTGAGCAGCAAGTCGATCTTCGCAACGGTTTGCTGGCAGACTTGCAGGGCCTCAAGACCGTCGCTCGCATGCAATACAACATAGCCTTGCTGCTGGAGGATCGTCGTCACAAATTCGCGCAACACCGCTTCGTCTTCCACGACTAGGACCGTTTCCTTCTGTGTTCTGCTCTCCCCCTCCGCCAGCGTGAACATAGCGGTCTCGTGCGATTGTGTGCGCGTCTTTTGAGTCACCTCGAAAAAGATGTGAAACTTGGTGCCCAGCCCAGGCGCGCTCTCTACTTCAACCCAGCCTTCGTGTTGTTTGACAATGCCGTAGACGGTTGAGAGTCCAAGCCCAGTCCCCTTCCCCGGCGCCTTGGTCGTAAAGAACGGCTCGAAGATGCGGTTTATGACTGCGGTGTCCATCCCGCAACCGTTATCCACGACACTCAAACGAACGAAACTGCCCGGTCGAGCATCGGGATGCCGACTGACGTCTTCTTTACTGAGGTTCACTGCCGCCGTGGCAATCTGAAGAATTCCGCCATTGGGCATCGCGTCGCGCGCATTGACAGCAAGGTTCATGATGACCTGATCGATGCTGTTTTCGTCGGCCCAGACCAGCGGCAGATTCTGTCCGCAGACGCAATCCAGCGTGATGGTCTCACCGAGCAATCGCTTTAACATGGCGTGCGCGCGCTCGATGGACTCGTTCATCGAAAGCGGGTGCGGTTGCATGACCTGCTTGCGGCTGAACGCAAGCAATTGGCGAGTCAACGTCGCGGCCCGATCTGCCGCCAGCTTCACCTGGGTCAAGGAATGACTCAGCTGATCATCCTTGGCGCTACGAGCCATCTGGAGGCTTGCGTGACCGTGGATGATGGTCAGCAGATTGTTGAAGTCATGCGCCACACCGGCGGCAAGCTGCCCGATGGCGTCCATCTTCTGCGACTGCCGCAACTGGCTTTCAAGTTTGCGCTGCTCCGTGACGTCGAGCATGGCCACGAGGATGCACGCCTCCTCGCCGAGCACGACGGGCTCAAGCGAAACGAGGGTTTCCCGGATTTCCTCGCTATTGGTCAGAATGCGGCAGGTAAAATCCCGCACCCGGCCCAGGCGCCGTAACGCCTCCATCGCGCTGTCGCAATCCTCCGGCCGGGCGAGCAGCTTCATTTCATTGGAGGTTTTGCCGACGACTTCCGTGCGCTCGCGGCCAACCAGTCTGGTGAAGCTCTCATTGACTTCGAGGTAGGTGCGCGTGGACGCATGCATGATGCCCATCGGAATCGCAGAGGCCATGAAAGCGAGGGCGAAGCGGTGCTCCGAGCCCTGCAACTCCAGTTCCGTCACCTCCCGGCGACGGATCTCCGCGTGCAGACTCTCATTCACAGCGCGCAACTCGGCCGTCTGCTGCCGCACCATTTCATTCAGGTGGGACATCTGTAAACCCGCCTCGCGCGCGAGTTCCCATTTACGGCTCAACGCATGCGCCAGCTGGAGCACCTCGATGTTGTCGAATGGTTTTTTGAGGATGACAAAATTATCAGAATGCCCGAGTTGCATCGTGATGTCCTCCCAGGAGTGATCTGAGTAGGCAGTGCAGATGACGATCTGCAATTCAGGATTCACCTGCCAGATACGTCGAATCGTCTCAATGCCATCCCAACCTGGCGGCATGCGGACGTCGACAAACGCCAGCGCGTATGGCTCTCCGCGCTTAAGGGCTGCCTCAGCCATGGCCAAGCCCTCGGCCCCCTGAAAAGCAGAGTCGATCTTGAATTCTTGCGGCGTAGCCTGTTTCAACTTCGCATCACTGCCGAACAACTCAGCTTCCGCCTCTAGCAACTCCGTGCCAGTCCGTGCCGGGCAAAGAATCTTGCGGATGTCCTCGTGAATCGTGGCATTGTCATCCACCACCAAGATCCTTCGCGGCGCGTTGTTGTTTGTATGACTCATGGGCATTAGTTCTGGCCTCCCACTGGAGGCAATTCAAGCGTGAAGGTGGCTCCTTTACCCGAACCGTCGCTCTCGGCGACGAGCGCGCCCCCAAGCTGCTGCGCGGCCAGCGCGCCGCTGTGCAGACCAAAGCCATGACCGTCGGGCTTGGTGGTGAAACCATGCTGGAAGATGCGGGTCAGATTTTCCGGCGCGATGCCGGAACCGTTGTCCTGCACTTGGATCTTCACCCTGCCGGTGCCGTTCTTGTAAATCCGCAACTTCAACCATCGCCCCGCTTCCGATCGTTCGCTCATCGCGTATTTGGCGTTACGGATCAAGTTGATCAATATCTGCAACACCTTGTGCTTGTCCGCCAGCACCAAGGGCACGGGACTGAAATCGCGCTGGATGGCAATGTTGTGCCGCAGCAATTCTGGGCCATTCATGCGCAACGCGTCTTCTACCAATTCGACCGGCGAGAGCGGCTCCACAACGTGCGAGACCCGCGCATAGTCTTGCTGAACGGCGACGATCTCCTTCATGTGCTCGATATAGGTCTGCATCTGCTGCAATTCCGCCACCCAGCGCTGTTGCTCGGCGGTGACATGTTCGGTGACTTTCACGAGAAACCCGGGCAACAGCCGACCTTTGGGATCGTTCTCGAGGTAGCTCCCCAGCTGGCCGGTGTTGCGCCCCAACAACTCGACGGCCTGACGCAGACTGGCAAACTTGGACCGACCCACCTGCTCATGGAGAAGCTGCGCCGACACGCTGACGCTGTTGAGGACGTTGCCGACGTTGTGCAACACGCCGGTGGCCACTTCCGCCATACCTGCCAGGCGCGAGGCATCGACCAGTTCGCGGTTCAGCCGTTGCAGCTCTTCCGCCGCTTCCTTGCGGGCGGTGATGTCCTCAACACACCCCTCGAAACACAATACGCGACCCGCTTTGTCGCGGATGACCTTGGCGCTCTCCCGCACCGTGATGATCTTGCCATCGCACCGCCGCCACTGGACCTCCGTTTCCTCCACCATGCCAATACGCTCCAGGCAATTTCGAAAATGCTCACGGTAATCAGGCAACACCCCGACATGAATGGTCTCGTAAGATTGGACCAGTTCCTCAAAGGTTTTGCAACCCAGCATCGCCAGCAATGCTTGATTGGCCATCAGAAAGTTTCCTTCGTGACTTGATCGATACAAACCAATGGGCGCGTTTTCAAAAAGGGAACGGAACCGCTCCTCACTTTCCCGCAACTGTCCCTCAATGCGTCGGCGCTCGGTGACTTCGTTGGCCAGTTCCGCGCTCATCCGCGCACGATCCGCCACCGTGTTGAAGGCATCAGCAATCTCCTCCATCTCACCGCCAAACTGCGTCTCCGCCCGGCGAGTGTAATTTTCCCCGGCGGAAATCTCGCGGACGGAATCCGCCAGCGACCGGATCGGGTCCGCGATGACCTGCCGGGCGCGGAACGCCACCAACCAGCCGACGCCAACGACCCCGACAAACGTGCAAGCGAACACAAACGAATAGGTTTGGAGGAACCCGGACAAGGTCGGGGCGAAATCAGCATCGATCCGCAACAGCCCGATCCGCTCGCCGCGCAAGATAATCGGACTGGATTGCACCAGATGATTCTTTGGATACCACATGCTGCCGACGGCAGGCAGCGATGGATCGAGCAGCAGGTTCGTCGTTCCGACTGTGGCAAAAACTTCTCCATCTTTCTGCAAAATCAGCGCACCGGCGACGCGCTGGTTGGCACGCAAAGCAATCAACAACTCCGTCGCCACCTCCCGGTCTCCGAAGGCGACCGTTCCCGCGCTATTCGCTGCCAGCACCTCCACCAGCGCAGCGCTGTCCTCTGCAAACGACCGCCGCTGAGCAATGGTCAGATAGACCAGCAACGCCCCGCACGCGGCCAACAGGCTGATGCAACACGTGCCCATGACCGCGAGCATCAATTTGCGTTGAACACTGTGCTTATGCAGCCATACGAAGGAGAGTCTCATGGCTTGTCTCCCTTCGATTTCACCAACGTGGCGATCGCTGCCAGTTTGGCGCTGACTTTCAACCGGGCACGCTCGACAACCGCAAGGTTGATCTCGAAGCGGATGTTGTCGCCCTTGCGGATGAAGTTGATGCAACCGCCATCAGCGGCAAAACCATCCGACTCGCCGATGGTGAGCACCGGCAGGTCGCCCACCTGCTTCCGCACCGAAGCCGCTTGGCTGGATTGCGAACGGCAAACGAAAACAACGCGAAAGGCGCCCGGCAAATCACTGGAGCGAGCCGGCACGACTTCAATTGGCCGTCCCTCGATGGATTTCCCGGCTAGCACATTGGAAATGACATTGAACGCCGACTCTTCTCCAAGCACGGCGATGCGAAACGTCGTGCCCGCGGCAACGCCATTGGTCGGCCAGTCGACGAACTTGGTGGCGAAGTTGTAGATGTAACCGGCCTTCACTTGATACTCGAGTTTCGTTGCCGCCAACTCATCACTCCCCGTTGCGCACCATCCTGACGCTGCCGAGGCAAACAGCGCAATGGCCATCAGCAGTCCGGCGCGAATCCGCACGAACGCCTGCCATTGGGTTGTGATGCCGAGCGTGTCCATGGTTAGAAACGATAAGACAACTTCACCCGGAAAGTCCGCCCGGGTTGCTCGATGCGGTCTTGAACAAAATCAGCACTAACCGGGTCGCGGTAGCGCTCGTCAAAGAGGTTGTAAATGGAAGCTGAGAATTCGACGTTCCGAACGATCTCCCCGGCCAGCAAAGTGACATTACACACGATGTGCGCCGGCACTTTAGAACCAGCAATCGTGTCGCGTGAACTCATCCATTGCGCTTCCACACCCGCAAACACCTTTTCCTTCCACAACGGCGCGACGAGGTTGAACTTGGCGAGATGTTCGGGCGAGTTACTAAGCCGCCGTTCGGTCCCTTGGTCATGCGTCTCGGCAAATGTATAGCTCGCGCGCGCGCGCCAGCCGCCTTCCCACGCGCCTACAAGTTCGGCATCAAACCCGCGCGAAATCACATCGTCCGTGTTCACGAACTGAAAATCTCCGGTCAACAGATCTTCCCTCTGCGAAATCAAGTCCTGCAAGTGATCGTAGAACCCGGCAATCGTCACGCGGTATTGCCGATCCAGCCGCTGTTCGAGCACCAGTTTGGCCGAGGTGATCTTCTCCGGTCCGAGTGAATGATTGCCCTCATACCCCGGAGCCACGTAATCGGACTCATACGCGTTCGGCGCGCGAAAGGCAGTGCCATAGATCGCCTTGAACGTGGTGCCAGACACCGGCTCGTAGTTCAATGCGAGCCGGGGATTCAACGTATCGCCGACCGTCGAATACCAATCGTATCGGACACCGCCCGTGAATCGAATCTGCCGTGTCAGCGAGATTTCGTCCTGCGCATAAACGCCAACCGTATCGCTATCCGTGCTCACGTCGCTGTAGAGCAGATAGGGCGCAATATCATAATTCTTCTGTTGCACTTCTATGATGTGATTCCACTCCGTGCCCAAGGTCAGGCGATGGGTGGCGCTAAAATCCTTCGCAACCTGCAACTCGGCGCCAATGACATTGTCCATGCCGTAATCAAAGTCGATGACCGGCGAATCGTCGGGGGTCGCGCCCGCGTAAGGACTCTCCGCTTGGAACCGGTAGTGGTCGTAAAACAATCTCGCAGTCGTCTGCCAGCCGTCTTCAAATTCATGCCGATACCGCAACTCGACAAAGGCACGTTCGTCATCCGCATACATCGGACCGACGTTGAACAAAGTGCCGTATGCGGCATTTGGGATATCTCGCCGCCGGTCGCCGTATGTCCCCTCCAGTGTCAGATCTCCCCATACGACTGATGCAAAAAATTTGTTGGCCCGCTCGCCATCCCGCCCCACCGCGTAACCGTCATTGATGCTCGAAAACTCCGGGTAAAAAATCTTGTCCCTCCCCTCTGAATCAAACGCTGACGCCGAGAGCACTAACTTCACACCATTGGTGAACTCGTGCCCGTAAGTCAGCCGGCCGCCGAATGATTCATAGCTCGCTGCCGAGACCGACGCTTCAATGCCGCGCCATGAATTCGCGTCGCGCGTGACAATGTTGATCACGCCCATCACCGCGTTGTTCCCGTAAAGTGAAGAACCGGGGCCGCGGACAACTTCCACGCGCTCGATCAAGTCCACGTCGAGCGGGAGGTCGTGACCATTGAATGCCTGGCCGTATAGCGGTTCGTTCATCCGATGACCGTCCACCATCAACAACAACCGACCACCATAATCTCCCGGACGGTTGAGCCCGCGCACGCCGATGTAGTCATAGATTTCGTCGGAAGTGACGTAGAAGCCACGAACGCTGCTCAGGATGTCGGACAACGTGCGATAGCCAAATTTTCGGATGTCGTCCTGCGTGACGACGCTCACGGACGCGGGCGCATCCGTTGCCGTTTGCTCGTGTTTTGCAGCTGCCACCACCACCGGCACCTTGACCTCCATCAATTCCTCGATCGACTTGGATGTAAAATCATCCCGGTCTTTGTCACCCGCGTAAACCCAGCCTGCCGCGTAAATGGTGAATGCCGCGACAAGCCATTTGCCCACGACATTGCCTGAAGATTGAACGCCGGTGGTCCGCAAAGTAAATGCCCCCGCTTTACGCGGATTGCATGATGGCGCTGATTCTGAGTTCATGACTTCCGATTTCCTTCTGCCGACCGCCCATGGATGTTAATGCCCAGACGGTTTCACCCATCTGAGGCAATAATCAGGCCATGCAACTTGGTTCGGATACGATTGCACGCACGCTCGGATTCCCCCGTGAACAGGACTGATTGCGCCATCAGCCCGGCGCACCTGCGGACCCAGCCGGGCGTGGCCTGCCTTGATTCAAGACAGATTCGCCTATTTGCAGCACATGGGGCCAAGGGCAGTGCCGTTTTCTGTGTGTTCAATGCACTGATTTTTCCTTTCGTGTCGGCGCGGTTGCCCTAATGTTCATTTTCGTCGGTTGCGCCATGCGCCGCCGGCACCCGGAAATCTATTTATCATGCAACCTCAAGGTGACATCGCACTCATCGGCCTGGCCGTCATGGGCCAGAATCTCATCCTCAACATGAACGACCACGGCTTCACCGTCGTGGCCTACAACCGCACCACCGAGAAGGTGGACCAGTTCCTCGCGAACGAAGCCAAGGGCACCAAGATCCTCGGCGCACATTCCATCGCGGAAATGGTCGCCAAGCTCAAGAAGCCCCGCCGCGTCATGATGCTCGTCAAGGCTGGCAAACCCGTGGACGAATTCATCGAGCAACTCATCCCCGCCCTCGAACCCGGCGACATCATCATCGACGGCGGCAACTCCCTCTTCGACGACACCAACCGCCGCCAGAAATACGTCGAGAGCAAGGGCCTGCTTTACATCGGCACCGGCGTCAGCGGCGGTGAAGAAGGCGCGCGCAAAGGCCCGAGCATCATGCCCGGCGGTTCACCCGCTGCGTGGCCGCACGTGAAGGACATCTTCCAAGCCGTCTCCGCCAAAGTCGAAGGCAACGTTCCCTGCTGCGACTGGGTCGGCGAGATGGGCGCGGGCCACTACGTGAAGATGGTCCACAACGGCATCGAATACGGCGACATGCAGCTCATCTGCGAAGCCTACAACATCATGAAGAACGGCCTCGGCATGTCCGCGCAGGAGATGCACGAAGTCTTCGCCGAATGGAATAAGGGCGAACTCGATTCCTACCTCGTCGAGATCACCCGCGACATCCTCGGCAAGAAGGACGACGACGGCACCGCGCTCGTGGACAAGATCCTCGACACCGCCGGCCAGAAAGGCACCGGCAAATGGACCGTCATCAATTCGCAAGACCTCGGCATCCCGATCACGCTGATGGCCGAAGCCGTGTATTCCCGCTGCGTCTCCGCGTTGAAGGATGAACGCGTGAAGGCCGCGAAGAAATTGAAGGGCCCACGCCCGTTGCTCGGCAGCATCGCGGCCAACCCGGAGAAGAAAAAGGCGTTCATCGAGGACATCCGCCAAGCACTTTACGCCTCCAAGATCATCAGCTACGCACAGGGCTACATGCTCATGCGCGCCGCCGCCAAGGAATACAAGTGGAACCTCAACTACGGCGGCATCGCCCTGATGTGGCGCGGCGGCTGCATCATTCGCAGCGTCTTCCTCGGCAAGATCAAGGAAGCCTACGACAACAATCCGAAGCTCGCGAACCTCCTGCTCGACGACCACTTCCGCAACGCCATCAAGCAATCGCAGAAGAGCTGGCGCAAAGTCGTCGCCACGGCGGCCCAACGCGGCATCCCGGTGCCCGCCTTCAGCACGGCCCTCGCGTTCTACGACCAGTATCGCTCCGCGGTGCTCCCGGCGAACTTGTTGCAAGCCCAGCGCGATTACTTCGGCGCGCACACCTACGAACGCGTGGACAAGCCGCGCGGCGAATTCTTCCACACCAACTGGACCGGCCGCGGCGGCACCACCGCCAGCAGCACTTACAACGTTTAACCGGTAAAGCAGAGCTGCCGCTCTGCCTTCCCTTGAGGCGGCGCTGCAACACCGCCCCACGACGAACCAAGCGCGGGCTTCGGCCCGCGCTTTTTTATTGGGCCGCCGGTTTTCGACCCGACCCGACCGTTTCAAACCTCGGCGACCCTGGCAACGACTCCGCTCCGTTCGGAAATGACTCCGGCGGGCTTGGTAATGACATCGGCGAGGTCGGGATGCGCATTTCAACCCTTACCCGTGAACCCGTTCGCTTTGGAAATCACCGTGACACCCATGGCAACGACACCAACTCGCTCGGCTCAGCAAAGCGTCAGCGGTGGATGGGTTCTGCCGCCGGCCTTGAATATTCCCCATCCCATTACGGCTTGAAGAGCCGGTAGAACTTGCGCGGGGGCAAGGCTTGGACCGTGATCGGATTTGTCGTGCCGCTCACGGAGTTCGTCCAGCCGAAGGTGAGATTGGTGGATTCCTGCAACACCCACGTGGTGGTCGCCGGTGTCCACGAGATGACCGCGAAGCCGGGCGCACCTTTGGCGATGCTCAACGACGGCACGCCTTCGCTCTGGACCGCTTGCGGCAAGACCCAGAAACCGCCGGTCAACGAATACTGGCCATTCGTCATCGGCCCGCCGGCATCGTGCTGCCCAATGGTGCCGCTCAAGGAGTATTGGCCGTTGGTGCTCGTGCCGCCGCCGCCGGAAATATTGCTCCAGTCAACTGAGTATTGCGCACTGGCGGAAAAGCAGGCTGCGGAAATCATAAAGCTGAAATAGAACTTGTTCATTTGGCACCTCCGTTAAGTTTTTGTTCGTGCAGTTGTTCCAGTTTTTCGAGGCGGGCTTTCAACTCGGCGTTCTAGACTTCCAGCTTCTGGCTACTGACTTCCAGTTTCTGATTTAACCCCTGGATCGCTGCGAGCGCAACGCCGTCGGCATCCACGGTGGTGATGCCGGTGTCGGTTTCGCCGAGACCGAAGGTCGCCCTGAAGTCTTGGGTCATAGGCCCGATGTGGCAGAGCGTGGTGCGGTCGGCCTTGTAGTTCCATTCGGTGATGGGGAGCGTGACGACCTTGGCCAGCACTTCTTGAGGTGAAACCGGACGGAAGTTTTCCTTCACGTTGCGGTCGCTGGAGCCGGTGATGGTGCCGCTTACCAAATACACCCCACCGGTGCGGGTGCCGCCGGCGGCGCCGATTTTGGACCAAGCGATGGAGTAAGGTTCGGCGAACGCCAGCCGCACCGTCGGAGGTAACAGGGCAAACGTGCGAAAGAGCATGGATTCCATGGCCGTCAATTCAAGAGGCTGCCGGGTCATTGCCACGCGTGGTAGGAGACGCTCAAGTTCTGCCCCCAATTTCCGTTCGTGTCCACTCGAACGATGTTCACCACAAAGTTGGTGGTGGTCACCCGTCGCACGGTCACGCAGAAGGTGTCGTTGAAATCCGTGCCGGCCTGCGATACGGCGGTGGCGGTGACGTTCGGCGCCGCGCCGAAGGCGACGGGGAAGGAGTTGGTGACGGTCAGCAAATTAACGGTGGAGGGGCCAGCCGTGAAAATACCATCCTGCACGCGGGTGAACGTGGTGCCCTGATTGATGCGGAGCGATCCGGCAACATCCAGGGTGGCCTGCGGGTTGTTGATGCCGATGCCGACGCTATGCGTGTCCCAGCGGACGATGAAATGGGAGTTGGTATTGCCGCCGTTGTTGTCACGGATGATGAAGGAGTAACCCATGTTCGTCGTGACGTCGCCGGTCTGCGGCACGCCGATGTCCCAACTGCGATGGGAACTGCCACTGGCCGAACGCGAGCCGAGGCGGATCATGCCTTGCGCCGTGCCGGTCGTGTCGTCGCCGAGTTGCAGGATTTGTCCGGGGTTGGCGGCGGCGATGCCGACGGCGGCGCTGAAGAGGTTCGTGCCGGTGAAGGCGCCGGCAAATTGGTTGCTGCCATTCGTGGCCACCAGCGCCGCCGTGAACCGGTTGCTTCCGCTGAATACATTGGCCGAGTTGAGCAAGGCAACATTGGCCGAGAGCCGGGCATCCGCGATCGTGCCCGTAAGATTGGAGGCGGTGAGCCCCGTCAGGCCGCTGCCATTGCCTGCAAACGTGCCGGAGAGTTGGACGCCGCTGGCGTTGTTGGAGATCACACCGGCGGGAAGGTTCACGAAGGAAACCGGACCGGCGAGATTCGAGGAATTCAGCGTGCCCGTGATCGTGCCGCTCGCGAGGATGTCCCCCACCACGTGCAGCGTCGCCTGCGGCGCAGCGGTGCCGACCCCGACACGCGCGTCGCCCGCCTGGTTCACACTCAGAATGCTCCGGTTGGTGACCGGCGTGGCATAAGTCTGGAACGAGTAATCGGCCGTGGCGCTGAAATCGCTCCGGCCACCCGCGTAGGGATTGCCAATATCGGCGCGAATCCAGAACAGGTTTGCGGCGCCGACGCTCAGGGCGATGGTATATTTGCTCCCGGCCTGGATGGCCGGCGGGGTGCTTAACTGGAACAATTGGTAACCCCAGTTCGGCTGGATGACGATCGTCTCCGTGTCGAGCAGCGCGCCGCCCGTGCCTTCGCCTGCGTAAATACTCAGCGTTGCCCCTGCGCCCTGCGGAGACTCCGGGCTGGTTATGTAGAAGCCGATGCGCGTGAGCAGCCCCGTCTGGCCCGCGCTGAAACTCTGCCACAAAAACAGCGGGTTTTGGTCCTGAAAGGCGACGGCGGTGGGAGGTTGTTGATCCAGGGTTTCCGGACCAGGCACGCTGTCCCCGACCAGTTGTGGCCCGGTGAACCTGTTGCCACCCGCGCGCAGGGCCACGTTGGTTCCCGTGGCCAGCAGCACGTTGGTCGAGAGCCGGGCATCAGGAATCGTTCCGGTGAGGCTGGCTGCCGGGACCGAAGTCAACGCGGCGCTCGGCACGGAGCCGGTGAGATTGGCGGCCGGCACAGCTGTCAGCAACACGCTAGGAACCGAACCGTAGAGATTTGCTGCCGGGAGCGCCATGTCGCCCGCACCGCCGCTAAAGGTGGTGGCACTTACGGTGCCGTTGAACACCGTGCCGCCTTCAGCCCAGATCTTCACCTTCCGATTGGACCCGGCGGTGCCCGCACCCACGATATCCAGCGAATCGGCGCTGAAGGTCTGATAACCGATCTTGCCCGCGTCGTTTTGCTTGCTGTTGCCGGCGCAGAAATCATATCCACCAGGATGGCCCGCAAGGCGCGAAGCCGAAGGAGAGGTTGTGGCGGATATTCTGGCGAGCGTCAAACAGCGGCGGGCCGCACCCAGAGTTCGAGGCCGAAGTTGTTGGTGAGCGTGGAGAAGAGGATGTTCGTGCCGTTGGTGACGGTAGCATGGGCGCTGACCGTCAGCGCGACGAGCGCGGTGAGCAGGAATTAACGGACGGACGTTTTGCAAGACGTGCGCAGGTTCAGCATAAACAACCTAGATGAATCGGTCCGGGCAACAACCTGTCCCTGAAAGACAGGCTAGGTTCGGTGAGCGGATAATTTTTTGCCTTAGGCAGATTTCAATCCGGTTTTGCCGGACGTGGCAGTGGTCCAAGCACCCGGAGGCACAAAGCTTGGGCTGCACGCCTCCGTTTTGACCACGGACAAGTGAAGTCGTATCGCTTTCTGGGCCGAAGTCGTTGAACATCGTTAGCGGAGGCATCTGTGTCCAAGAATTGTGTGTCCTCGTGGCTGTCCCACTGCCTTTCTAGCCGGCCAAAGGGATTGGCAGGTCTTCTGAAGGGTTTTGCCACCCGCGGAAGCGTTCCGACAACCAGCGAAACCTTTCCGATGTATAGCAAAGTGTCTTGGATACCCAGCAAAGCCTCTTCGCTGGTAAGCAAAACCTTTCCGCTGGGTAGCGGAACCATTTCTTTTGTCTTCGGAACGACTTTTCTGGGTAACGAAATCATTTCGTTGGGTAACAAAATCGTTCCGCTGGGTAGCAAAACCTTTCCGCTTATCTTCGGAACGATTTTGTTTGTTGGCGGAACGATTTCGCGGGTGGACGGAATCATTTCGCGAGTCGCGAAAACATCACATTGTCCTGATTCGCAGGATTTCCGTGTCTCAAACCGGCGCAGCTGCGCGAAAATACTGCATTTTTATGACAATCATGGCGAAAGGCAGTAAAATCGGGCTGCTCGCCAACTTCCCTGCGGGCCACTTTTGGCAAGACCTCAATGGCTATCCCCCATGGGACCATCACGGAATCGCCCCGGGGCGTGAATCAGACACTGACTGGTTAGTCAACCGAGCCCGGTGTCCGTAGTGTTGCGTCCATGAAATTGAACACGCATTCGCAAAACGGAAATCGGAACGGCTTCAACGGTGGATTCACCTTGGTGGAAATCATGATCGTGGTGGCCCTCATCGGACTGCTCGCCGCCATCAGCATCCCCAACTTCATCCGCGCGCGGAAGAACTCGAAGGTCACCGCCTGCATCAACAACCTGCGCGTCATCGACACGGCCATCCAAGAACTGAAGCTGGAACGCCCGAGCGCACCGGTGATTGAAGACAACATCAAACCGTTCATCGGCCGCGGCAGTGGCGGCACCATGCCGGCATGCCCCGCCGGTGGCACCTACGGCGATTTTGACACCTTTGTCACCTGCAGCGTCCAAGAACCCGGCTACCAGCACACTCTCCCTAACTGAGATCCCATCCGCCAGGCCGCTGGGCCTTGGTGGCAAGTCCTCGGTAAAAAGAAGTGGGGCCGGATCACTCCGGCCCCGACTCGTTTTGGTGATGAGGGCATTACTACCGTCACCGGCGGCAGTTTAAAATGGCGGGAGCCATACCATTAATCAGTGATTGGCCCCCAACGGTCATACCACTTTAGATGAGATGGTTTCCGGTGGTTTCGGTTTGTTGTTTTGCTTCCACTCAAGGTTCTGGTGGAAGGCGGGCGTAGCCCGACTGGAACCA
>JBEGQI010000061.1:0-7371 GCA_041181065.1 Verrucomicrobiota bacterium | reverse complement strand
CAAAGAGGAATTGCTCTACCATCCCGACGAACTCAGCCGCATCGTGCTGCTCCGCCGCGCGCTCACGGGCGTGCCGCCGGTCGAGTCGATGGAACTGTTGCTCGGCAAACTCGGCAAGACGAAGTCGAACATCGAGTTTCTGCTCGGAATGGGAATTAGTTGATGCCGGATTTGACTCGGTAAAGTCGGTCTCATATTCTCTCGGCGCAAACTCTGAACCGAAAGGAAGGAAGCATTATGCCCCCGAAAGCCGCTGAAAAAAACGTCGAAGCTAAAGATACCAAAGTCGCCGAAGCCGCCAAACTCGCGGCTGCCAAGCAGCGTGATCTCGAATCCGCCATCAGCACCATCACCAAGTCCTACGGTGAGGGCGCCATCATGCGATTGGGTTCCGCGCAGGCCCAAAAGCAGATTGAAGTCATCCCCACCGGCGCGCTGGCCGTGGACCTGGCGCTCGGCGTCGGCGGCGTGCCGCGCGGACGTGTGATCGAGATCTTCGGTCCGGAATCTTCCGGCAAAACCACGTTGATGTTGCACGTCATTGCCAACGCCCAGAAGAACGGCGGGCTGGCGGCGTTCATCGATGCCGAACACGCGTTGGATCCCGGTTACGCTAAGAAGCTCGGCGTGAATCTGGATGACTTGCTCGTTTCCCAGCCGGACTCGGGCGAAGAAGCGTTGACCATTTGCGAAACATTGGCGCGTTCAAATGCACTCGATGTGATCGTCGTTGACTCTGTTGCCGCGCTGGTGCCGAAGGCGGAACTCGAAGGCGAGATGGGCATGGCGACGATGGGTATGCAGGCGCGTTTGATGAGTCAGGCGCTCCGCAAGCTTACGGCGTTGCTCAACAAATCCAAGACGACCTGCATCTTCACGAACCAGCTTCGCGAGAAGGTGGGCGTGATGTTCGGTAATCCTGAGACGACGCCTGGCGGCAAGGCGCTGAAGTTTTACGCGAGTGTGCGCATGGACATCCGTCGCAAGGACACGCTGAAGGATGCGGCCAACAACGCGATCGGCAACCACGTGAAGGTGAAGATCGTGAAGAACAAGGTCGCGCCGCCGTTCACCGAGGCGGAGTTCGACATCATTTACAACCACGGCATTGACAAGGAAGGCAGCATCCTCGACATGGGCATCGAGTCAGGCGCGGTCGATAAGAAGGGCGCGTGGCTGCAATTCAACGGCGAACTGATCGGACAGGGCAAGGAAGCCGCGAAGAAGGCACTCATCGAGAAGCCGGAGTTGGGCAAGCAGATCATCGAGGCGATTCTCGCGAAGCGCGCTCCGGCCCCGGCGGCGAGCTAAACGCCAGTGATCGCTGCGGCGAGAGCCGCTTTCAATTCATCCGCCGTCAGTGGCAGAGGGTTGCCCTTCATGCTGCTGGCGGCGGTGGCTTTTTCCACCAGCTCATCCACGTGCGACTCCAAGATTCCGTAACGGCTCAACGGCGCGATTTCCAGATCGCGGACCAGTTCGGCCAGCCAGCGAACACCATCACTGGCGCTAGCGTTTGGATTTCCGGTCAGCAAGCGAGCGACTTCATCAAACTTCCGCAGCTGTTCTGAATCGGGTTTTCGTGCCTTCAATGCGCGAAGATTCACCGTCATGACATGCGGCAACAGTGCGGCACAAACCGCGCCGTGCGGTGCGGGGAACATTCCGCCGATGGGCCCGGCGAAACCATGCACGGCTCCCAACCCGGCGTTCGCCAGGGCCATGCCGCTCCACAGGCTGGCCAGTGCCATGTTTTCTCGTGCGGCGAGGTGGGTGCCATCTGCGAAAGCTGTCCGAAGCGACATGACAACTCGTCGGATGCCCTCGGGGCAGAGTGTGTCCGTCATCGCATTCGCGCGGCAGGAGATGAATGGCTCGATGAGTTGCGTGAGTGCATCGAGTCCGGCTGCGGCCGTGATGTGGGGCGGCAAGCCCAGCGCAAGTTCCGGGTCCACCAAGGCGACGCGCGGTAACATCAGCGGACTGCGCAAGCTCACTTTCACTCGGTGCTCTGGCGAGGCGAGCACGGCGTTGCGGGTGACTTCTGCGCCGGTGCCGGCGGTCGTGGGGATGGCGATGAACGGAGCGGGGGATTGCCTGAGTGTTTCACCGCGCCCAATGATTTCAAGGTAATCAAGCAGCTTGCCGGGGTTGGTCAGCATCGCGGCGATCGCTTTTCCAGCATCGATCGCGCTGCCGCCACCGAAGCTGATGACTAGTTCACATCCTTCCCGTTTCGCGATGGCGACGCCTTCTTTAACCGTCGCGAGTTCGGGTTCACCGCGAACGGGAAATACAACCGCGCCTAGACCCGATTGATTCAAAAGCGAAATCAGCTTTGCCGCCCGTCCCGGCTCGCTGCCGGTCACAACCAGGGCCCGTTTGCCGAAACTCGCAGCCACAGATCCGATGTCGTGCAGCGTGCCGGCGCCGAAGAGAATGCGGTTGGCGGTGACGAACTCGATGGGCATTTACCAGTTCGCGTCGTTGGGGAAGAGGTTGGTGTATTTCACGCTGGTGCGCGGCTCCGCCATCATGGGCGCCACGATGTCGCGCCATGTCTTGTAGTGGTCCGTCTCCTTGTGCGCCGCCGGCGCATCGGGAGTGCGGTAGGCTTCAACAAGCACGAACTTCTCCGGGTCGTCCTGATGTTGCACTACATCGAAACCGGCGACGCCCGGTTCGCGCACGCTTTGGCGCGCGTTCTCCAGCGTTGCGGCTTTGAAGGCGTCAACGTATTCCGGCTTCACATGGACATGAACATGCACGACGAGCATGGCGGCAGATTAAGCCCCGGCGGCGCCGGCGGCAACGTTGTTGCAAAAATCGTCCGGCGATTTAGTCTTCAACCATGAAAAAGACCTTTTTGCTCTGCACGGTTCTGATCGCAGCCGGGTGCGCATTGCTTCTGTCTGGCTGTGCCTCTAAGCCCAAGGTGGACTGGAATGCCCGCATTGGAAACTACACGTTCGACCAAGCGGTGATTGAACTCGGCCCGCCCGCCCGGCAGTCGGATTTGAGCGACAAACGTAAGGTGGCGGAATGGGTGACGGGTTATTCGGGCGGCAGCAGCATGTCGATCGGCTTTGGTGGTTACGGCGGTTACGGCCGGCGCACGGGCGTTGGTGTCTCGCAAACGGTGGGCTCGGGCGGCTACGAATATATCCTCCGACTGACATTTGCACCCGACGGCAAATTGATCGAGTGGAAGCGCAACTGAGCATCATTCGGTTTGACAGGCGGGGCTGCGTTTCGGATTTTATCGGCCCATTGTTGCCAGGGTAGCTCAGTGGTAGAGCAGAGGACTCATAAGCCTTTGGTCGGGAGTTCGACTCTCCCCCCTGGCACCAAATCAATCCTGCTTCGGCAGATGAAAAAACGGGGCTGGCTCACGCCAGCCCCGTTTTCGTTTTAACACACCAAATTCAAGGCACCTGAATTACGCGATAGTATCGCGCGGCGCCCGGCACGAAGGCGTTGGTGAAGTGTTCAGGCGAACCGCTGGCGGTGTTTGTTGTGATTGGTTGCCACGCTGGAATGCTCACAGCGTTTTCAATTGCGTATTTCAATCCCGTGGTGGCGGTGTAATCGAAGATGAACTGGCCGGCACTCACTCGCGGTGACGACAAGATGATGGCTCCGGGGGCTTGCACGGAGATGTTCACTACAGCGGATGTGGATGAAACCCCGCCTGCAGTCGCGACTGCCGTGAGGCCGTAGAGGCCCGCGCCGAGCCCGCCGCTGTTGGCACTGAATGGCGCCGTCGGGTCGGAGCCGATCGGGGTTCCGTTCGCGAAGAAGGTGACATTGGTGATGGTGCCGACTGCGACGGAGGCGGTGGCATCGACCTGGAAGTTCGCGGGGGCGGTGAACGTGGCTCCCGCAAGCGGATTGGTGATGCTCACGGACGGAGTTGGGTTCACAACGGTGACGGTGGCCACGGATGAAGTTGTGGAGAGGCCGTTGGCGGTCGCAACCGCGACATACGCATAGGTGCCTGCGCTCAAACTGCCGCTGGAAATGCTGAATGGTGCCGTTTGGTCGGAGCCCAGTGGCGTGCCGTTGGAGAGGAAGGTGACGTTGGTCACGGAGCCGCTGCTTACGGTGGCATTGGCGGCGATGGTCAGGGTGACCGGAACAGTGAACGTGTTGCCGTTCGTTGGGCTGGTGATGCTGACCGTGGGGTTGGCCGTCAGGGCATTGGCGGTGTTTCGCACGTAACCAAAGGCGCCGCCGCCATGCGGCCACGCCGTAAACCTCACGGGGACGTAAATGTTCTCAGCGATCAGGTGCATGACCATCTGTTTGTTGGGCAGCAGCACGCCGGAGAGGTCGCCATTCCGGTAGGAGTCAAAGGCTTGGTAGCTGAGGTTGGTCACGTCAGCGAGGGTGGCGGTTGCCGGATTCAGGCCCGGTGCGAAGGCCCACTCCGTGTCGGTAGGAGTGCCGGGTTGGCCGTAGCCGTCCCCGCCAGCCGGATTGTAGAGCCAGTGGTTAAAGCCGCGGGTGAGATGGACGGCATTCGATAGCACTACGTCAAACGACGAGGCGCTGGCGACTGACTGGGCAAAATTAGTCGGCGTCCCGGTCCATACGGTGGGAGCGGGGATTGGGGTAGGTGTGTTGCGGATGTAGCCGAACGCACCGCCGCCGTGGGGCCAGGCGGTGAATTTTACGGGGATGTAGATGTCCTCATTGATGAGGTGCATGACCATCTGTTTGTTGAAGAGCAGCACGCTGGAAAGATCGCCGTTGCGGTAGGAATCGAACGATTGATAACTCAGGCCAGTGACATCTCCCAGCGTCGCGTTGGTGGGGTTCAGGCTTGGGGCAAAGGCCCATTCGGTGTCGGACGGCGTGCCGAGCTGGCCATAAACATCGCCCGCTGCCGGGTTGTAGAGCCAATGATTAAAGCCGCGTGTCAGGTGAACCACGCCAGGCAGCACGACGTCAAACGACGCGGAACTCGCGACCGACTGGGTGAAGTTTGTGGCGGGGCCGGTCCAGATCGTAGCGGCACCTGCCGTGGATTGAGAATCCATGCTGATCAGTCCGGCGAGCAGGATGGGTAGCGTAATACCTAGCTTTGTGGGGGTTGCCTTTGAGTTCATACGGGGAGTAGGAGGCGGAACCCCGATTTTTGTTCCTGAAGTTTTTGGAAAAAAATGAGACCTCCCTGTTCGGTATCCAAAACTTTTTGATCTCACCTGAGATTTTTTGGGAACAAATCGCCGTCCGGATGCTCACACCATCAATCAGGCATTCTCAGGAACACCATATCTCATGTGCGCGGTGAAACGGAATAGGCTGCGATGGTTCGCAGCGGTTGCGATGTCTTTGGGTGTTGGCCTTTGCGTGTTGATGGTCAATTCCTGCTCCACGCTGGATCGGACGGTGGCCGTGCCGCTGCAAATTCCCGGTGCTAATTTCGTCGGCAATCGCGCGTGTGCCGACTGTCACGCGAACATCACCCGCGCCTTCCCCGATAGTCCGCACGCCCGGCTGCACTTGGAACTGGCCGATCGCGCCGGGCAGACTGGTTGTGAATCTTGCCACGGTCCCGCTAGCAAGCACATCGCCACGGCGGGACGCGGCGGGCCGGAAAAATTCATCATTAACCCCGGCAAGAAGCCGGAGGCGTGCTTCCAGTGTCACCAGGAAGTTCAGGCGGAATTTCACTTCCCGCAGCATCATCCCGTGATCGAGGGCAAGATGAACTGTGTCCAATGCCACGACCCGCATGGGCTTGACATCATGAAGCCCAAGGGCGGTCTTGCCTTGGCGCGGTCGAATGAATCCTGCGCCCAATGCCATCGCGAGCAGACCAAGCCCTTCATCTTTGAGCATGCGGCGATGCGTGAAGGTTGCACGGCCTGCCATAGTCCGCATGGTTCCGTGAACGCCAAGATGTTGACGGTTCGCGACGCGAATCTTTGTCTGCGTTGCCATGCGCAAAAGCCCGGCCCGGGTCCGAACGACGCGGCGCGCATCTACATCGGCAACAAAGATCACACCACGTTCATTCGCTACGGCACCTGCTGGACGGCGGGTTGCCACTCGGCCATCCATGGCTCCAACGTCCAGCCCTACTATTTTTACTGAGCCATGAATTTCCCTTGGAAAAGCGTCTGGCTTGGCGTTGGGAGTGTTGGCATGGCTCTGTTGCACCCCGTCAGCTTGTCCGCGGCGCAACTGCCCGACGAGAGCCAGTTGCCGCCTGTGGCCAAAGTCTCCCTGGACTTCAGTCGCGATATCCGTCCGATCTTGGAAAATTCCTGCTTCAACTGCCACGGCACCCAACGCCCTAAAGGAAAATTTCGTCTCACTCAACGGGAATTCGCTCTCAAGGGCGGCGTGAACGGCGTGGACATCATTCCCGGTCAAAGCGCGAAAAGTCCGCTCATCCTGATGGTGGCGGGTCTGCTGCCGGATTCAGAGATGCCGCCGCCCGGCAAGGGTGAGCCGCTATCGGATGAACAGATCGCGTTGCTCCGGGCGTGGATCGATCAAGGCGTGGATTGGGATGAATCCGCGCCGACGAACGAACTCAGTCTGGCTCTAACGCCTGTGTTTGGGGGGATCGCGGTCAAAGGTGATGACCGTAAATTCCGCGAGCATCAGGGGCAACGGGAAGGCCTTCTTGGCGGCTCGGCGTTCGATGGCTTCGGGCGTATCGGTGCGGACACAACCGTTTCGTTGGGCGGCCACGCTCAACTCCACGACTACCTCGTCACGCTCTCCCTGGACAAAAACGAAGTGGGTTTCATCCGCACGGGCTGGGAGCAGTATCGGAAGTATTACGATGACACCGGCGGGTATCGCTCAAGTCCGTCCACCCCCGTGGCGCTCAGCTTGGACCGTGATTTGTTCATCGATATTGGCCGCGCGTGGGTTGATTTCGGGCTCACGTTGCCGGAATGGCCGCGCATGGTGCTCGGCTATGAATACGATTATCGCCGCGGCAACGAATCGGTGACTGCATGGGGCCGCACCGGCGCAGGTATCGATGAGCGGAACATTGCGCCTGTCAGCAAATCGATCGACGAAGCGGTGCACATCGTGAAATTCGACCTCGATGCGGAAGTGCGTGGGGTCAATGTGGAGGAGCGGTTCCGCGGGGAGTTTTACCAGCTCGACACCCACTACACGAACTCGGCGGCTCGAGGCGGGGTTTCCCAAAATGCACGTGAGCACAACAGTTACTTCGAGGGCGCAAATGCCATCCGGCTCGAGAAACCCCTCAATGACTGGTGGCTCGTGTCTGGCGGCTATCTGTATAGCAAGCTGGATGGCGAGGCGACGTTCACAGACTCGGTCCGGTATTTCAACATCGTGCGCGTCGCGACCGTTCCGGATATTGCCGTCGAGCGT
>JBEGQI010000060.1:0-7808 GCA_041181065.1 Verrucomicrobiota bacterium | reverse complement strand
TGAAACCGATGGCAAATTCGCCCACGTAACGCGCGCCCGCGTCGGTGTCCAAGATCTCGTTCAGCTTCTTCGTGTTGTTCGACGTGGCTTCCACCACCTTGCCGGCCTTGAACTTCAATTTCACGTTCTCGAACTTGGTGCCCGCATAAACCGTCGGGGTGTTGAACTGGATGGTGCCGTTGACGGAGTCCTTGACCGGTGCCGAGAACACTTCGCCGTCGGGGATGTTCAACTTGCCTTCGCAGGTCTTCGCGCCGATGCCCTTGATGCTGAAGGTGAGGTCGGTGCCAGGCGATTTGAGGTGGACGCGGTTGGCCTTGAGCATGCGCTTGTGGAGCGGGAGCATGGCCTTGGCCATCTTGCGGTAATCCATCGTGCAGACGTCGAAGTAGAAATTCTCGAAGGCTTCGGTGCTCATGCCGGCGGCTTGCGCCATGCTCGGCGTGGGCCAGCGCAGGACGACCCAGCGGGTCTTGTTCACGCGATGGTTCAACACGGGGCGCGTGATCTTGGAGTAGATGGCCATGCGGTCCGAGGGCACGTCGGCGTTCTCGTTCATGTTGCCCGCGCCGCGGATGGCGATGTAGGACTGGACCTTCTTCATGCGCGCGAGTTCGAGGTCGCGGAGGAGGGTGGCTTGCGGCTCGGTGATGCCGCGAAGCACTTCGCGGGTGATGACGGTGTGCCGCGCCTCAACGAGCGGGATGGCGCCGGCAGCGCGCACGGCCCGGATGAGTTCCACGGTGAAGGCATCCGGCACATCGATCATGTCGAGCAGGACGCGTTCGCCCTTCTGGAGTTCGGTGGAATAACCGACGAGGAGTTTGGCCAGCTTGCCGTAGCGCGGATCAGTCATGGGCGCAGCCTAACGAAACCATACCAAGGTTGTCGAGGGGCCGGAGGACTGCGGCAACGTTGTGTTGCCAGTTTTGGAAGTTTAAACCTTCCAGTCAGCGCTCAGGATTTTGAACGCTCGCTCGGCATCGGCTTTGAGGACGAAGACCTCGAAATAGGAGCGCTTCATCGGACCGCGTCCCGTTTGGGTTTCCTTTTCAACATGCTCGATCTGGAATTGAACACCCGCCGCTTCAAATCGGGCCAGCAGGCTGCCGGCCTCTTGCGGCTCAATGTGTCCAAGGCTGTGAAATCCCTCCGGCGCGTTTGACGGGGGTGGAAGTTCCTCCGATCTGGCATGTGCGGCGGCTTCCGCTTCCTCGGCATTCGCATGCTGGATCTTTGGCGGTGCCGATCCGTCGTCGATATCGATCGCAAAACCGTTCTCCGGGCAGAGCACGGCATCGTCAGGGTGGTCTTGGCCGCACCAGGGACAATTCTTCATGGGAGGCGGAAAATTTTAAGTGGGATGTAAGCGGCGCTCCAGCTGGCGGAGCATTTTCTCCTGCTGCTTGATCTCGTCCGACAGCAATTCCTCGGCGGACCAGCCGTGAAGCTGCGCGTCCTGCGCGAGCGTGAACAGCTTGCGGGCGAGGTCCGCTTTGTTCGCGGTCTTGGCGCGGATGGGTTTGCGCGTCGCGGTCTTGCCGTCTTCGATGCGCGCGATGCTGGTGGGCTTCTTGGCGTCACCGAGCAAGTTGGCTTTGCGCGCCTTTTTCACGAGTTTCTCGGCGCGGAGCAGGGCGGGGAGGTGCTTCGGGATGCCGTCGAGCGCGGAGTCGCGTTGATGCTTGGTGCCGTGCTTCTCGGCTTTCTTGATCTTCTCCCAGTTGGCCCAGACTTCATCCACGTCCTTCACCTTCACTTTGCCGAAGACGTGCGGATGCCGGCGGATGAGTTTGTCCGCGATGTTCTGCGCGACCTTTTCAAAATTGAATGCGCCGCGCTCTTCCGCCATCTGGCAATGAAAGACGACTTGCAGCAGCAGGTCGCCGAGTTCCTCCGCCATCTCGTGGTCGTCGCCGGCTTCGATGGCGTCGATGAGTTCGTAAACTTCCTCGATCGCATGGCGTCGGAGCGTCATGTGGTCCTGCTCGCGGTCCCACGGGCAGCCCTTGGGCGAACGAAGCTTCGCCATGACGGCGAGGAGTTGGTTGATGGCGGGCTTTTTCATATTAACCACGGATGAACACGGATAAACACGGATTAGTCTGGAGTGCAGAGTTTAATCCGCGCCTCGCTGAAGTTTCCTTTCCGGCATCCGTGTGTATCTGTGTCCATCCGTGGTTGAATTGGTTTCACATCACCACCATGTCGTCGCGGTGGATGAGTTCCACGCGCGTCAGTTTGCCGGAGGCGATTTCGCTCGCGCCGAACTTCGCGAGGCCGCGGGCGATCTCCATGCCGTCGGCGTCGCAGATGCGCACCACGTCGCCGGCGGCGAAGGTGCCCTCGCAACGCGTGACGCCGGGCGGCAATAAACTCTTGCCGCGTTCGCGCAACGCCTTCTTCGCGCCGTCATCCACGAACAGCGTGCCCTTCGCATGATGGAAGAAACCGATCCAGCGCTTGCGGCTTTGCAGCTTGCGCGCCTTGGGTTGGAACAGCGTGCCTTCGTCTTTGCCGGCGAGCACGCGCGCCAGCGTATCGTGCTTGCGACCGGATGCGATGACGAGCGGGATGCCGCTGCGGACGACGATCTTTGCAGCTTCCACTTTGGACTTCATGCCGCCCACGGCGGTTTCGCTGTCGGTGCCGCCCGCCATCTTTTCGACGGAGCCGGTGATGTCCTCGATGACCGGCAACACGCGGGCGTTGGCTTTGCCGAAATTTTCAATCACGCCGTCCACCGTGGTCAGGATCACCAGCAGGTCGGCGGGCAACAGCGACGCGACGAGCGCGGAGAGTTTGTCGTTGTCGCCGAACTTGATCTCCGTGAACGACACGGCGTCGTTCTCGTTGATGATGGGGACCACGCCGCGTTCGAGCAACGTGATGAGCGTGTTACGGGCGTTGAGATGGCGCTCGTGATGTTCGAGGTCCGCGTGCGTCAGCAACACTTGCGCGACGGTCAGCGAATGTTTGGCGAACAGCTGGTCATACGTCGCCATCAACTTGGATTGACCGACGGCGGCGCAGGCTTGCTTCTCGGCGAGGTTGGCGGGACGTGTTTGAAAACCGAGCGCGCCCATGCCCGCGCCGACGGCACCAGACGTGACGAGCACGACCTGGAGTCCGGCCCGGCGTTGCGCGGCGAGTTGCGCAACGAGCTGCTCCATCTGCGCCAGATCGGGTTGCTTCTGTGCGTCGGTGAGGACGCCAGTGCCGACTTTGACGACGATGCGGGAGATGTCTTTGAGCGATTCGGAACGCACGCGGGGAAGTTAAGAATCTCCAGCGGCGAGGCAAAGCGGAATTGCGGACATCGCCCGGGCTGGGGTGTAATTCACCGGACGGGATTCGCCTTGTTATGACGACGGTGTCTGGCACTATGCTGGCGTGATTAAACGTGCTCCCGCCAAAAAACCCGCCGCTGCGCGGAAGCGCGCCAAGTCCCCCAAACTGCCTGAGCTGGCCATTGGTCAGATCTGGAAATTGCCGGTCGGCCAGCTCCAGATCACCGGCATGGGCAAACTGCTCGCCAGCTACAAGGTCTTTCGCGATCCCTCGCAACGCGGTGTGCAGACCCAGATGAGCGGCATCGGCGACCTTCAGAAATACCTTCGCACCAGCAAGGCTGGACTGATGAAGTAGCGGCTCGCCGCGAAGTTCGGCTTGGTTTCTTTCCCGACTTTGTTAGTTCAGGAGCGTATCGACATGACCACGCGCACCCAACCCATCCTCCGTCACATCGCCAACCTTTGGACCTTCATGGGCCATCCCACGAAGGCCAACGAATGGTCGCTCGACCAAAAACTTGCGGCCATCAAGGCGGCGGGCTTCGACGGCGTGTGTTGGGGGGGCAGTCCCGAATTGCGCGATGGTTGCCGCAAGCACGGGCTCATCTTCGTCGGTGGCTTGGCCTCAGGTAACGCCGCGGATTTCCCCCGACTGCTCGATGAGCAGAAGGATTGCGACGCGGTGCATGTGAACGTTCAACTTGCTGCGCACGACACCACCGCAGCCACGGCGCTCGAACTGACGTTGACGTTGAACCGGGCCGCGAAGCCGGCGGGGCTGGTGCCTGGCATCGAGACGCACCGCGGCACCTGCACTGAGACGCCCGAGAAATGCTACGCGCTCTGTGACGCTTACCAGCGGGCCACGGGCGAACTGCTCACGCTCTCGGTTGACTTCTCGCACTTCGCGGTGGTGAAGCATCTTGTGCCGGAGAATTTTGCCGAGCGATTGCTGGTTCGGCCCGACCTCATCCAGCGCGCGCAACAATTCCACTTCCGTCCGTTCAACGGGCACCACGCGCAAGTCCCCATCACCGACGGGCGCGGCAACTTGACCCAGGAAGTGAAGGACTGGATGCCGTATGCCGAGGCGTTGATGCGCTGCTGGCTCGACGGCAATCGCACCTCAGGCCGCGAGATGTTCGTCTGCCCTGAGTTGGGCCCCGTTGAAGGCGGCTACGCGCTCAGCACGTTCCCGAACAGTTGGGAAGACGCGCAGGTCATGCGCGGCGAGATTGCGAGGCTCTGGCAGCGGCTGGTGGGATGAGTGTCATATCGCCTTGTTGGGGCGGCGATGTTTGCCGGGCGAGCGTCCGGTCACGCGCTTGAACACACGATGGAACTGCGGATAGCTGCCGAACCCTGCGGCCAGCGCAGCATCCAGGATGGTCACGCGCTGGCCGGCGCCGTAGATCTCAAGGAACTTTTCCACGCGTTGACGATTGCGAAATTCCACGAGCGCAATGCCGGTCTGTTGTTTGAACAATCGGCTGAGCCGGTGCGTGCTGAGTCCGGCCTGACGCGCGAGTTCTTCCAGACGTGATCCGTCCGGGTTGTCGCGGACGAGACGGGCAACTTTTTCGACGGCGGGATGCACATCCTGCAATGGCACGTCGGCCGCTTGCTCGTATTCGCGCCACGCGCTGAGCAACGCATACGCCAGTCCGGCGTTGAAGAGGCCGGGCTGTTGGTGCGCCGCAGCGACATCGATCAGCAGGCGTTCCAGTCTTGTGAACGCAGGTTGGCCGAGGCGGCGGCAGTATTCGCCGGCAGGATTCTGCGTCAGCAACGTCGCGGCGTTCGCATCGGTGGCGACGCTTTTCACCAGCTTCGGTTTGCAGACGCCCACCCACATCTCGAAGTCGGGGCTCGTATTGACGAGCACATGCTCCTGCGCGGGGAACAGCCAACACAGGTCGCCGCGGCGGATTTCGTAGCGGCGATGTTCCAGCAGATAAAGCCCGCTGCCTTGCGTCACGAGATTGAACTCCAGTTCCGCGTGGTGATGCATGGCGTTCGCCCGGCCATGATTGCGGTAATGCCAGAGATTCCCGGCGAGCGCCTTGGGCAATTGGAGTTTCTGCCGCATGGCTGGGTTGATCTAACCGCGCCGTTGCACGAGCAGCAGATGCTCGCAGGCGAGCACGACTTCGCCGCGTTGGTTCGTGACTTCGAGGACTTCGGGCACCACGCCCATCGTGGGCTTCTTGTGGTCGCGCTTTTCGCCGATGGTGACCTTGACCTTGATGGTGTCGCCGATGAACACAGGCTTGATGAAGCGTAACCGGTCGTAGCCGTAGCTGAACGCCACCGGGTTGATCTCGTTTGCCGTCATGCCGACTGCGACGCTGAAGATGAGCGTGCCGTGCGCGATGCGCTGCTTGAAGTCCTGCGTCTTGCACCATTCGGCGTCCATGTGGTGCGGGAAGAAGTCGCCCGTTTGACCGGCGTGGATGACGATGTCCGTCTCGGTGATGGTGCGACCGATGGTCGTGCGCGTTGCGCCCACGATGTAATCCTCGAAGAAAATTTCTTTGGTCATGTGATTTCGGGTGGATGGCAGGCTTTCCGGCTTGACCATCAGGCTGCGCAAATAAACTGTTCGCGCACCCGTGAAAGCTCAATCCAAATCTCCCGCCGCATGAAGCGCCCGCTCGAAGGCATCGTTGTTCTGGAGTTCGCGCAATACCTTGCCGCGCCGCTGGCGGGATTGCGCTTGGCCGACCTTGGCGCGCGGGTCATCAAGGTTGAGCGTCCCAACGGCGGCGACGCCGGCCGCCAACTCACGACCAAGAATCTCTTCGTAGACGGCGACAGCATCATCTTCCACGCGATCAACCGGAACAAAGAATCGTTCACGGCGAATCTCAAGTCGCCGGAAGACCTCGCGAAGGTGAGGCAACTCATCGCCCGTGCCGACGTGATGACGCACAACTTCCGGCCCGGCGTGATGGAGAAGATCGGCCTCGATTACGCGAGCGTGCGCGCGTTGAACCCGCAACTGATTTACGGCGTCGTGACCGGTTACGGCAGCGAAGGTCCGTGGATCGAGAAGCCGGGGCAGGATTTGCTCGCGCAATCCATGTCCGGCCTCACGCATCTCACCGGCAGCGCAGACGCACCGCCGACGCCTTTCGGCATTGCGGTCGGCGACATCTTTTGCGGCACGCATTTCGCGCAAGGCCTGCTGGCCGCGTTGGTGCGGCGCAGGCAGACGGGCAGGGGAGCGTTGGTGGAGGCAAGCTTGTTGGAGTCCTTGCTCGATCTGCAGTTCGAAGTGCTGACGACGCATTTCAACGACGGCGGTCAATTACCCCGGCGCGCGCAGCATCGCAACGCGCACGCTTATCTCGGGGCGCCCTACGGCATCTATCAGACGCAGGATGGTTGGATCGCCATCGCGATGGGTTGCTTGGCGTCGCTTGGCAAACTCATCGGCTGCGCGGCGCTGATCCCGTTCGCGGACGAGCGCGGCGACGCGTTCAAACGTCGCGATGAAATCAAAGCTATTCTCGCAGCGCATCTCAAGACGCAGTCCACCGCGCACTGGCTGCAAGTGTTGGAAGCTGCCGACTACTGGTGCGCCGATGTCTTCAACTACAACAAACTGCTCTCGCACGAAGGCTGCCGCGCGCTCGGCATGGAGCAAACGGTTCGGCGTGCGAACGGCGCGCAAGTCCGCACGTTGCGTTGCCCGGTGCGAATTGATGGCGAGCGGCTGTATTCCGACGTCGCCGCGCCTGCGCTGGGGAATGCGACAGCCAAAGTGGAAGCGGATTTGCTTACGCAAAGTTCGCAACGGTCGATCGAAGTCGGAGAAACTTTGCCTGAGTCGAAATCACCGCAACCTCTAGCCGGTTTGCTCGTCGTGGACTTCAGCCAGTTCCTTTCCGGGCCGTCGGCGGCGTTGCGTTTGGCTGACCTCGGCGCTCGCGTCATCAAAATTGAGCGCACCGGCACGGGCGACATCTGCCGCACGCTTTACGTTTCCAACGTGGTGCTCGACGGCGAATCCACGACCTTCCACGCCATCAATCGCAACAAGGAAAGCTTCGCCGCCGATTTGAAGAATGCTGCCGACCGTGAACGTGTGCGAAAGCTAGTCGCGAAAGCGGACGTTGTGATGCACAACTTTCGTCCGGGCGTGATGGAACGGCTCGGCTTTGACTATGCGAGTGTTCGCGCGCTGAATCCGAAGGCGATTTACGCCAGCATCAGCGGCTACGGCAACGACGGAGCGTGGCGCGACAAACCTGGCCAAGATTTGCTCGTGCAAGCGATGAGCGGCCTTACTTGGCTCAGCGGCAACGACGGCGATGGCCCGGTGCCGATGGGGCTTTCCATCGTGGACATGCTCGCGGGCGCACAGCTGGCTCAAGGCATCCTCGCGTGCCTCGCGCGTCGCGTATCCACGGGCGCGGGTGGATCGGTCGAAGTCAGCATGATGGAGTCGGCGCTGGATTTTCAGTTCGAGCTGCTGACGAATTTCTTTCAGGACGGCGGCGCGGAAGCGCA
>JBEGQI010000059.1:0-5588 GCA_041181065.1 Verrucomicrobiota bacterium | reverse complement strand
GTTTTCTTTTCGTTATCCGAAAAACCATCTCACCCTCAATGGCCTAGTTCAGGGGGGCCCAATCAGCTTGAAGACGGCGCCGCGTGAATGGGCGGTGAAGCGCAAGACGGCAGGGAAGCAGTTGAGCCAGTTGACGCGGGAGACGCTGGAGGTCATCCGCGAGGAGCTGGATGTGCTGATGCCGCAGTTCAAGGACACGCAACCGGCGTTCCACTCGGAATACTTTGCCGCGCGGGCGATCGTGGATGCGCATCACGGCAAGGCGGCCGCGGACGTGGTGCCAGCTCCGGCGCCGGAACCGCTGGCAAAGGTGGCGTAAGTCACCATCCGCAATTACAAGAGGCCGCAGTCGGGTGACTGCGGCCTTTCTGTTTTTCGGCGGTATTGGGAGCCGGTCACGCGGACAGGTTCTTACTGCGCCCGGTCTGCCGGTGGGTGGTTCACCTTCCGCTGGTGAGGAAGGCGAGGAGGTCCGCCATGTCGCTGAGCGACAATCCGGCGGCGGCGCTGGCGGGCATCAGCGACCAGTTCTGCGGCAGCGTGTCTTGCGCCTGAGTGCGTGGAATGAAGATCTGCGATCCGGGCTGTCGCACGACGAGGACATCCGGGCCTGACTTGCTCAAGAGGCCGACGACGAGTTCGCTGTTGCGCTTTTGCACCACGCTGACTTGATACTCCGGGGCGATGTTGCGGTCGGGCTCGACGATGTCCTGCAACAGTCGTTCGCGTTCGCGGCTCGTGCGGCCGTCGAGTTCCGGCGCGAACGTGCCGCCTTCGCCGCGGAACTGGTGACAGTTCGCACACCGGGCGTTGAACAACTCGCGCCCACGAAACGCCGAGCCTTTCAATTGCAGCGCCGGTTCATATTGCGCGGCGAGCCCGGCGGTGTCGGAGCGGCCGTAGAGGCGGATAGCGCGGGCGGCGATGTTCACATCAGGATGCGAGCGCAGGAAACTGATCTGGGTGGTGTTCAGCGCGTCGGCCGGGATGCGGCGCTCCTCGATCGCGGTCATGAGTGCCATCGTGCGGTCGTAGCGCGCCAGCATGCGGATGATGATGTCGCGGCGGGATGGCGCGGGTAGGGAGGGCCAGCGTTGAACAAATGCCGATGTGATGGCGGGGTTTTCCGAGTGTGACAGCGCTTCGATGGCGGCGGACTGCACGGCTGGCGGCTCGTTCGCGACGACGAAGGCCAGCAGCCAGTCCGTGATCTCAAGGTCACTGTAGCCGGCGATGCCAAGGAAGTGGATCGATTCGGCGCGCAGTTCGATGTTGTTGGCGTTGAGCGCGTGGTTCATGGCCACGCTGCCGAATGCCTTCCAGGTGCCTTTCGGCGAAGTGCCCGCAAACGTGCTGCCGCCGGTGGTGAGTCCGTCGCCGAGCCGGCGCGCGAGCAGCATGCTGTTTTCCGGGTTCGGTTGCGCGCGCTCGATGGCGGTCAGCAATGCATCCATGCTGGTGCGTTTCTCAAAGCCCGCCAGTTCCGCAAGGTCGCCCAGGAACTGCCAGCCCACAGGAGTTGCGGCCAGCCGCCGATCGCCCACCAGTTCAAGGAAAACATCGGCGGCGCGACCGGCTGAGGCGCTTTGGATGGCGAACAACACCGCCCGGTCATTGCCGGAATTTCGCGCGATGTTCGCGAGGAGCAGGGCGGCGTTCGGGCGCTTGACGGCACCGGCGGTGAAGGCGAGTTCGAAGCGCACTCGGGGCGAACGGTTGTTCGCGTGGACGGCCAGTTGGGACCAGAGCCCGTTGGGGATGTTTCCGTTTTGGATAAAGGCATTGGCCAGGCGCACGGCCTGTTCGCGCACACGGTCATCCTCGTCAGCCAGCGCGTTTGAAATGTCATCTGGTTTGAGCGCTTCCAATCCCGCCAGCGTGTAAAGCGAATGCAGGCGCGCGAGCGGCTCGTGACTTTTGGCGAGTTGTTTCGAGAGCAGGGGGATGCAATTGGTGTCGTGCCGTTCAAAGAGCAGGCGGGCGGCGGTGTCTCGCACCCAGCCGTTCGGGCTCGCGAGCGAGGTGACCAGGTCAGGTGTTTTGAATGCGGCCAGTTTCGGCGGCATCGCTTGCTTGAGGCCGGTCGGTGAGATCCGCCAGATGCGGCCGGTGTCGGCGTATTGATCAAACTTTTCGCGGGCGAGGTCAGCGACGTAAAGCGTGCCGTCCGGCGCGCTGATGACTTGGATCGGGCGGAAGCTCGCGTCGCCGGAGAACATGAAGGGGGACGTAGCCTCGACGGGCGGACGTTCCAGTGATGGCGCGTAACCGTCCTCGCGCAGATGGAAGCGGGTGATGGTGCCAAGCACAGGGTCGGCGATGAAGACATCGTTGACCATCGTGGCGGGGAGAGCGCCGCCGCGATACACATGCAACCCGGAGGCGAGGCGGAATGCAGCGTTTGCCCCGACGGGCAGTTCCGCTGAAATTTGTGGCCAGATGAAAGCAGCGTTGCGCGTGGACCGGATCGGATCGCATACGGTCATCGAAGCCGGGCGCGTGGCGGCACAGGTGAATCGGCGACCGGCGTTATCGAAGCTCAGGCCGCGATTGATGCCGTCCGATTCGATGCCGATGGCCAGCGACTTGGGATCGAACGCGAAGTCATAACCGCTGAGCTGGAGTGTATCTGCGGAGGTGATGGCTAGACATTCGATGCTGCCTCCGACGCCGGCAGTCGCGGCGTGGATGCGGTTGTCGAGTCCCCAGGTGAAGTTATTGATGCCGCCGCCGGGGTCGCTGTTGGCGGTGGTGGTCTGAAACCCGCCGTAAATTTCCCGTTGTAAATCAGCAACGCCATCGTTGTTCGTATCCATTAGGAAGACAATCTTGCTGCCGGAAGCGACGAACACGCCGCCGCTGTAGCACGCGATGGCGGTGGGTTTGGTCAGACCACTGGCAAAGGTGGTGAACTTCTCGAAGGAACCATCGCCGTCCAAGTCTTCAAGCAATTTTACGGTGCCGGGGTCAGCATCGGCTCCTTGCTCCACGACATAAAGCCGACCGTTCGCGTCGAATGCCATCGCGACGGGCACTTTGATCTGGGGATGGCTGGCTGCGAGTTGCAAACGGAAGCCCTTGCGCAATTGCATGCCGTGAAACGCCTCCACGGTGCTCGTGTCGCGCGGCAGCTTTTTTACAGTGACGGCCACAGGGTTCGTCCCGTTGACCGGCGAGGTGTTGGTTTCCGTGACGGCGGGGGCGTTGGTGGAAATGGGGGCGATGGCGTTGGTGGAAATGGGGGCGATGGCGTTCGTGCCCGGCGTGTGGGGCGGCTCGGCGGCGCGAACGAACGAACTTGCAGCCAGAAGAGCAGCCAGGGAACACGCGCGGAGATTCATCGCGGCAATGCTGGAGCGTGTCGCGTGGCTGTCCAATCAAAAAGCAAAGCGCGACCCGCCAAATTCCAGCGAGTCGCGCTTGTGTGAACGCATTTTCAGAACCGCACCACGATGCCCGCCGCGCCGGTGCGGCCGAGCGAGGGGAAGCCGTAAGCCTCTTCATACTGCGCGTCGGTCAGGTTCTCGACACGACCGTAGAGCGAGACGTTCTTCCGCAATTTCCAGCTCAGACCGAGATCGATCTTCGTGTAGCGCGGCAACGTGACGCGTGTGGAGGGGAACACGGAGAAGTCCTGATCCGGACGTTCGCCGACGACCAGCAGGCTGGCGTTCGCGCTCAACTCGGGAACGATCTGCCAGCTTGCAAGCAGGCTGCCGCGATGTTCCGGGCGACGCTCCAATTGCAGGCCAGTCGCCACGTCGGTCGCGTCGAGCCACGTGTAAGCGGCGCGGAACAACAGGTTCTTCGCCGGCGTCCAAGCAGCAAACGTCTCCAAGCCGAGCGTGCGGGCGCGGTTCACGTTCACCGGCGGGAAGCCGTTGATGAGATTGTCATAATCGTTGTGGAAGAACGTGACGCCGACGTTGAAACGGTCCTTCACGATGGGTTGTTCGATGCCGACATCCCAGCCCGTGCTTTCCTCGGGCTTCAAGTTCGGATTGCCGAAGAACGGCCAGTAAAGTTCGCGGATGCTCGGGGCGCGGAAGCCGGTGCCGACGTTGGCGCGGACGATGGTTTCGCTGCCGGGAATCGTCCAGCGAGCGCCGATGCGATACGTCTCATGCGTGCCGAACGAATCGTAATCATCCACGCGTCCGCCCGCCGTCGCGGTGAAACGTTCCGTGGGGGCGAACTCATATTGCGCGTAGGCGGAGCGCGATTCGACCGTGTGCTGGAACGCGCTGAAGCTGTCGGTGTAATCCGCATCGCTGCGGTCGTAGGTCAAGCCGGCCAGCAGGCGATGCCCCTCGGTCAGCTTGAAGATGTTCTGCCAGTCCACTTGGTCGCGGAAGGCGATCGTCTCGGCGGAATAATCGCCGAAGAAGAACGGCGGGTTCGGCGCCGGTTGATCGAATGAGCCGCGTTCGCACGCGTGCGACGCCGTCAGTTTCACGTCCCAGAAATCCGTCGGGCGCGCGTCCACATTCAGGCCCACCAGCCAGTTCTCCGTCTTCGAGAGATCGTTCGGGTCATCGGTGAAACGGTCGTTTGGTGTGCCGGCTTCGGAATGCAGATAAGTCGTCAGCACGCTGGCGGTGAGCCGGTCGCTGAACGTGTAGTCCGCGCGGCTGGAGAAGTTGAAATCCTTGAATTCGCTGTTGATGCGCTCGTTGTCGGTGCGGCTGCCGCTGAGTTCCGAGGAGAAGGAGAATTGTTTCGTGCCTAAGGACAGCGAGCCGCGCCCGAGCATGGAATCATTGCTGCCGTATTCCGCCTGCACGCTGCCGGTCGGCTCGCCGCAACCGCGTTTGGTCACGATGTTGATCACGCCGCCGAGCGCCTCGGAACCGTAGAGCGTGCTTTGCGGCCCGCGCAACACTTCGATGCGCTCGATGTTCTCCACGCCCAGATTGTTGAAGTCGTAGGCGTTGTTGAACGCGTTGTTCACGCGGATGCCATCCACGAGCACCAGCGTGTGCGAGTTGTTCGCGCCGCGCAGGAACACGCTCGTCAGTCCGCCGGGCTGACCGGTGCGCGCCACGTCGATGCCCGGCTCGGCGCGCAGCACGTCGGCGACGAACTGCAACTGTCGTTGGTCAATCTCTTCGCGCGTGATGACCGTCACCGGCGTCGAGGTGTTCTCCGGCGCGACGGCAAATCGCGTCCCGGTGACGAGCACGGGCGCAATGCTGTTCGTGTCGTGGGTAGGGGAGTTGGTGGACTGGGCGAGGGTGGGCAGGCACGTTGCGAGCAACGCTGCTGTTGCGAGGGCGACTTCTGACTTCTGACTTGTGACTCCTGACTTCTTCATGGCACTGGTCTTTCGGCAATTCCGCCGGAGCGGAGTTTGTTTTGATGGCGAGGACCAGCGCGGGAGGGAAGGGGAGTTCAACCGCGAACGACACGAAACATGCGAACCGGATTTCAGCGATCCGTGTGCCTCTGTGTTCATCCGCGTTGAAACGAAAAAACCTTCACCCCCGCAAAATGGGAATGAAGGCATTCACAACCCGGCCCGCACAGCGGGACGGCCTGGCCTCATCCTTCTCTTTGCGGAGAAGTGCGGAAGTTGAAATAACCTCCGA
>JBEGQI010000058.1:0-12599 GCA_041181065.1 Verrucomicrobiota bacterium | reverse complement strand
TCCGGTCCGAGCGTGGTGACCAAGGCGATGGGTCGCGGCGTGACGAGGGCGGCGAGGATCGGATAGGCGCGGTCGAGGTGTTGCCCGGCGATGTCGAGTTCCATGCGGAGCTTCTACGCGGGGACGGCGCGGGCGGCAAGTTTCCGTTGTTCGGCTGTTTTGAGCCAATACCCAGAAGTGGGTATATGCAAACCAGGTGGGCTTGGTAGTATTGTTGCGCTGATGGAGATCGAGGTGAGGGCGATTTTCACCAGAAGTGTCGGGGAGAATGTCAGGGCCAACGGTTCGTCAGGTGGGTGCCATGTGACATCGGCCGGCTACGGTTGCGCAGTGATCAGCGAAGGAAATCAAATCAAACTGAGGAGTAAAAAATGAAGGCGCGTTATAATTGTCCGCATTGTGAGGAGTGGGTGGATGCTTTGGTCCATCCGGGTCTTTCCAGGGTGGAGTGTCCGAAGTGCAAGGGTGGATTTCATCCGAGTCTCGGGAGCGAACCGCGGAGTGATGGGGGAATCGACATCGGGGCGGCAATGGCCCGGCAGCGGGTGTTGCGCAATCAGATCGGCGAGTGCAGCGCGTATTATACAGTGCGCAGTCTGGCGCGGTTGGTGATGATCATGGTGGGGCTGGCGGCGGTGGTGGCGGTGTTCTGGCTTTTTCAGCGTGATCGGTGGATGGAGATGTGGATCGTGTCCATCGTGGCGTTTGCCTTTGAGGTGTTGTTCTACGCGCTGACGATCGTGGTGTGCGATATCGCCGATGCACACTTGCTGATGCGGGATGAGTTGCGCCTGCGGCAAGATTTCGCAACCAAGGTTTGACAATTCATCGCCACTTTTCTCTACTGGCGCCCGTAATTTATGGGTTCACTCAAAAAACGTCGTAAGGCGAAAATCAACAAACATAAACGCCGTAAGAAGCTGCGTTTGAATCGCCACAAGAAGCGCACCTGGCAGAAGTAATCCTGCCCACGCGCACCACAAGTCCTTTGCACAGGCGGCAATCTGCTATCGCAGGTTGCCGCCTCCTGTGTTAATTAAGCACCGTGAAAGCGCTTCCCATCATGTTCTGCCTCGGCTTGTGCGCCGGGGTTTTCATGACCTCCAGTTGCCGTTCCACCCCGTCGTCCAGGGCGCCGGAGGCGAAGAAGGCGGCTTCGGATGCGGAGTTGCAACGCAAGGCTGAGGGGCATGCCCATTATTCTCAGGGCGTGCTGCTGGAGATGTCCAGGCAGCGCGACGCGGCGTTGGAGGAATTTCACAAGTCGGCGGAGTTTGATCCGGGGAACGAGGACTTGGTGGTGGAAGTCGCGCATCGCTGGTTGACGCAGAAGAAGCCGGAGCGGGCGCTGGACTTGTTGAAGTTCGCGGCGTCGCAGCCGGATTCGACGGCGATGATGGATGTGTTGCTGGCGACAGCTTACGTGCAAACGGGCAAGACGAACCTGGCGGTCGAGGCGAATCAGCGTGCGATCAAAAAGGCGCCCAAGTTGCTGGCGGGTTATCAGAATCTGCATCTGAATTATTATCAGCTGCAGCACACAAACGAGGCCCTCGGCGTGCTGGACGCCGCCGCCAAACTGCGGGACGTGGATGCGGACTTCCTCATCGGGCTCGCGGAATGTTACGTCAACTTCGCGTCGTCGATCCCCTCGGTGAAGTCGAACGCGTTTCCCAAAGCGCTGGCATTGCTGAACCGCGCCGAATCGCAGTCCGTGTCGAACATCCAGGCCCGAGTGCGGTTGGCGGATGGCTTCAATGTCGTGGGCGAACGCGAAAAGGCGGCAAAACTTTATCAGGCCTTGCTCTCCGATTTCCCGCAGGCGACGACGTTGCAGGAAAATTTGCGGGCGAAATTGACGGACCTATATCTGCGCGGCAAGGACCCGAAGCATGCAGTCGAACAGCTCGAATTGATCACGAAGAGCGATCCGCTGAATGTGCAGGCGCATTATTATCTGGCGATGCTCGCGGCGGAGGCGGGAGACAGCGCGAAGGCGGCGGAGCATTACGGGAACGTGGTGACGTTGAATCCGAAGTTCGAACAGGCGTATTACGACCTAGCCGTCGCGCAACTGAGCATCCAAAAGACCAATGAGGTGTTCAAGACGTTGCAGGCGGCGCAGAAGAAGTTCGGCGAGAGTTTTATTTCCGAATATTTGCTCGGGCTAGCCAACACACGAGTTGGTCGCTACGCCGAGGCGGTGAAGCGTTATACGTCCGCAGAGATCATCGCGCGGGCCTCGGACCCGAAGCGGTTGACGGCGCAGTTCTATTTTCAGGCGGGTTCGGCGCTGGAGCGGAAGGGGGATTACACCGAGGCGGTGAAGTATTTCGAGAAGGCGATGGAGTTGAAGCCGGAGTTTCCCGAGGCAGCGAATTATCTGGGTTACATGTGGGCGGAGCGCGGGGAGAATCTGGAACGCGCGAAGGGGCTGATTGAACAAGCCGTCAAAGCCGAACCGAAGAACGATGCGTATCTGGACAGCATGGCGTGGGTGCTCTTCAAGCAGGGGAAGGCGCGGGAGGCATTGCCCTTCATGCAGCAGGCGGTAGAGATCGCCGAGGAGGAGAAGAACCTAGATCCTTCACTCTACGATCATCTGGGCGACATTTGGGCGGCGTTGGGCGATAAAGAGAAAGCTCGCGCGGCGTGGAGCAATGCGTTAAAGCTGGGTGCGAACGAGGAGATAAAAAAGAAAATCGAAGCTTCGCATTAATCCCATGCCCCATCAATTCAGCAAGCATTACACGCGCGAGGAGGCGCGCACGCTGCTTCCCCAGATCGGCGAATGGTTCCGGCAGATCGAGGTGCTTCGCCTTGCGATGAAAAAACACGACCAGCGCGTCGAAACACTGATGGACTCGGGAGTCGATCGGGGCGGGCATACGGTGAATGACTGGGTCCGCACGATGGCGGACTTGCAGCATGTGCTCGGGGAATTTCAGAGTCGTGGCATTTTGATCAAGGATATCGATCGTGGATTGATCGATTTCCCGGCCATCATCGGTGGCAAGGAAGTCCTCCTCTGTTGGGAACGTGGCGAAGAGGACATCGAATACTGGCACGACATTGAATCTGGTTACGGCGGTCGCGAGCCGTTGTGAAAATTGGCACGGCGCCAAAACAAAAACCCCGACCTTTTCGGGCCGGGGTTTTGCAAGGTTAAGCTAAAACTAGCTTCAGAAGTGTTTCTCAATCGCCTGCACAATCGTGTGTGACAGCGTCTGGTCACCGAACGTGCCGACGCGAATGGTGACTTCGGTCGTGTTATCCGTGATCTTCGTGAGGTTGATTTCGATCCGCTTGTCCATCGCCGTGCGGGCAATGAGACGCGCCTGCAATGCATCCTTCTGCTGGCTGGAAACATTGAATTGCAGGTCCTTCATCGCAGCTTGCGTGGCGGCCCAGGTCTGATCGAGCGAATGGTTCTCGTTACCCTTCATCTCGCCGCGGACGTAGGCATACACGCCTGCGCCGGCACCTGCGCCGACGATGACGGCAGCGCAGCCGCTAAACAAGAGGGCTGCGAGCAGGCTGGCGAACAGTGTTGTCAGTTTATTGATTTTCATGGTTTGGTTGCGCGATTTGCGCTGGCGCAAATTTACGGCACGATAAATGATGAAGCAAATTCGATATGGGTAATAATTCTGAAAATGTCGTCATCATCGGGACCGGCTGCGCAGGCTTGACCGCCGCCATCTACACGGCCCGCGCCAACTTGAATCCGATCGTGCTCACCGGCTCCATGCCGGGTGGTTTGCTCACGACGACGAGCATCGTGGAAAACTTTCCGGGCTTTCCCGAGGGCGTGGATGGATTTGAGTTGATGAGCAGATTGCAGAAGCAGGCGGAGCGCTTCGGTGCGCGGATCAAGTTCGCCACCGTGGAGTCGGTGGATTTGAGCAAGCGCCCGTTCGTATTGACCGTGGACGGCGAACGCGTTGAGGCCAAGTCGCTCATCGTCGCCTCGGGTGCGGGTCATCGTCATCTCGGTTTGGAAAGCGAGCACTTGCTGGACAAGAAAGGTGTGACTTACTGCGCGACCTGCGATGGCGCATTGCCGATGTTCCGCAACAAACCGCTCGTCGTGGTCGGCGGCGGCGATTCCGCTTGCGAAGAAGCGCAATACCTGACGCGCTTTGGCTCCGTCGTTTATCTCATCCATCGCCGCGACTCACTGCGGGCTTCGAAGATCATGGCCGATCGCACCTTGGCGAATCCCAAGATCAAACCGGTTTGGGACTCCGTGGCGACGGAGATTCTCGATGTGAAACAGGACAAGGTCACCGGGGTGCGCGTGAAGAATTTGAAGACCAACGCCGAGTCCACCTTGGACTGCGCCGGCGTCTTCGTGGCCATTGGGCACGTTCCGAACACGCAGATTTTCAATGGCGTGTTGGACATGGACGAGGCGGGATACGTCAAGCGCGTGAACGGTTCGCAGACGAATATCGAGGGCGTCTTTGTGGCCGGTGACTGTTCAGACCGGGTTTACCGGCAGGCCATCACCGCCGCCGGGATGGGCTGTGCGGCGGCGATTGATTGCGAAAGATTCCTCGGTTCGCTCGAAAAGTAGTTTGATTCCACCCAATGGGGCTTTAACGAGAGGCGTTACTACTTCTCGTTGTAAGCTGCTTGGATGAGACTTGCAATCTCCGGCCAATCCTGTCAGGTTTCAGTTCGTCAGGCAGCTAACCCAAACCCTCCACGGCATGGTAAATCTCAAGTGAACTCGTTTCAGTGATGATTTGAAACCCGGCAGTCGGGAACAGTGTGGACCAAGGACGGTTAAGCACCGACAAGTAAGATAAAATGAGCACCAAGTTGTTTGTAGGAAATCTTTCCTTCAAAACCACTGAGAACGATCTCCAGGACGCGTTTGCCGCCCATGGCACCGTTCTCGAGACCAATATGATGATGGATCGCATGACGGGTCGTCCCCGTGGCTTTGCGTTCGTCACCATGAGCACCCCCGAGGAAGCGCAGAAAGCCATCGACGCTTTGCATGGCGCCCAACTCGACGGGCGTCCCCTCACCGTGAACGTTGCCCGTCCGCGCGAAGAGCGTCCGGCGGGCGGTGGCGGCGGGTTCCGTGGCGACCGCGGCGATCGCGGTCCGCGTCGTGACTTCCGTGGCGGTGGCGGCGAAGAACGTCGCGAGCGCTACTAAAAGTTTTTGGGAGATCAAGCGGAGTCTGGACCACCGGACTCCGCTTTTTGTTCTATGCCCCGCCTTTCCGTTGCTATCCCAACCGCATGCAGCCGCGTCGCCTTGACCAGATCCTCGCCAACTACGGTTATTGCAGCCGCAGTGAGGCGAAGGTCTGGATTCGCCACGGGCGAATCACTGTCGATGGCAAAGCGATTGAAGCTGCGGAGAAAAAGTTTTCCCCTGAACTTGTCTGCATCGATGGCGAACCGGTGGATTGCCCGAATGGCGTTCTGGCGCTGCTCAATAAACCGGCTGGCTACGTTTGTTCGCACGATGCGGGCGAAGGTCCGACGATCTATGATTTGCTGCCGCCGCGTTGGCGAAAGCGAAATCCAGCTGTGACGAGCGTCGGTCGGCTCGACAAGGACACCACGGGCGTGCTGCTGGTGACCGACTTCGGCGAACTGGTGCAACGCTGGACTTCCCCCAAGCACAAGCTGCCGAAAGTTTATGACGTTACAGTGAACGGTGACATTCTTACCCCACTGGTTGAGGTTTTTGCGTCCGGAACGTTGACGCTCGAAGGCGAAGAGAAACCGTGCCTGCCTGCGCGATTGGAGATCGTTTCAGCGCGCCAAGCCAAACTGGAGCTCACCGAGGGGCGTTATCATCAGGTCAAACGCATGTTCGCCAGCGCCGGGCTGGAAGTGACGCGCCTGCACCGCAGCCGGTTTGGCGACATCGAACTTCAAGATTTGCCCGAAGGCCAATGGCGGTTGTTGCCCTTGCCCAACTCCTGAGCTGGATCACGGCTCAACAATCTTCACGCGGTGGAAGCGATTCATTCCATCCCACGGCCCCGAAACGCTGTCGGTGAAATTCGACGCACTGAACCACAGCGTGTTGCCGGTCACATCCCACGGCGCCCAGTTCGAGAGATTGTCCGGGCTGGTCTCGACCACGAAGCCGAGATTCGCGATTCGCTGGAAACTCACCGTGACGGTGCTCGCGGATTTGTTGATGGCCACGGTCCACGGCGCGGGCGCGTTGGTCAGCGGTGATGACTTCGTCAGGTATTCGTAATAGTTGTTTGCGCCGTCGCCATCGGGGTCAGAGGACGCGAGTGCGTTGGCAGCGTTCGTAGAACCGAAATACGCGAGCTGCCAGTCCGCGAAGCTCTGGCGGTTGGTCAACTCGCCGGAGATCCACGCCGTGAGCAAGTTCGTGTTCACAGCATCAATGACCGTGGTGGCGAGCGGCGGCATGCGGCTGAAGCCGTTGCCGCGGATGCGTTGCAGCACGATGGAGTGCGCGACGTCGCCGGGAACGACGAGTTTGTTACTCGGGTTCGCGCCGTCGTTGTAGGGAATGCCGTTGATGAGATGTGTGTCGCCGAGCGAAAGCCATGCGCGCGCGTCCCACGTGCTGGAGCCGGAGCCGCCGGGCTGATGACATTGGGCGCAATTGACCGCGAGGTAAGAGCGCGTGCGGTATTCAAGGCTCGCGGCGGAGTTGGTGGCGTGTGCGAACGCGGGCAACGTCTGTGGCGCGGTGACGGGATTCACGAAGTAGCCGGCGTCGCTCAAGGTCTTGAGCTGGTTTCCGGTGATGCCGTTGATGGTGGAGGTCTGGTTCAACTGGCGGGTGTTGAAGCTGAGCGCGCGACCCGCAACTTCGACGTGGCACACGATGCAATCGCTGCGCGAGGGAATGCCCCATGCCTGAGTCACCGTGCTCACACCGTCCGTGTAAGTGAGGCTGAAGTTCGTGCCACCATCCGGGACGAGATACGCTTCCGTGCCCGCCGGATCCCACGCGTAGCTCACGCCGTAAACGCCGTTGGTGCTCTTCACGATGAAGCGCGTCTCCAGCCGTTTCTTCGTCGCGGGATTGCCGCGGATCATCTCGAAGTCGAAATGTTTCACCCAGACCATCGCGGGCGGCAGCACCCAGTTGCCGTCGGTGACGTGCGTGATGTTCGAAGAAAGATCCGTCTGCGCGAACCAACGGCGCTTGATGGCGTTGTCGGACCAGAAGGCGACGATTGGGTCGTAATTCAACATGCCGGGGTTCGGTGACAGCGTCGTTAAATCCGCGAACGCGCCGGTATCGCTGAGCTTTTGCGGGAAAGAATCGTTGTTCGCTTCCACCTTGATGAGCCGTTGGATCTGGTTCTGCGCGTAGTTCGCGAGCAACACATCGCCGTTGCCGGGATCGAGGCCATACGCGGAAACGCCCGCCATGCCGCCGATGCGATTCGTGGCGATGACGGTGTTGTTCGAGCGCCAGAGCGCCCAGACGTTGCCGGAGACGAAATCGCCGAAGACGTAAGCGCCATTCAATTCCGGGATGCGATTGCCGCGATAGACGACACCACCGGAGATGGAGTTGCCTTTGAACTGCGCGTCGCCCGTGAGTGCAGTGTGGTTATAGTAGTAGAGCGGCGGACGATACGCGGCGGCGAAACCGGGCGGTGCGCTCGCGAGCGAAAGCAACGTGCCGGTCTGAGTTGGATATGAAGTGAAAGTATCCGTCACGCCTTCGTAATACGCCCAGCCATAGTTTCCGCCGTTCGTGATGATGTTCACTTCCTCGTAGCGGTCCTGACCGACGTCACCCACCCAAACTTCGCCGTTGGTGTCGATGGAGAAACGCCAGACGTGACGGAGGCCCGTGGCGAAGATCTCGGCGCGCAGCGTGTTCGTGTTGAAGAGCGTGCCGCCGGCGTTCGTAATGGAGCCGAGGTAATTCGTCGCGTTCACGAACGGGTTGTTCGCCGGGATGCTGTAATATGCGAGACCGTTGGTGGTCGGGATGCGCGTGGTGTTCGCGGACGGACGCGGCTCGACGTTGCCGGGCTTCTTGTCCACGTCGATGCGGAGGATTGCGGAGAACAAATCCTTGTCGATGCGCTGCGCGTTTTGGCGGGCGTTGTATTGGCTGCCTTCGTCGCCCATGCACATGTAGAGATAACCGTCCGTCGGGCCGAAATGCAGATCGCTGCCGTTGTGGTTGAAGTCCTGATCCAGCACGTCGAAGAGCACGACCTGCGTGTTGGTGTTGACCGCCAACGTGACCGGGTCGGCTTGGAAACGCGCGAGGCGATTGGTGTAAGGACTGCCGGGCGCTTCGTAGGCGACGAAGAAATAGCCGTTGGATTGGAAGTTCGGGTGGAACGCGACGCCGAGCAAACCCATCTCGCCTTCGACCGCGTCATCGAACTGGACCATGTTCGTGATGTTGAGGAACACGTTGCGAACCGGGTTGGCCGCGTTGATGTCGGGCACGTAGGAGATGATGCCGCGCCGTTCGGCGACGAAGATTTGGTTCGTCCGTCCGGGCGGCGTGGTGATGACCACGGCGTCTTCAAAGTTCAATCCGGGAAACGCGTTGACGATCTGGTAACCGGTGGCGGGCGGCGTGGGCGGCATGGCCATCGTCGTCGCGGCGATTTTGAGGCCGTTCGTGATGGTGATGGAAACGATGGCGGTGGCAGAGGTGTTGCCGAGGTAATTCTGCACGCGATACGTGAACGCATCGAAGGTCGTTGCGCTGCCGTTGTGCGAGTAAAGGATCTTGCCGTTCGGTTGCGCCACGGCGGTTCCGTTCGCGGGCGCAGTAACGACTTCCACTGTCGACGCAATCGGTGGCGTGCCGGTGTCGTTCGCGAGCACCGGGATCAAAACTTTCGCGCCGGGATTCAACGTGACGGAATCGTCCACTGTTGTGGGCGGCGCGGCGGCGAGTCCGTTGGGGCCGTTGAGGAAGTTGGTCAGCACGAGGCTCGCCGGAAGCGCGGAGTCGTAAATGCGAAACTCATCGATGGCGCCGGAGAAATAGGGATCTGGGTATTGCGATTTGCCGAGATAGTTTTGAGTCGTGGCGCCCATGCTCGCGGGGTTGAGCGTCATGCCGCTGTTCGTCCCCACAGGGACGCCGTCCACATAAAGAATCCCCACGCCGCCATTGATTGTGAGCGCGACGTGCTTCATCACGCTGAGCGGCAACGCGGCGGTGCCGTTGATTTGTTGCTCGGCGCCGGTGCCGTTGCCCGTGGTAGTCAGTGCAAAACGGATGACGCCTGAACCGCCCAGCGGCGTCAGGAACATGTTCACCGTGGTGCTGCTGCCGAAGTCGAAGATGCGCGACCACTGCGCCGAGACCGTGTTCGAAACCCATGCTTCAAAGGTGACGTTCGTATAAGTGGCGACGATTCCGGTGGGCAGACTGACGTAACCCGAAGTGCCGTCGAGCGTGAGCATGTTGTTCGCGATGGCTGAGCCGCCTTGCAATGTGCCGTGCGCGGTGCCCACGACGTCGTTGGCGTCAGTCGTGAACGGGTAACGATGCTTCAAGCTGGTCGCCAGCGGATTGATCACTGTGACGGAGTTGGTCGCCGACTTGCCGCTGAACGTTGCGATGATGTTCGCCGAACCGTAGCCCACGCCGGTTAGCAAGCCGTTGGTGGTCACGGAAACGATGTTGCTCGCGCTGGACGAATAGGTCGCGTTGCTGGTGACGTTCGCCGTCGCGCCGCCAACGAACGTAGCCTGCACGGTGGCTTGGGCGCTTGCACCGAAAGCGAGTTGCGTCGGCGTGGTGAGCGCGAGCGATTGAACCGTGCCGGCCAGCAACTGGCTCACACTCGGAGCGTCAGCGAGGTTAAACACTGTGTTGGTGCCCGTCCCAGCGTAAGCATACGCCGTGGCGAAATACGTCAAGCCGGGCGACAGATTGCTCACCGTCACACTGCTGCCGGCGCTTGTGAACACGACAAAGTTGCTGCTGCCCAAGTTCGCGCCGCTGCCGAAGCTGGCGCTCGCGGCGTAGTTGGTGCGGTAGTTGGGCTGCATCGAGTTGGCTTGCCCTGCGCTCATGACAACCACACTGCCCGCACTGCCAGCGCCAGGCGTCCATGAGAGCGTGAGCGTGCTGTTGGCGTTGGTCGCGATGCTGAGGCCGGAGGCTTGGTTCGGCGGAGTGATATAAACATCCGGACCGTTCGCGGTGTTGAAGACGACTTCGTTTGAAGACATCGCGTGCGTGTAGATGCGCACCTCGTGGTAATCCGCGCTCGCAGTGTTGTCGGAGGTGAAGTGCGAACGCCCTAGCCACATCGTGGTGTCATCCACGTTCGTTACGCTGCGGGTGCCGGTGTCCACGCTGCCGATGAGCACGCCGTCGCGATACCACGCCGCCAGCCCGCCGCCGCTCGGGCCGCCGGTTTTGCTCCAAGTGACGACGTAGTGGTAGCGGTTGCTGGTGGTCGTCGCAAGGCTGGTGTCGATGCGGAAGTAAGGCGTCGGGTCATGTTCGAGGCGTTGTTGCTGGAGAGAAGTTCCACGGCAGAAGGAGAGATAAAAGTCATTTGCGGCACCGTTGCCCGCGGCTGGACCGAAATCGAAGATGCGTGACCAATTCTGAATGGCATTGGGCGCGGCCCAGATTTCAATGGTGACATTGGTCAGGCTGCTGATCATCCCGGAGGGCATCGCGACATAGTCGCCAAAGTTCCATGTGTTGCCGCCAAGCCGGAGATAGTTCGTGCCGCGCGAGTAGTCGGGATTGTTCATGACCACGACCGTGCCGTGAGCCGTGCCAACTGAGTCGAGCACGGTGAGATTGGTGCCGCCTTCGTTGAACGACCAACGGTGGATCAAGGCAGCCTGTAGACTAGCAGAACCCAGCAGGAGCAGAGCCGAAGTGAGGCAAAGCGCTAAGCGCGCGCGGACAATCAATGCAACAGTCATGACGTGAACGATTGAGCGTTACACGTCGCTTTCAGGTTTTCAATAAACTAAGTTAAGAAATAGGCACTGATGTTGCCCCGGGGTCATCCGGGGAGCAACGGACTCAAGCGTTGTGCGGGCAGAGCCTTTGTTTTAAACTGCTCTCGGTTTTGGGAGGGCGGAGAATCGCTTCCGGCGCAAGCCGGGGGAGGAAAGTCCGAACACCACCGGGCGCGATGCCACGTAACTCAAGTCTGTTGGATTGAGATACACGCGGGCGGCGAGACGAGAGTTTCGCCGACGGACAGTGCCACAGAAAACAAACCGCCAGTCAGCAATGGCTGGCAAGGGTGAAAAGGTGCGGTAAGAGCGCACCGCGCGAAGCGCAAGCAACGCGGCACGGAAAACCCCATCGGGTGCAAGGCCAAATAGGGGACCTCGAGGCGGCCCGCTTCACGGTTGGGCAACCAGCCGGGTCCCGGGTATGGCTGCTGAGACAAATGATTCTCTCCGCTCGCAAGGGCGCAGACAAAATTCGGCTTACAGCCCTCCCAAAACCACTTTGAAGTTCGCCGCGTTGAAGCTGGCGGAGAGGGGGGGGATTCGAACCCCCGAGACTATTTTGTAACGCTGCGCCCCTAAATACCAATTGTTTGCGGATATTTATGATACGCTTGACGCGGCTAAACGTTACCCTATAGCGTTACCCCGATATGGCCAGCATTCATCGAGACGGCAACAAGCCGAACTGGTTCTGCTGCTTTTACGACCCCGAAGGCTTTCGCCGAAAGCGCAGTGCCGGAACCGACAACGGCAGAGTCGCTAGAGTCATTTGCGCGGCGGTTGATCGAGCCTCCCGGTTGGCCCGTGACAATAAGCTTTCCAACGAGAAAGGTTTGAAACTCATTCGCGATACGTGTCAAACCATCGAGGAAGCGCATGGAAAACTGGCTGCCACCCGCGCCCACGACGTTTTGAAAGGCTACGTGGAGGAGTTCGTCAAGATCGCCGGTGGCGAACTGGAATCCTACACAGTGAAGTCGTGGCTCGATTCTTGGGTCGCCAGCCGGACGGACACAAGTAAGGCCACCCAACTGGAATACTCTCGGGCAAAAGAACTATTCCTGAAATTCCTGGGCGCTCGCGCTAACCGGCCCTTGACGGCTCTGCAGTCAAAGCCAATTGAGGAATTCAAACTGGAACTCACCAAACAGGTCGCCCCCTCCACGGTCAACAAGGTCATCAAAATATTGAAGGCATCCTTCAACAATGCTGTCGCGAAACGTCAGTTGGAGTTCTCGCCCGCGGAGCATATCGACTCCATCGATGTGGATGAGGCCCACCGGCGGCCTTTCACCAACGAAGAGTTGAGCAATCTGGTGAAAGTCGCAGATGCCGACTGGCGCACGATGATTTTGATCGCGTTCTATACGGGGCTGCGACTGGGAGATTGCGCCAATCTCACCTGGCGCAACATTGAGTTGCACCAGGGCACGCTCAACATCCAGACAGAAAAAACGGGTCGCCGCCAGATTCTGCCTATGGCCGAACCGCTGAGTCGACATTTGCAGAAGCTCGCGGGGGACGATCCGGATGCTCCGCTCTGCCCGACTCTATTTGGCAAGACGTCATCGACTCTTTCCAATCAGTTTTACGATGTGATGGTGGAGGCCCAAATCGCTCAAAAGCGTCACCACAAAAGCAAGGGCAAAGGTC
>JBEGQI010000057.1:0-24333 GCA_041181065.1 Verrucomicrobiota bacterium | reverse complement strand
GAAATCAATCCGCTCACGGTCTGCACGGGTGTGGTGTTGTCGTTGCCCAAAGACAGCGTCGAGATGGCGCCGGGAGTATCGAAGGCAGGATCACCAATGACGACAGGCCAGGTGATGTTGTTTCCGGCGGTGAGTCGAACAGCAAAAGTGTTATTTGAGCTGCCGGTGTTACCGATCCGCAAGGTGCCGCCGGTGGAGGACCAGTTACCCGCGAACGGCAGGATGCGGGTGGACGGTGCTGTGGCCGTGCTGTTGCCATAGATCGTCGTATTGCCCGTCATGACCACCGCATTTGAAATGGGATTACCAGAGCGTGAAGACACGCTGAGAATATTTCCTCCCGCCAAAACCAACGTGGCCGCCGCATCGCCGAAATTTGCCGTCGCATTGACGGAAATCGTGCCCGCGGCATTGGTGGTGTTGCCGGTGTAGGTGCTGCCAGTGGTCGGCGAGAGCACCAAGGTGCCGTTGCCCAACTTCGTCAATCCGCCAGCGCCACCGATCGCGCCACCCACGGTGAGCGAGTTCGCGCTAATGGTGACGCTGCGCGAGCCGCTCAGAATCACGGCGCCACCACCGAGGTTCAAGTTCGTGGTGCCCGTGAACACGAAATCAGCGTTCCAATTCTGCGGACAATCCGAAAGCGTCACGCTGGCAGCGCCGGTGTTATCGATTGTGCTGGGAGCACTGATGGTAAAGGTGTTTGTGCTGAGCGCCTTGGCATTAAGGTTGAGCGTTGCGCCCGCAAGCGTGCTGGGACCAGCGTAACTGTTCAGTGCGCTCATGGTAATCGTGCCGCCACCGCCAAAGGTGAGACCGCCCGCGCCGGTGAAGTTGCCGGAGAAAGCAACCGCCCCGCCCGCTGCTGCACTCAACGTCGCACTGTCCTGCAACGTCACGTCACCCGAATAACTCGCCGAGCCGCTGGTGATCGTGGTGCCGATGGTCTTGGTGCCTGAGCTGCCGGCTTGAACCACCACGAGCCGGGCCACATCAACGCCCGACGCGCTGATGTTCAGCGTAGCGTTGCTGGTGCCCAAAGTATTGCCGACGAGCAAAGCGGAAGAAGCGGCACCAAAAGCGCCCGAGCCATTGAGTGCATCCACAGCCGCGCTCGCAGTGCCGGCGTAAATCTTGGTAGAGCCCAAATAGTTGTTAGCGGCATTCGTCATGACCACTTCGCCATTTCCCACCTTGAGCACACCGAATGCGCCAGTAAGAACGGGATACGGTGTCGGCGAAACACCGCCTTGCGTGACCGAACCGCCGGGCACATTGATGACGATGTCGGCTGCAGGTGTGTAAAGCAGGTGCAACGAGCCGCTAATGTTCGTAAGGCTGAAGATGCCGTTCGCCGTCGCATTGAGCGCCGTGGTATCGATGGCAAAATGTGCCGCGTCGAAGCCTGTCGCCGAACTACTTTGAATGATCGTCCAGTCGCGGGCTGTGCTTGGATTCCATCCCGTTGGAGCAACTCCGAGCGAATCCACTTTGATTACAATGGCGTTGGTGGTGTCGCCCGAATCGGTCCAACCAGTGCTGCAAGTGATCAAGTCCCAAGCCGTGCCGGGCGTGCCGGTGGCGGAGCTGATCTGCCAATTGTAAACGGCACCGGGCGCGACGGTGAGCTGGCTCACGGCGAGATTAGCAATGCCATTGGTCGTGGCCCCGGGGGCAATCGCGCCATTGGCGCCAACCGTTGTCGGAGCGATCACTGTGCCACTGCCCGCAAGCATGCCAAGGTTCGCGACCACGACCTGCCCCGAACCGAGCGCGGAACCGACGGTGTTGTTTGCGAAGATGCAGCCGTTGCTGATGTAAGTGCCTCCGGAATAGGTGTTGTTGCCGCTGAGGATCGTCGCTCCACCAAAAACTGTGGTGTTGAGCGGATTGTAACGTGATATGGCGCCGACGCCGGAGATGTTGCCACTGACCGTCTGCACTCCGTTGCTGTTCACAAATTGGAGCGTGCTGGTGTTACCCGCGCCAATGTTGTCAGCGTAGGCTCCCGAAGTTTCACCGACCACGGTCGTGTTGGTTAGAACTAGCGTAGGGTTGTATAGACGAACAATGAAGCTGTTGCCTGTGACAGTCGCCGGATTCGCGATTTTCAAAACACCCGAACCGCCAATAGTGCCAGACAATGCAAAGAAGCGAGTGGAATTCGTCGTGCCGGTGGAACTGTATATGTAGGCATCCGAAGTGAGGACGATAGGATTAGGAACAGGTTTTTGAGCGGTTGAACTGCCACTACGCGTGGCGCCAGATGCAAGATTGCCGCCGGACAGGAAGAGCGTGTTGTTGCCGTCGCCAATGGTTCCAAGATCATCGAGCGCCAACGCGCCCGCGCTCACGGTGGTGGTGCCAGTATATGTGTTCGTTCCGTTCTGCAGATAAAGAGTGCCAGTGCCAGTCTTCGTGATGCTGCGTGAACCACCAATTTCATTGATGGGGCTGGAGATCGCGATTTGGCCACCCGTTCCTGGAGGAAGCAAAGGATTGACGGAGGTGCAATCGATAATGCCGGAGGTCGCCAGCGTCAGGCTCAGGTTGGTTCCGGTGGAAGCGGCCTCAAACGTCACGCGTGCCGTCGTGGAAGCGTTGGAGAGAAGAATGCCACCGATCCCATTCAAAACGAGGTTGCCGCTGCGTGTGCTGGTGGTGAGGGCCCGGATCGAAAGATTCCCCCCACGACCAGATCCAATAGTGACGGAACCGACCTGCTGCGTTCCCGCGTTGGAACTGAAATCGATCGCACACGTGGTAACCGTGCCGACACTGTCAAAGATGGCGTTGTCCACGTTGGTTGGGACCACGCCGCCACTCCAGTTCGTGGTCGCGTTCCAGCGGGTTCCCGTGTTGGCAGTAACACCGCCGGACCAGGTGATATCTGCCGCATTGCCCGGCAGTCCAACGGCCAGTATGCCCGCGAGCAGCCCAAAGGCGGAAAGCAAACGCGGCGCGCGGGTGAATTCAGAGAATGGCTTTGGCAGGTTGTGGTTCATACAGTTTGCAGGTTGTGTTTGGTTGCTAGGGCTATTGGGCATTGGGACGGCACAAATTCGCATGGCGAATCCGCAGCTATGAAGGGTGAGTCGTCGTTTAGGTTGAACTGGTTTTCTTAGGTCGCTGCATCCTGACTTTTTTTACGATGGCTGCAAATATAACAAACGTCATATTTCCGACGATAGATTGTCCTGCCACATTGAGCGCGTCAACGGCATGCAGATTGGTATTCTAGTGGTGCCCGCGATCCAATCGGATGAACAAATCCCAGACCAGAATTTCCACTGCCGCCGGGCGCAGAGTTTTCTCTTCGAACCATTCCGCTTTTATCTGCGCAACGCTCCTGTGTTTGCTGCTGGCACTCGGCGCAAGGGCGAGCACGGTCACAAAGAAAACCCTGGCCCCTGGCACACGCTTCGCGACTGAAGTGTTCATCTGCGATTCCGGCAAGCCGGGTCCCGTCATCATGATCACCGCTGGCGTGCACGGGAACGAACCCGCCGGCACGTTGGCGGCAGAATCCATCCGGCAGTTTGAACTTCTGCGCGGCACGCTCGTCATCGTCCCGCGCGCCAACGTCCCGGCCCTTGATGCCAACAAACGTCTCATCCCCGGCCTCAACACGAACCTCAGCAACTTGAACCGCAATTTCGCCCGCGCCAACACCAACGAACCACCGCGCGGCGAACTGGCAGAAGCCATCTGGAGCCTCGCCCAGAAATATAAGCCAACATGGCTGGTGGACCTCCATGAAGGTTACGACTTCAATCAGCTCAACGAGAAAAGCGTGGGTAGTTCAGTGATTGCGGCCACCGATGTCGAATCACGCGCGGCAGCGGACATCATGCTTGCTGCTGTGAATCAAACCATCACGGATGAGAAACTAAAGTTCACGCGCCGCGGGCCGCCCATCGACGGCAGCCTGGCGCGCGCTGCCTCCGAGCATCTGCACATTCCATCCATGATCTTGGAGACGACCTCGAAGCAGCCAATGGATAAGCGCGTAGGCCAGCATCTGGTTATGGTGCAGGCGTTGCTCGGTCACTTGGGTATGGTTGGCGCGGCCAATGCAGAATCAATTTCAGTCAAGACTTCACCGGTCAAAGCAGCGCCAATCCGCGTTGCTCTTTACAAAGGGCCTGGCACCGGCGGCGCAGGTCCGACCAACCTGCTCGCACGGCTCGGCAACCAACCCGAGACCAGCATCACGCAAGTCACGCCGGAGGAAATCAAAACTGGCATCCTCACCAATTTCGACGTTGCCATCTTCGCGGGTGGCAGCGGCAGCAAACAAGCCGAGGCGCTGGGCGAGGATGGCCGGGCCCAGATCCTGCAATTCGTCAGCAAAGGCGGTGGTTACGTGGGCATCTGCGCGGGAGCTTACCTCGCGACGAGCGGTTATTCTTGGAGTTTGGCGCTAGTGAATGCCCGCACGGTGTCGCCAAAATGGCAACGCGGCCGGGGCTCGGTGAAATTGGAGCTGACCGAGCACGGACGCGATATTCTCGGCGGTGAAACCGGTCAGTTCGATTGCATCTATCACAACGGCCCCATCGTGAAAGCCGATACAAAAGCAGATCTTCCCCCCATCGAACCGCTCGCTCACTTCCGCACAGAACTGGCCGAGAATGGTTCACCGGTCGGCGTGATGATCGACTCGCCAGCGATCTTTGCCGCGCCCTTCAATCAAGGTCACGTCATCTGCGTCAGCCCGCATCCCGAACAGACTCCGGGGCTGGAAGAATTCATCCCGCACGCCGTTCAATGGGTCGCCCCAACCAAAACCAACCAACCCAAGCACTCAACTCCCGACGCCGAATGAAGAACACCAACCACGCGACTGCCCGCCTTCTCCGCGCATTCACCCTCATCGAATTGCTGGTGGTGATCGCCATCATCGCAATTCTCGCGGCGATGCTCTTGCCCGCGCTCTCGAAGGCGAAACAAAAAGCGCTCCAGATTTCCTGCGTCAGCAACCTCAAGCAATTCGGACTGGCTTTCCAGATGTATGCCGACGACAACAGTGATACCTGCCCCGGCCCGCTTGAGCGCCGCGTGGATGCCGGCTACTACGCGGGCACCCAATACCGTCCGGTGAATTACATCTTCTCCTACCTCTCCCTGCCTGACCCGGCCACGCGTCTTTCGGTTAGCGAGTTGAACACCTACACACCTGTGATGACGTGCCCGGCAACGATTAAGATCCGGGTTCCCAGTGTCGTGGATGGCAAACGCGTGACCTACTCCACGCGCGGCCAGATCATCCCGGGCGACAATTTTTCGCGCCCGTTTGGATATCCCGCCGGCACGACACCGCCGGTTACCGGCGCCCCCTACAAGCCGTTGAAGATGACATCCATCCTCGGACTAACCAACAATCCGAGCGGTCTATACGCACTTCGCGACGTGGACATGCAAGTGGACAATGGCGCTTCTGTTTCGTGGTATTCCGAAATCTCTCCGACTGCAGTTCACGGCAATAATCTTCGTAACATCATCTGCTTCGACTGGCACGTCCAAAGCATCCGCGGCACCAACGGTCTCGAATGAGGCCCCTGCCTGGTTTCGTGCGCATCCGTGGCACATTCCGCGCGGCTGGCATGGGCATTCTGTTGTTTGGCGCAGCATTCTGTTCACGGGCTGAAGCTTTGCCCAAAGGCTTCGGCCAATTGACCGTCAGCGCCGACACGAACGCCATCCGGGTGTTCACCTACAGGCCGGCCGACTACACCGATGGTCCGTTGATCGTCATCATGCATGGCATGTTGCGGAATGCCGATACGTATTGCTCCAATGCCGTCCCGCTCGCGCATCGGTTGCACGCCATCATCGCGGCGCCGCAATTCGACACGAACCGTTTTTCACGCGACGCCTACAACTTGGGTGGCGTGCTCAAGAAAGGTGTGGCACAACCGCGCGACAAGTGGATCTACCAGCACATCACCCAAACCATCGCTGCCGTCCGCGAACGCGAAGGCAAGCCTGCCCTGCCCTACTATCTCATCGGTCATTCCGCCGGCGGACAATTCGCCATGCGCTACGCGGCGTTGATGCCACCGGGCGCACTCCGGATTGTCGCCGCGAATCCCGGCTCGGATCTCTTCCCGCGCCGCGACTGGAAATTTGGCTACGGCTTCGGTGGACTGCCCGAGGAATTGAGCGATGATGCTGCGATGCAACGCTACCTCGCCGCGCCGCTCACACTTTACCTTGGGCTCGACGATACAGATCCAAACCATTTCGAACTCGACCGCTCCGCGGCTGCCGAATTGCAGGGCAAGTCGCGCCTCGAACGCGGGCGCAACTGCTTTGCCTACGCGGAGCAACTCGCCCGCGAACACGGCTGGCCGTTTCACTGGCGAAAGGTCGAAGTGGCGGGCATCGCCCACGACGGCAAAGCGATGTTTGCTGCGCCGGAAGCCCGAACCGCCTTATCCCTGGAATTGAAATGAACCGCGCGCAAGTCCATGCCGTCCTGCGCGTGTTGGCGCTGCTCACGTTTTTTTGCAACGGCCTCAGCCGCGTGGCCTACGCCACCGCGCAGATGCAGGATGGTCAAGACTACGCCGCCGCGACTTCCACACCGACCAACGGGCGGAGTCCGTGGTTGATGGCCAGCAGCGGTGGTCCGGCGAGTGCCGCGACGTCCTTCATCGGCATCTACGCCGGCGATCTGGCCAGCACGACCACTCCGGGGCTCGCGGCGTTAACCAACAACGTGAATCCCGCCGCCCACCTTCAACTTAGCCGCGCGGGGAACAGTTCACGCGCCTACTACCGCAGCATCGGCGCCGCGATCACCAACGGCTCCGTTTACTTCTCGCTCCTGTTGAACGTCGCCGCCAATCCCACAACGAACGACGAAGTGTTGTGCGAACTCATTCCCACGGTGACAAGCGGCACTTATCCCGGCAATCCCGCCGCCAACGACGCGTTGACGCTGCACGCGCGTCAGGGATCGGACTCGACCCATTTCAACTTGGGCATCCAAAGTCTCGGGGGCGCGACCGCTTGGGCCAGCAACCAGCTCGCGATCGGAACCGACTATCTGCTGGTGCTGCAATTCGTTTTCGGCGCGGGCCAGCCGTGCCAGCTGTTCATCAACCCGAATCCCGGAGCAGCCCAACCGGTCGCGACCGCGACTGCCACCAAAGGCGCGGCATCCGAACCAGCCAACCTCGGCACCGTTTTGTTTTGGGAAAGCTCGACCAATACGACCGGCACATTCAACTACGACACGATGCGCGTAGACGCCACCTGGGCCAACGTCACGCCCGCGAGTGAAACGCCGATGCGCGTCCTCTTTCTCGGCAACAGTCTCATCGGCATCAGCGCGAGTTACTCGAATGACATCCCCGGCATCCTCACCGCATTGTGCCAGAGCCTTGGCACGGAGATCTCCTGCTCCGCCATCGCCAACAGCAGTTGGGAATTGCAGGATCATGCGACCAACGCGCCCTCGACCAATGCCGTCATCTCAGGAAGCTTCGATGTCGTCGTGTTGCAGGAGCAAAGCGACAATCCCTCGCAACCGAGCGTGCGCACCAACCGTTTCTTCCCCGCGAGCCGCACCTTGAACACGCTCATCACCAACCACGCCGCGCAAACGATGTTCTATCAGACGTGGGGCTATTTGAATGGCGACACTTCCGCGCACTGCAACAGCTACGACATCCCCGCTCAATACAAAACCTGCGACGGCGGCTACGGCAGCTTCACCGCGATGAACATCGCCACGCGCCAAGGCTACGCGCTGATCGCCAACGAACTCGGCTCGACGATTTCGCCGGTGGGGCTGGCCTGGGCGCGCGTGCGCGCCGAACGACCGGGCCTGAATCTCTACATCACCGACGACAGCCTCGCAGACCGGCATCCCAACAGCCTCGGCGCTTATCTGGCGGCCTGCGTATTCTACTCGGCCCTCTTTGGGCGCAGCCCCGAGGGCAGCACATGCTATTCGACGAACAATCCCGCCGATGCGCAATACCTCCAACGCATCGCCGCTGAAACCGTGTTGAACGATCCCTTCGCAACGGACATTTATGGCTTCGGTGCGAATCATTTTCGTTGGGCCTACAACTGGCAGAACTTCACCAATCTTCCTAACACCTCCAGCAACACGATCTTGATTTCCGGAGCCTCCGCCACGCCATCACCGGCGGTGAAGATCGACAGCAACGTGGGAACCATTAGCAACCTAACGCTGGGGGCGCTGGAGTCCGTCTTCGGGAAGCCCGGTCAGGGGCGATTGTATCTTGCGACCAACGGCTCGCTCGTTGTAACTGGCGTCATGCTCATCGGCAAAGATGGCGACGGATACGTGCGGCAAAGTGGCGGCACGCTTTTCGCCTCGCAAATCCTGCGGGGCGCCGGCAACGCAGAAATCACCTTCAGCGGCGGGCAACTGGGCTTCAGCCAATTCGGCAGCGTGACCAACCCGTTCAATCTGCTGAACGGCGGAACTCTGATCCTGAGCAACAGCACAGGACCGTCCAGGCTCTTCGGCAATTTCACCAACACCACTTCCGCGACGGTGGCCGTCACGTTGATGAACACCAACGATTGCCTCCTAATCTCGGGTAGCGCCGCGCTCGCGGGAACGTTGCAACTGACCAACGGATTCGCCGTGACGCCGGGTCAACGGTTCACGTTGCTTTCCGCCGCGTCCGTTTCCGGCAGCTTTTCGAACCTCAACCTGCCACCCGTGGGGGCGGATGGGATAGGCTTCACCACGAGCCAGACTTCCACTTCCGTCGTGGCCACGGTCGTCAACTTCACACCGCACTTTGAGGCGCCAGCACTCGCACCCAACGGTTTTTTTCAGGCAAACTTGAGCGGCGTGCCCGGCAGCCGATACCTGATTCAAACTGCCACCAACCTGAGCAGTTGGGCTAACATCGCCACCAACCTTGCGCCGTTCACCGTGAACACGACGAACGTCGTCAACGAACCGCAGCGGTTTTTCCGGGCCATCTATCTGCCATGAACGACAACGCGCAAGCCACCGGCGGTCGCAACCATTGGATGAAACTCCAATTGATCGTTGCACTGGCCCTCGTGATGATCGGCGGACTTGGCGCGCACTTCGTTCAAACCGCGGGCGGCACAGTCGAGATCACTGGATTCAAACTTTCGACCACGAACGGGCAATGGGTCGCCGCGGATCTGTTCAAACCGAAGTTCGCCAGCGCATCGAATCGCGTGCCGCTCGTGGTCGTCTGCCCCGGCTTCGAGCGGAGCAAGGAAACGATGACGCCTTATTCCATCGAACTCGCGCGGCGCGGCGCGGCGGTCATCACCATCGACCCCTACAATCAAGGGGCGTCCAGCGCGACCATGCAGCGACGGTCCGCCACGCTGGAGGGTTACGGCCTCATCCCGATGATCGAGCACGTCTGGAGCAGCACGAATTTTGATTACGTCGATAAAACACGCATCGGCGCCGCAGGCTACTCCGCTGGCGGCAACGCGACTTTGCAAACGGCCTCCCACTTCGGCGGACGCCAGTTGAAAGCCTCCCGCCGCTCCTCGACGAAACCAGCGATCGCACCGGGCAACCGCGAGAAGCTGGCCGCGGCATTCATTGGCGGCTATGTGCTGACTCTGAGCAATTCCATCCTCGCAACCGTCAACGCCAACGTGGGCCTCGACTACGCGCTTTACGATGAAGGCGCCTTCCGCACCGAACTCGGTCATGCGCGCCTGCGCACAGCGCCTGAGGCATTGCGGTTGGTGAACACCATCTTCCCTGAGAACGAGGAGATCGTCGAAGTCGAGATCGACAAATACTACGGCGAGGTCACGAACCGCACATTGCGCGTGGTGCACAACACACCAAACATCCACCCGCTGCTGCCCTACGATCCTCGGCACATCAGCCACTTGGTAGACTTCTTCACAAAGACGTTGGCGCTGGACTCAGCATTGCTGCCATCACAGCAAACGTGGCTGTTTAAGGAGGCGTTCACGTTGCTCGCGCTGATCGGGGGATTTCTTTTCCTCGTCCCGTTCGCCGCGCTGTTGCTCCGGTTGCCCTGCTTTCGAACACTCGCCCAACCAATTCCGCCGCCTTTGCCCGCGCCTCAAGGGAGAGGGAAGATTCTTTTCTGGACGACCTTTATCGTAGCTGCGGTCATCGCCTGCTTCTTGTTCATTCCCATGGCGCGCGCCACGGAAGTGCTGTTTCCAGAAGCGAGTTCAAGCCGCCAGACGTGGTGGTTCCCACAGCGCATCAATAATGCCATCCTGCTTTGGGCCGTCGCCAACGGAATCATCGGTCTGCTGATCTTCAGCTTCACCTACCGATTCTTCGGTAAGAAAAACGGCGTCACGCCAGCGATGTGGGGCATCCGCACGACGCCCGGCGAATTGACCCGGACGCTCCTGCTCGCCTTGATCGTTTTCGCGGGTTTCTACGGTCTAGTATTCGCATCCTATGCTGCCTTCCACACCGACTTGCGGTTCACGTTCCTCTCCGCGCCCGCGTCGTTCCCGCCGAAGATGCTGCTCGTGGCGCTCGAATACCTGCCGTTATTTTTCATCTTCTATCTGGCCAATTCCATCCGCGTGAACAGCGCGAACCGGTTCGCCGGGCAACGGGAATGGGTGAATCAACTCATCAACGCACTCGCCAATTCCGTGGGGCTGGTGCTGATCCTCATTATCCAATACTCGCACTACCTCGCCACCGGCACCGTTTTCTGGACGCAGGAATGGCTCTACACGAACCTGCTGCTCGGCGTCATCCCGATGATGTTCGTGCTGCCATATTTCAATCGCGCCTTCTTCCGCCTCACGGGAAAAGTTTACCTCGGCCCCATGGTCACGACGCTCGTTTACATCATGATGATGCTGACGAGCAACGTGTGTTATATTCCGCTGTGAACAGGCGGATATAACAAACGACATATTTTCCCGCGACGGTTCGGCTCATACGATCAAGGTCGCAGCTTTGCCATGAACATCTACGATCACCCCACGTTCAAGATGGCGTGTCAGCAGTTCGACCGTGTTGCGGACCGTCTACAGATCCCCGCAAACGAGCGCGACCGGCTAAAGCTCCCCAAGCGCTCCATGGTGGTCGCCCTCCCCATCCACCGCGACGACGGCTCGACCAAGGTTTTCACGGGCTATCGTGTGCAACATCACCTCACGCTCGGCCCGACCAAGGGCGGCTTGCGCTTTCACCCGGACGTCACGCTCGGCGAAGTTGCCGCGCTCGCGATGTGGATGAGTTGGAAGTGCGCGCTGGTCGGTCTGCCTTATGGTGGGGCCAAAGGCGGCATCACCTGCAATCCACGCGAACTGTCCAACGTCGAACTCGAACGGCTCACACGCCGCTATTGTCAGGAAATGATCTCGTTCATCGGCCCGCAAGTGGACGTGATGGCACCGGATGTTGGCACGAACGAACAGGTCATGGCGTGGATGATGGACACCTACTCAGTTCACGTCGGCGCGTCGGTGCCCGGCATCGTCACCGGCAAACCCGTCGGTCTCGGTGGTTCGCTCGGTCGCCGCGAAGCGACCGGACGCGGCGTGGCCTACCTCGCCAACCGTGCCACAGACACCGTCGGCATCGACATGAATCGCGCCACTGCCGTGGTGCAAGGATACGGCAATGTCGGTTCCGTCGCAGCGCTCACGCTCGCCCGCCAAGGCGCGAAGATCATTGCCGTGAGCGATGCCTTCGGCGGTGTGACAAATCCACGCGGGCTCAACCTGAGCGATCTCGATGATCACGTGATGCGCACGCGGAGCGTAAAGGATTTTTCCGGCGGCGATGCCATTTCCAACGATGAATTGCTGACATTGAAGTGCGACATCCTCGTCCCGGCCGCATTGGAGCGGCAGATTACGGGACAAAATGCCGCAAAGATCCAATGCCGCATCCTGGCCGAAGGCGCAAACGGCCCCACTACGCCAGAGGCGGATGACATCCTCGAGCAACGCGGCGACGTGTTCGTCATCCCGGACATTCTGTGCAATGCTGGCGGCGTCATCGTCTCCTATTTCGAGTGGGTGCAGGACCTGCAAAGCTTCTTCTGGGGCGAGACTGAAATCACCGACAAGCTGTTCCGCACCCTGGAAACGGCTTACATGCAAACCCTCGCGCTAAGCCGGAAGGAGAAGATTCCGATGCGCCTCGCAGCCCTCTGTCTTGGCGTAAAACGCGTCCAAGAAGCCAAGCGCATCCGCGGACTGTTTCCGTAACTGGGCGCAGAGCGAGTTCGTATCGCAATTCACTGCTTGCCGAGAAACTTTACCACCGCCTCAGTGCGCGACGAAACGTGCAGTTTCTCGTAAACGGTGTGCAGGTGGACGCGCACCGTTCCGGGCGTGATGCCGAGCTGGTCGGCGATCTCCTTGTAGAGATACCCCTTGGCAAGCAGCGCAAGGATCTCCTGTTCGCGCTTGGAAAGAAGGTCGATCTCCGACTTGCTCTCCCGGAGCTCCTGGAAATAGTTCACCACCTTGCGCGCGATGGCCATGGACATCGGCGAGCCCCCAGCGCTGACTTGTTCGACCGCCTGCACAAGTTCCTGCGGCGGCATGTTCTTGAGCAGATAGCCGGAGGCGCCGTTGCGAAGTGAATCGAAGATCAACTTGCTGTCCTCGTAGGTGGTGAGCATGAGGATCTGCAGCTTGGGAACTTTCGGTTTCAGCTGCGCAACGCATTCGATGCCGGCCATACCCGGCAGGCTGATGTCCATGAGCACCACATCTGGCGGGTCGATGGGAATGCCACGCAAGGCCTCCTCGCTATTGGGATAAGTGCAGAGGCACGCCAGCGTGGACGAGGCATTGATCAACGCCTTCAACTTTTCCCGCGTGCCGGCATCGTCATCGACAAGCGAGACTCGGATCCGCTTCTTATGCATTACGCTTGCAGCATCACTGACCCGCAAGTCGAACGCAACCCGCTAAACATCATATGCCACGCTGCTGGAGCGCCCACGGAATCTCGAACCGGATTACCGTCCCCGCGCCCAACCGGCTGGAGATGTCGCACTTACCGCCGATGTCGCTGATGCGCGTCTGGAGATTCCGCAGCCCGTCGGCAAGGGCGTTGGGGGGCGGCGTCACAAAGCCACGACCATTATCCGCTATCTCCAAGATGAGGTTCTGGTCGTCCATGACCGCTCGCACTGAAACTTCCGTCGCGTGCGCGTGTTTCACCACGTTGTTGAGCGACTCTTTCACGGCTAGGAACAATCCGTGGCGAATCTCCCCGGAAAGCTCTCGCTTCGGAGGAGCCGTTGGAAAATCCACGCGACAGCGCACCCCCGCAATGCGCAGGAAGTCCACCGCATATTGGCCCGCGTAATCAAGCAAATCCGCCAGCGTGTCGTTGCGCGGGTTGACTGCCCAAACGATTTCGTCCAACGATTTGATGCCCTGCTGCGACAGACTGGCGATCTGGGCGACATTGTCAGCGGCGGCTTGCGGGCGCGCGATGGATTGCTGCGTAAGTTCGGTGAGCAAGGAGATCTGGGTCATGCGCGCGCCGAGGTCGTCGTGGATATCCTGCGCGATGCGCGCACGTTCCTTCTGCAAGGCGTTCTCACGCTCCAAGCGGGCCACCTTCGCGCGCAGCCGGCGCACGGCCACAAAACGGACCACCGCATACGTCAGCCCCACCAATCCGACTACCGAGACAAACCGGAACCACCAGGTATTCCAGATGAACGCCGTGACCACAAAACGCACTTCCGCCCCGGTTTCATTCCACAGCCCATCACTGTTCCCGGCCGTCACTCGAAAACAATACTCACCATCCGGCAACCGCGAATAAGCCACCGTCCGCTCGCCGTCGGACTCAACCCACTCCTCGTCCCAACCCTCCAGTTGGTAACGGAAGCGCACCTTCTCAGATTCGATAAAGCTTGGCGCATTGAAGAAGAACTCCACCTTGCGATGATCAGGCTGGAGTTGCGCGCGCCGCCGGCTGCCGCTCAAAAAGTCAATACCCTGCCCATCCGCCTCGACGCGCTCAATGATGACCGGCGGACGCACATTGTTGTTCCGGATGCGATCCGCATGGACGATAGCCAGCCCTGAATGCGTGGGAATGAGAACGCGCCCATCCTTCGTGGTGCAGGCGCCGGGGGCATAACCGTAGTAGCCTTGCAAACTCGGCAAGCCCTCGTCTCGCCCGTAACCGTAGCATTTCACTACCCCAGATTGGGTCGCCTCCAGATCCAGAAACTCCTTGATGGTGGCGCGAAAAATTCCATGGTCAGAACCAAACCACATGTTCCCATTGCAATCCGCAGTCATCGAACAAATACTGTCATCCCGCAAACCTTCATCGAGCCCGACTTTCGTGAAGCGCCCATTCTTCAACAGCCCCAGACCGGACGATGAATACCCGATCCACAACGAGCCATCCGGCGTCGCGGCCAAGCAGCGGATGGGATGATGCGGCTCAGTTGTCCGATCAGTCTCGTCAATTACTGCGTCGCCATCCACGCGCAGGAGTCGCATGTCGAGATTCGCCATCCACAAGGTTCCCTTTTCGTCTTCGGCGAACGCCCGGATGGGACGGCTCTCGGCAGGCAGGTCATAGTTCTTGAACGCACCGTCGCGATACCGTTGCAAAACGTCACCAGTCGAGAACGCGATCCAGAGATCCCCCCGGCGATCAGCGAACAATGAACGGACCCCCGCTTGCGCCAGCCCCGAAGTCCGCCGTAACGCAGTGAATTTGCCGTCCTGCCAGCGTTGCACGCCACGGCTGTAGGTGCCGATCCAGATGACACCCGCCTTGTCGCACGTCACGCAAGTGGCCTGCCCGCCAATCCAGTCCGCGACCGGCTGCCACGTGCCCGCCTCATTGTTAACCACCTCGCCGGTCTGCGTGACCACCCAGAAAATCCCGTCTGACGCCTCACAGACTGAGCGCACAGTATCGAAGGGCATGCCGGCCTCGATGCCCTGAATCTCCACCACCTGCTCACGCAACCGGTTCAACCCACCGCCGTCCGTCCCGACCCAGATGTTGCCTTCACGATCCTCGGTGATGCTGCGAATGCGGCGGTGCGAGGTCTCCACGCGCACCACATTCGTGCCGTTGTAACGAAACAACCCGCCCGCCATCGTCCCAATCCACAACGCGCGTTTGCTATCCTCGAACAACACCGTGGGCCGCGTGGGAGTCGTATCCCCCAGAATCGTCGCCACCCCAACCGGCGACTGCCCAGCCACGCTGCGCCGCAAGCTGTCGCCAGCGCAAATCCACAGACCACCATCCGCGCTGCCAATCATTTGGATGGAACGTTCGCTGGACGAGAACAACGACTGAAACCTCCCCTCGCGAAACACGCCAACTTGTCCCGCCTTCGCAAACCAGACCTGTTTGTGCACATCCCGAACCAGGCAGCAGGTGCCACCAGCCGGCAATCCATCTGCTTCGCTGAATCGCCGAACTTTTCCATCGGCAATGCGACACACCGTGCCATCCAAACTCGAAATCCAGATGCCGCCATCAGCATCCTGCACCATCCCCAGTGGTTGAGTTTTTGAAAGCCCGTCTACACTTGGATTAAACAGCCTATCCTGCCCCAGCATGGTAGCCACCACCCCGCCCTCCTCCGCCAGCCATAGCTGATCGTGATCATCCAGCAGCATGGCGCGAATGATTGGATGCGCCCGGCCACGGGGAATTTTGAGATTTAAGAAGCGAATGCCATCAAAGCGGGCGAGCCCAGTTTGCGTGGCGATCCAAAGGTAACCATTTTTCGTCTGCGCCACACCCGTGACGTTGTCACCCGGCAAACCATCGTCTGCCTGCCATGTGCGGTTAAACCACGGCGAGGCCGAAGATGCCGATGACGTGACTCCGCAGAAAACGGTTAGCAAGGCCACCGGAATTGACAGTCGAACATAATTCCGTAAAGACACCGCTGAATAGTATTCAGCGTCTACCGAAAAGTAAATGTTCACAAACCTCAACAACAACCCGATGCCTCATGCATTCACCACCTGTCCACCGAATCGAGGCAAGGCCATCCGCTATATCGGCGCTCCGTGGAAGTGCGGGCAGACGCAACCAAACCCGCAACCGTCACCGCAAGCCACCAGTGATGTGTTCAATGAACGTGACTAACACCCGTAGCGTGCTGCCACGCGTGGATGATCTGGTGGATGATATCGTCCACGCCTACCCCGTTCTTGACCTGCGCAAAAACAAACGGCCCGGCGCCGCGCATCTTCTTCGTGTCGCGTTCCATCACAGCTAAATCCGCGCCCACGATCTCCGCGAGGTCGGTCTTGTTGATGACGAGCAGATCGCTCTGCGTGATCCCGGGGCCGCCCTTGCGCGGGATCTTGTCGCCGCCCGCGACGTCGATTACCTGGATGGTGTAATCCGCCAGCTCGCGGCTGTAACACGCGGCCAGGTTGTCGCCGCCAGATTCGATGAAGAGCATCTGCGGCTTGAACTTCGTGTGCAATTCCTCCAACGCGAGCAAGTTCGCCGAGATGTCTTCGCGGATGGCAGCGTGCGGACAACCGCCCGTCTCCACCGCGCGGATCCGTTCCGCCGGCAACGCGCCATGCTTCGTTAAAAACTCGCCGTCTTCTTTGGTGAAAATGTCGTTCGTCACTGCGGCGATGTTCATCGTCTCGCGCAGGCGCTTGCAGAGTTGCAGCATCAACGCCGTCTTGCCGCTGCCGACGGGGCCGCCGACGCCGACGGTAAAGGCGCGCTGTTTGAAGTCGCGATCCAACGGCAGTTCGCGCTCGTGAAAGTGACCTGGCTGACCGCCATGGTCGTGCCCGAAGTGTAGAAGCAAACGCATGAGAAATGTTCCGTAAGCGCCCGTCAGTCAAAGACGCTGAGTTCGCGGTTGGCCTTGCGCAACTTCATCGACAAGGCATGACACAGGTTGCGCAACAACTTCGCCTGCACGCGCGGCTGCTCTGCCTCCAGCGCCTTGAAATCTTTCAGCAGGAGCACATCGCATTCGACCGCCGTGTCCGCCGTGATGTTGGCGGAGCGCGGCGCGCCATCGATGATCGCCATCTCGCCGAAAGTCATGCCGGGCGAAAAACTCGCCAGCCGCCGCGGCGAACCGGACGGCAACTCGATGATGACACTGACGCATCCGCTCACGACGAAGAAGATTTCGTCCGCCTTGTCGCCCGCCTTGATGATAGTGTCGCCCGCCGCAAACTTCCGGCGGCGCAGCAGCTTGGTGACCGCCTTCAACTCCGCGTTGTCGAGTCCAGCCAGCGCATCGAATGACTCCGGCGCCGCGCGCAGATCGGCGCTGCGACCGGGCAGGTTCGCGTCGAGCAATTGATTCTCCGCCCACTCCAACGCCGCGTCGTTGTCGTGATAAGCGCGGAACTCCGTCGCAAACTTTTCGCCGAGCTTCACGTGCAGGAAGCGCCGCAACAACGGCACGGTCTGCGTGTGTGTGAACAGCATCTTCTTCCCATGGGCCAGCAACTTCTTCTGGAAGTCGTGGAATAGATGGCAGGCGCTCTGGTTCAGGCTGAGGGCGCGTTTGAAATCGAGGATGAAATAATCCGTCGAGTCGAAGTGCTTCACCAGATCACGGACGACGACTTCCGCCGTGCTGAAAGCGAGATTGCCCTGCAACTGCCAGACTTTGACGCGGCTGCCGTGCTGACGCAGGACCGCCGCCTCTTCCGCCGTGCGCACGCGGCTGGAGTTGAATTCGCCGGCATGAAAGCGCAAACGGATAGTAAAATTCCCGATGGTCGGCCGGTTCAGCAGATGCAGGTCGAGATGCCGCGACAACTGCTGGCAGACGCGGATGCCGCGCACGCTGTTGCCGTGACTGTCGAGCCGCGGCGAGAACACGCCGATGCCGAGCTGGCCGGGCAGCACGGCCAGCACGCCCCCCGCCACGCCACTCTTCGCGGGCATGCCGACGTTGTAAAGCCACTCGCCCGCGTAATCATACATGCCGCACGTCTCCATCACGCTCAGCACGCTCTCCACATATTCGCCGCGCAACGCCTGTTTGCCCGTGATGGGATTCACCCCGCGATTCGCCAACGTCGCTGCCATCGTGGCGAGGTCGCGGCAATTCACCGAGACGGAGCACTGGCGAAAATACAATTCCGTGACCGGGATCGGATCGCTCGTCAGGATGTCAAAGTTGCGGAGCATGTGGCCGATGGCGCGATTGCGATGGCCGGTCTCGCTCTCAGAGGAATGCACCGCGCGGTCCAACGCCAGCTCGCGTCCGGCATATTTGCTCAACATCTCGAGCACGCGATTGAACCGGATCTTCTCGGTCTTACCTTCGACCAGTCCCGCCGTGGCGATGGCGCCAGCGTTGATCATCGGATTGCGCGGACGTCCCGTGCCCGGCTCGAGGCTGATGGAATTGAAAGCATCGCCGGTTGGTTCCGTTCCGACTTTTTTCAACACGGCCTCGCGACCGTTGTCTTCAAGCGCCAGCCCGTAAACGAACGGCTTCGAGATTGATTGAATCGTGAAAAGCTGGTCGGTGTCGCCGACTTCATAAACGGCGCCCGTGGCCGTCACGAGCGCGATGCCGAACCAGTCCGGGTTCGCCTTGCCCAGTTCCGGGATGTAAGTGGCGACTTCGCCACTGTTGTCCGCCGCGCACTCCTGATGGAGCTGTTGCAGATAATCCGACAGCGGCGATACGATTTCTGATTTATCCTTCGAAGCCATGAAAATTGTGCTGGGGATTTAACTTTGAAACAGCCGCGAGTAAAGCCGGTCTTGCGCGCCCTGCCACAAATCCAGCAACGGCGCCGCCTGCGCCACATCGTCCAGCGTGAAAGCTGCCGCCCGGTCGGCAAGCGTCGCCGCCTGCGAGGCCAGCCGCTGCTGCAATTGCTGCGCCTCCATCGGCCCAACGATGTTCAAACGCACCGCCGCCGCCAGCACGCTGCGCAGATGGTTGAAGAAGAACATGCGGAGGGCAGTATCGTGGGGCACTTGGAGTTCACGGAGGCACGCGCCAAACACCGGAGCGAAGTGCGCGAAAGGTGTTTCCGCTTTCCGCTTTCCGCTTTCCGCTTTGAATATCCGCTCCACCGCCGTCAGGAAGGCCCGACCCTGCAAACGGCTCGCGCGATTGGCGACGTGATTCGAAAGAAACGCATCGCAGAGTTGGTCCAGTTCGCCCAAGCGCTCCGGATCGTCAAAAGCCGTGTTCACAAACGGCAACGCCGCGCGACCCAGCTGATGGAGATTCGTCTCTAGAAAGCTGAGCAGTTCGGTGCGATTACGCACTTCGCCGTGCTGCCAAGCAGCTTCCAATCCGGCCGAGTGCGCAAAACCGCCGGTCGGAAACGCCGAGTCGCACAGTTGCCAGATGAGGAAGTCCTTTTCGTCACCAAGGCGCAGAGACAAAGCGGGGACTCGATCGGATTCGAGTCCCCCTAAACGCTGTGGCGTGGTGTCTCGTCGGTTATTCAAAAAAGGTTATATCGCTGTGCCAGCGGCAACACTTTCGCTGGCTGGCACGTCAGCAACTCACCATCGGCGCGCACTTCATACGTCTCCGGATCAACCGTGATCTTCGGCATCGCGTTGTTCCACTTCAAATCTTTCTTGCCGACTTTGCGGCAGCCTTTCACGGCGACGACATGCTTGGTCAGCCCGTAGGATTTCCCAACATTCGCCTTCTTCGCGAGCTGGCTGACGAATGCGATACTCGTCGCGCCGGTCGCGCGGCCAAACGCGCCGAACATCGGGCGCATGTAAACCGGTTGTGGCGTGGGGATGCTCGCGTTCGGATCGCCCATCTGCGCCCACGCGATGAAGCCGCCTTTGATGACCATCTCCGGTTTCGCGCCGAACATCGCCGGCTTCCACAGCACGAGATCGGCGAGCTTGCCGACTTCAATCGAACCGATGACGTGCGCCATGCCGTGCGCGAGTGCCGGATTGATCGTGTATTTCGAGAGGTAACGCTTGATGCGGACGTTGTCGTTGTCGCCTTTTTCATCGGGCAGCCGGCCGCGCTGCTGTTTCATCTTATCCGCCGTCTGCCACGACCGCGTGATCACTTCGCCGATGCGGCCCATCGCTTGCGAATCGGAACTCATCATGCTGATCGCGCCCATGTCGTGGAGAATATCTTCAGCGGCAATCGTCTCACCGCGGATGCGACTCTCGGCGAAGGCCACGTCCTCGGGCAAATTCGGATCGAGATGATGGCAGACCATGAGCATGTCGAGATGCTCGTCGATGGTATTGACCGTGTAAGGCCGCGTCGGATTGGTGGAACTTGGCAGCACGTTCGGTTCGCCGCAAATGCGGATGATGTCCGGCGCGTGACCGCCGCCCGCGCCTTCGCTGTGATACGTGTGAATCGTGCGGCCCTTGAATGCCGCTATCGTGCCTTCGACGAACGTGGATTCGTTCAACGTGTCCGTGTGAATCGTCACCTGCACGTCGTGCTTGTCGGCGATGCCAAGACAGCAGTCAATCGCGGCGGGCGTCGTGCCCCAATCTTCGTGAAGCTTGAGACCGATGACACCGGCTTTGATCTGATCCGCGAGACCGGCGGGCATCGCGGTGTTTCCTTTGCCGGTGAAACCAAAGTTCAGCGGCAATGCATCCACGGCGCGGAGCATCTCGCGGATGTAATTCGGCGCAGGCGTGCAAGTCGTGGCGCAAGTGCCGACCGCCGGGCCAGTGCCGCCGCCCACCATCGTAGTGAGCCCGGCAGCAATGGCTTCGTGCGCCTGTTGCGGACAGATGAAATGAATGTGCGTGTCGAGCCCGCCCGCCGTGAGAATCAAACCTTCACCCGCGATGACTTCGGTGGTGACGCCGACGATCATTCCTTTCGTCACGCCCGCCATCACGTCGGGATTGCCTGCCTTGCCGATGGCAGAAATCAAACCGTTCTTGATTCCGATGTCGGCCTTGTAGATGCCGGTGTGATCAATGACGATCGCGTTGGTGATGACGCAATCGATCGCGTCCTTCGCGCCGACGCCTGCTGCTTGGCCCATGCCTTCGCGGATGACTTTGCCGCCGCCGAATTTGCATTCGTCGCCATAGACGGTGAAATCCTTCTCGACCTCCGCGATGAGCGACGTGTCACCGAGACGGACCTTGTCGCCAGTGGTCGGGCCAAACATGTCGGCGTAATGGGCGCGCTTCATCTTATGCGACATGGGAGAATCCTTTCGCCTTAACCTGCTTCAACGCCGCCTTCTTGCCCGCCGGCGAAACTTTTCCGCTCGCGAGGTTGTTGCCGCCGCGGATGACTTTCTTCCCCGCGATCTCAACCAGTTTCACAGTCTTAGTCTCACCCGGCTCGAAGCGAACCGCCGTTCCCGCTGGGATGTCGAGCCGCATGCCGTAGGCTTTCGCGCGGTCGAATTGCAACGCGCCGTTCGTCTCAATGAAATGGTAATGGCTGCCGACTTGAATCGGGCGGTCGCCGAGATTCGTGACGGCAATTTCCGCCGTCGCGCGACCGACATTGAGCTCGATGTCGCCGTCTTTGATTTGCATCGCGCCGGGGATCGCGCTCGCGTCCCCGCCCTCTCCCCCGGATTGGGGGAGAGGGTGTTCGTTCAGGGTTGTTGTCTGAAAAATCGAAAGGTCCGGCACCGGCAGGAAGCTGCCGTGGAGCGCGAGTTTCAAATCACCGTTCTCGCTGGCGATGGGATGATGCACGGTGACGAGCTTCGATCCGTCCGGAAAAGTGCCTTCGACTTGCACGTCGTAGATCATCTCCGGCACGCCGGACATGACTTGATTGCGGCCCAGCAGTTGGCGGCCAAGATTCATCAGCTCGGCAACGCTCTTGCCGTCGCGGATGAATTCAAGGAGCACGGTAGCGATGAGCGCCACGGCTTCGGGATGGTTGAGCTTCACGCCGCGGGCCAATCGCTTCTGCGCGAGCGATCCCGCCTGATGCAACGTGAGTTTGTCGAGTTCTCGTGGGGAGAGATGCATACTCGGAAAATTTTACCATTTGCGCGCCCACGGATCGTCGCCGAGCAGCGGGTTCAGTTGCGCGAGGTATTTGTGCAATTCACGGCCAACTGCCTCCACCTGCTCGCCAGCGATGCGCAACACGGCGCCGTCGGCGATGGGGCTGGCGCTGAAAACCAGCGCAGCCTGACGCAGCACCGGCGCAGCGCCGACTTCGACCAAAATCTTTTGGGCGACATCGCGCAGCTTGGGGCCGACCAGCAACAGCACGCCAAGACAATTGAAACGTCCGGTGCGATGCGGCGCATTGAGATCACCGTCGTCCGCATCCAACGCGAGCGAATCGAGGAAGACTGTCTTGTCACCGACGTTCACCTTGTTGCGACTGGTGAAGCGAGAGAAAGCCCAGCGTTCACCCCGCGCCGCGCGGCCGGACGTGAACCAATCGAGCAAGACGATGTTCGCATCGGGCGCGAGATAGAATTCCTGCTGTTGCGCGTAGCTGGCCTCGGCGAAGGCCTGCACCGGGTCGGGCGCGAAGACGAGCGTGGCGCCGTTGGCGACCGTGGCGCGGGTCGCGTGGCCGCACGGCAGTTCCGCCGGATTCCGATAGACCTTGGTCGAAGCCTGCGTGCCGACGAAGCAACGCGACTCGGGGCCGAGCTTGAGTTCGAGTTGCGTCTGGTCGCCCGCGACGAGCCCGCCGCCAAAGCTGCTGGTGTAGGCCCAGACACATTCGCCGCGCGAACGGGGCGTGAGCAGCTTCATGGGGCTGGTGGCGAAAGCGGAGGTGACGGTGCTTTCGCGGAAGACGACTTCGACTTCGAGCGCGGCGTGGCCGGCAGTTTTCGCGGTGGTGACAGGCGCTACCATGGGTCAGACAGTGAGATACTTTTTTACGATGTCTTCGCCAAGCTCGGAAATCGCACCATGCGCCACGATACTTCCGCGCTCCATGACATAAAAGCGATCGCCGACGTCCAGGCAGAAATCCAGATATTGTTCGACGAGGAGGATGCCGATCTTGCCTTCTTTGCGCAGCTGCTTCAGTGCGTTGCCGACTTCCTCGGTGTAATTATGTCCGTCGTTGACGAGCCCCTCACGGCGCAGGCGCTTGATGGTCTCACCGATCTGATCGATGATGTTCGGCTGAATGCCTTCGGTGGGTTCATCGAGCAACAACACCTTGGGATTCGTCAACAAGGCGCGCGCGATGGCGAGCTGCTGCTGCTGGCCGCCGCTCAACACGCCGCCCTTGCGCTGGGTCATTTCCTTCAACACGGGGAACAATTCGTAAACGCGGTCCAGTTCGCCATTGAGCTTGCGGCCTTGGGCGATCGCGCCGATGCGGAGGTTCTCGATGACCGTGAGGTTCGGGAAGATGTCGCGGCCCTGCGGCACGTAACCCAGACCAGCACGCGCACGACCGTCGGGCTTGAGGTTCGTGAGGTCGGTGGCGTCGAGTTTCACGGTGCCGTGGTCGGGGCGCACGAGACCGGTGATGGCTTTGAGCGTGGTGGTCTTGCCGACACCGTTGCGGCCCATGAGGCAGACGACCTGCCCGGGCTGCACCTCGAGGCTGACGTCGCGCAAGATGCGCGAGCCGTCGTAGCTGACTTGGAGGTTGGAAAGCGAAAGCATGGCGCGTCAGTGCTTCTCCTTCTTCTTGCGACCGAGATAGACCTCGACCACGCGTTCGTCGTTTTGCACCTCATCCACCGAGCCCTCGCACAACACCGTGCCCTGATGCAGCACCGTCACCTTGCGCGCAATCTGCCGGACGAAAACCATGTCGTGCTCGATGACGATGATGCTGTGCTTGCCGGCCAAACTCATGAGCAACTAACCCGTCTCGTGCGTTTCCTCATCGGTCATGCCGGCGGCGGGTTCATCGACGAGCAACAACTTCGGGTTCTGCGCGAGCAACATGCCGATCTCAAGCCATTGCTTCTGGCCGTGACTGAGCGCGCCCGCCTTCGTATCGGCCTTGGAACCGAGACCGATGGTGGCCATCACATCGTGGATGCGATCGCGTTGCGTGGCGGTGATCTTCGAGAAGAGCGTGCTCCAGATGCTCCGGCTGCCTTCGAGCGAGAGCCAGATGTTCTCGAACACGGTGTGGTCAATGTAAACTGACGGCGTCTGAAATTTCCGCCCGATGCCGAGGCGGTTGATCTGATACTCGTTGAGCCGCGTGAGGTCCGTGTCCTTGCCGAACTCCACCTTGCCCCGGTCCGGTCGCGTGCGGCCCGTGATGATGTCCATCATGGTGCTCTTGCCCGCGCCGTTGGGACCGATGATCGTCCGCAACTCGCCTTCGTCCATGTAGAAGTTGAGTTCGTTGATGGCCTTGAAGCCATCGAACGTCTTGTTCACGCCCTCGAGCGTGAGTATGAAATTCTTCGTGGGAGCCG
>JBEGQI010000056.1:0-2636 GCA_041181065.1 Verrucomicrobiota bacterium | reverse complement strand
CGGCATGGATGTTTTCCGGCTTGAGCAACAGCGGCGTGTGGTGGTTCGCCCATGCCTCGTGATCGAGGGACGGCACGGACTTGGGCGGGCGAGCCTTGAAGTCCTCGGGGCGTTCGGCGTGCCACGCAAATTTTTGCTCGCCGTCGCACAACGGGCAACGCACCCACAAATCGGCGTTGGTGCTGGTCTTGTTGGCCAACTCAGAATAGTCGTCGCCCTCGATGCCGCCTTGGGATTCCATCACGATGAGTTCCTGCCCTTCAAAGGCGCGGGCGCGGATGATGGCCCGGCGCAACTGACCATTCTTCTCGGCGAGCGCGGCGTCGTGGATGAAGATGTAACGCACGGTGATGCGTTGGGTGTTCGCTTCGTTCAACGGACGCACCCGCAGAATCATGCCCGGCAGTTGGATGTCCGTTGTGGTCACGTTGAAACGGTTCTCCGCTTCTACTTGGTCAATGATGCGGCTGATGCCGGGGATGCTGCGCAGGAACGGGATGAAGCGGGTCTTGCCGTGGTCCTCGGCGGCTTCGATGGTCATGTCATACAGAACCATGTGGCCGGGGTCATGTTTGACGCGGTGCCGGGCGATGAGTTCGCAGGCGAGGGTCTTGCCGATCTGATTGGCAGCGGTCAGGTAAAGGCGCCGCGTGGTCGCCAGATTCGCCACGCGGAGCGGTTCCTTCCAGTAATGGCAGGTGGTGATGTCAAAGGGCCGCCCATTGCTCGCCGCGTCCTGCACCAACGGAATGCCCGCATCATCCTCCCATATCTCCCCGCGGAACGTGCGCGTCAGCCGCGAAATGGCTTCGCAGAGCAACGGGTCAATGGTGGAATCCGTGGGCATACGTAGTTGGTTTCACCTTATTTCACCCTGTTCTACCTAGTTCTGCTCCCGTTTCACCTGCTGCGCGCCTTCGCGCCCGAGGCGTTCCAATTCGCCCTCCAGCCAATCCACGGCCGCCCGTTCCTGGGCCAGATGATATTCACGGAACGCCACCCAATCCTCCGCGCTCAACTTCGGCTTCACCCATTCTGCCAAGGCCAGCGGGATATTCGTCTCATGCGCCCGTCGGAACAGGTTGCGCATCACCGTAACGCTGCCATGCACCAGATTCAGGGCGCGTTCCTTGAGAATGTATTTGCCCTGTTGCACCGCCCATTCGTGTTCCGCCATCTGATGATTCAGAATTTTCGTGGCGGCTTCGGCTTCTTGAGCTTTGGCGGTTAGGTCCGGCAACAACACGCCCTGCGCGTCCGTGTTGTGCTTCCATTGGGGCAGGATGTGGCGCTCGAACCAGTCGCAGTATTCGGTGCCGATGTAGTAATTGCCGCGCTTGCCCGGCGGCGGCGGCACGCCCTTGGACAGTTCGCGCCCGTGATGCCAGTGATTGAACACCACGCGATTCACCACATACCGGATCTGCCCGCGATACCGGGCTTGTAAAGCATCCGCCATGGCGCCCTGCGTGTTGTAATTACCCACCGGGCTGCCGTCATCGGGCAAGGCATCGGGAGCACCTTGCGCAATGCGGCTGGCGGTGATGTTGGCCAGGTCTTGCTTGCTCGTCTTCTTGCCCAACTCATCGCCCAAGTTGGAAAGATCGTTCAGGGCTTTGATGTTGCCGGCGTTGCGGGCGAAGAAGGCGCGCACCTCGGCCACAGAATAACCGTTGCGAGTTTCCTTGGGCCAATCCTCCCACTGCTTGAACTCGGCCAGCAACTTGCGGTTCTTCTTAGACGCGGGCCAAAGCACGCAATCCAGAATCTTTTCTGGCGTGCGCACATACCGTTGTTCCGCGTTCAATGCCATATTTCGCAACAAGTTTGTTTCCAGCCACTAACCGATTTCAATATGCGAACAGATATGATTACGAAGTTGCAGAATCCTTGTTATGCCGCACTCGCCCTCTCGCAGGCTTCGATGATTTTCTTCACCTGGTCATGCGCTTCCCGTGAGCGGCGCACCAGAGCGTCCACGGCGGCCATTGATTCTTCGAGTTGTCGTTGCGCTTTCCCGGCTTGGATGCCGATGAGCGTGATTTCGCATGATATTGCCAGCAGGTCAGGCTTGTGCAGTTTGACGTGCGGCATAACCACGCGCTGCACTGAATCGGCGCGGGCCGATTCAGTTTGCTTGTTTTTTTTGCTTTTCATAGTCGTTGGTTTTCTCGCGCCGATCAGTGAGCTTGGTCGTTAGGGAGCTATCCCCATGTCTACGCCCCACTGCTCACAGTCGTAGTGAGCGGCGGCGTCCACTTCTTTGAGTATCATGGCCAGATACCATTGCTTGTGGTGGGCACCATCGGTTTGCAGGGCTTCCCGAGCGAGCGAGGACACACGCTCCCTAACCACGCGCTCCAGCGAACTGCCGCCAGCCTTTCTGATTTCCGCGACCATTGCTTGTTCGGTTGCTTTGTCCATTTTGTTCACTTTCTCCCAGCGTCAGTCGCTGAGCTTGATTCGTTCTGCGGATAGAGCACGAACGCCGCGATGTGGCGTCCCGTGCCTTTTCCTTGGGATCCGTCCTCGATGGCGTGCCACCTGACATCTCCGAGGTTGCGGACATTCGTTGCGCCCGTGGCCTTGAGCATCATCAGCACCCACTTGTCCACGGGATACACCACCACCGAGAG
>JBEGQI010000055.1:0-6600 GCA_041181065.1 Verrucomicrobiota bacterium | reverse complement strand
CATCACCGCAGCGAACGAAGGGGGCGAATCGTTTCCCTCCGAAGTCGTCGGTTGCCGCGCACCGACCTACGCCGCGTCGCCGCGCGCCCTGTTTGTGAATGCCTTCGACCGCTACGACCGCACGCTGAACTTGAAGCAAGATTTCGTCGCGCAAGTTTACGATCCGCCCGGCCCGACCGGCGGCAATGAACGCGTCCTCCCACGCCGCATCAATTCGTTCGATTACGTTGTGCAACACGGCAAAGCCATCAGCGCTTACAGCTTTCCCTTCGACACGTGTCAGAACGAAGCCGTCACTGGCGGGCAGGTCGCGCTCACGAATTATCACATCGTCGTCTGGGCGTGCGGCAACGAATCCACCGCCGATGAGAGCTTCAGCGCCGCCGAACAAACTCAGGTTGCCACCTTCCTCGCTGCGGGCGGACGCCTCTTCACTTCCGGTGCCGAAATCGCCTGGGACCTTGACCGCGCCTCCGGCCCCACTACTGCGGACCGCAACTTCTTCCACAACCAACTTCACGCCACCTACTCATTGGATAGCTCAGGCGTCTGGAGTTTCACCGCCGCGGGCGGCTCCATTTTTGCCGGCGACGCGAACGGCACTTTCGACGACGGCACACGCGGACTTTATCTCGTTGGTTTTCCAGACGTCATCACGCCCACGGGCAGCGGCACTGTCGCGGCGTTGAGCTACACCGGCGGCGCGACGGCGGGCATCGCCTACGACGGCTCGGCGGGCGGCGGGCGTGTCGTCTATTGGGGCTTCCCCTTCGAGACCATCACCAACGAACCCACCCGCACCGCCTACATGGCCGACATTCTCGGCTTCTTCCGAGAAACGATCCCTGCGCTGCCGCTGAAGTTCGATGCCATAACACTGCCCAGCAGCAACCAGATCAAACTTACGCTGAGTGGCGAACCGGGCATCTATTCCCTGCTGACATCCACGAATCTGACAAGCTGGACTCCGCTCACGAATCTCACGAATACCATCGGTGGATTTGAATTCACTGACGGGCTGAGCCTAGGACAACCGAGTAAATTTTACCGGGCGAAGTCATCCCCTTAATCGAAATATGTTTTGACTGAGCAACTTTGATTGCTACTTTGCGCCCGCGATGAACAATAAGAACCTGCGACTTTCGCTGAACGCGCTGCTGCTTAGCTGCGCGGCGGTCGGGGTCTAGGTTCGTCCCAAAACGATTTCCAACCCCACTGCCGGAAGGCGGTGGGGTTTTTGTTTTGCCTCGCCGCCAACGGCTCAAAACAACACAATGAACACAACAACGATGCACAAGAACCCGTCCGCGAAATACCGTCCGTTCCCGCCGGTGGCGTTGCCTGACCGGCAATGGCCCAACCGCGTCATGACCCAGGCGCCGCGCTGGTGCAGCGTGGACCTCCGCGATGGCAATCAGGCGCTGGCCGTGCCGATGAATGTTTCGCAGAAGCTCGAGCTGTTCCACACGCTCGTGAAGTGCGGGTTCAAAGAGATTGAAGTCGGTTTTCCGTCCGCCTCGAACACGGAGTTCACGTTCAACCGCCGGCTCATCGAAGAGAAGCGCGCCCCGGACGACGTCTGGTTGCAGGTGCTCGTGCAGGCGCGTGAGGATTTGATCGAACGCACCGTCGAATCGTTGATCGGCGCAAAGCGGGTCATCATCCACATGTATAACTCGACGTCGCCAGCGCAGCGCCGCGTCGTGTTCGGCAAGTCGAAGGATGAGATCAAAGCCATCGCCGTCAAAGGCGCGCAGATGATCAAGGACCGCTTGCACCGGCTCAAGGGCACGGAAGTCATGCTCCAGTATTCGCCGGAGAGCTTCAGCGCAACGGAAGTCGAATTCGCGAAGGAAATCTCCGAAGCCGTGATGGACGTGTGGCAGCCGACGCCGCAGCACAAGATGATCTTGAATCTGCCGGACACCGTTGAAGTCGCGACGCCGAATGTTTACGCCGACCAGATCGAATGGATCTGCAAGAACATCAAGAATCGCGATTCGCTCATCATCAGTTTACACACGCACAACGACCGCAGCACGGGCGTGGCGGCAACTGAACTCGGCTTGCTGGCTGGCGCCGACCGCGTCGAAGGCACACTGTTCGGCAACGGTGAACGCACCGGCAATTTGGACATCATCACAGTGGCGTTGAACCTCTACATGCACGGCATCGATCCGAAGCTCGACTTCAGCAATTTGAGCGGGTTGATCGAAGTTTACGAACGTTGCACCGGCATGACTGTCCCGCCGCGCCAACCTTACGCCGGCGAACTCGTGTTCACCGCCTTCAGCGGTTCGCATCAGGACGCCATCAAGAAGGGGTTGGCGGAATGGAAGAAGGGCGAGCGCACCCATTGGGACGTTCCTTACCTCACCATCGATCCTGCGGACATCGGCCGCGAATACAGCGAAGTCATCCGCGTCAACAGCCAGTCCGGCAAGGGCGGTGTGGCGTATCTGCTCGAGTCGGAATACGGCATCATCTTGCCCAAGAGTTTGCAATCCGAGTTTGGCCCCATCGCCAACGACGAGGTGGATCGCCTCGGGCGCGAGGTCAGCGGCGCGGAACTCAAGGCCATGTTCTGGCGCGAATACATCGAGCGCGATTTCCCGTGGCAACTCGAAGGCTTCGAGACGGAGAGCCGCAATGGACTCGTGCGTTGCGCCGCCCGGCTCTTGCGGGAAGGCAAGGCCATCGAGCTGTCCGGCGAAGGCAACGGCCCGCTGGCAGCGTTGGTGCATGCCTTCGGCAAGGCAAACGCGGCGAAGTTCGAGATCGCGAATTACAGCGAGCACGCGTTGAGCGCCGGCGAAGGCGCGAGTGCCATCTCCTACATCCAGATCAAGAATGCCGACGGCAAGACGCGCTGGGGCGCAGGCGTGGACACGAACATCGAACTCGCCTCCATCCGGGCCGTGTTGAGCGCGCTGAACCGGCTCTGAGCCTTCCGAAAATCACGTGCCCCGCTTGGCGCTGGCGTCAGGCGGGGCCTTTCGTTATGTTCCGCGGCCATGCGAAGCCAAACAGTTGTTCGGACAGGTGCCACCTTCAGCATCCTTGCGGTTCTCACACTCGCCGGCTGCTCTGCAAGCAAACCCACGACGGCCCATAATGAGACTCCGCCATTGCCAGACGGCATCAAGCCGCCCGCGGCGGTTGCGGCTAGACCTCCGCAACCCGCGGTCGTCACCCCACCTGTTGCGCCCTCACCAGCACCCGTAGTCGTCGCAGTCCCAACGCCCACTCCAGCGCCAGTTCCTCCTCCTCCGACGCCCGTTGCGAAGCCCGCGTTGACCATCAATCCCGCCGATCTTCCTGCGTCAGTCATTGCTTGGGATGCCACAGACAAAAGCGTCACCGCCAACGCAGGGGAAATGAATGCAAAGTATGGATTCTCGCTAACGAATGTATCTTCTGAGGCGGTGACATTGCTGGCAGCGCCGAGCTCTTGCGGCTGCACGGTTCCCAAATTGCCCCCGTTGCCCCTGGAAATAAAAGCCGGCCAGCAATTTGGATTTGAAGTGAACATGAACCTGGCTGGCAAGAGCGGCACCGTGATCAAGACGATCACATTCTCAACCGACAAAGGAACGAAGCACCTGCTCCTGCGCACCACCATATTGCCCCAGCCGACTGCCGCAACCAACATGGCTCCCGGCACACGCGAGAACAATCAACGCATGGCCCAAGCAGACCGACAGGCAGTTTTTCGGGGTGATTGCGCCACCTGCCACGCGAATTCGAACGGCAAGCTGGGCAAGGAACTTTACACCTCGGTGTGCGGTGTCTGCCATGAAGCGGAACATCGCGCTTCAATGGTTCCGGATCTGCACGTGGCCCGCATCGACCGGAACGAAGATTACTGGCGGAACTGGATAGCCAACGGGCGGATGGGTTCATTGATGCCCGCGTTTGCAAAAGCATCCGGAGGCATTTTGGATGACGCCCAGATCTCGTCGCTCGTCAGCTATCTCGCGACGAACATGCCTGCCAAGCCCATGCCATTCGTTCCGGCGAATCCGCTGGCACCCAGCGGACTCAACGTCCAACCGGGACACTGACCCCGACGTTGACCGTTCCGCCGCCTGCCCGCACGCCTTCATTTGCGGCAACGGTCGCAGAGAAGTTGTTCAAGATCAGATTCACGTAACGCTTGAGGGACGTATAGGGAGAATTCGGAACATTGACGATATCTCCCGGCTCCAGTCGAAAGTCAGGAGCCTTGCCTTTGACGATGTCCAAGTAGTTCAAGACATACACGTGCGGCTCGCTCAACGATCCACGGACCACCACCACATGGGACAGATCCGCATTGACTGTGGTCACACCGTTGTCCGTTCGATCCAGAATATCATAACTCACCGTGCCCGACACGCTGGCGATTGCGGTCACGAGCGACATCTGGTCGCTGAACGGAATGGCTCGTGGGAATTTGACCGCGCCCATGACAAACACTTCCTGGTTCAAGGCGAACGGCACGTAAACAAAGTCGCCGGCTTTCAGGTAAATATTTTGCGACATGTCGCCGTGACGGAGTAAACGGTCAAAGTTCACCGGCAAAAACTGTCCGTCGCGGACCACAAAACTGTGCCGCAGATCGGAAAGCTCTTCCGTGGAGATCTGCGACTCCGAACGGGCCGTGCCGCCCGCTTGCGCGAGCGCCTCAATCAATGTGATGGGGCCCGTCATCGGATAAACGCCTGGCTTCTTCAATCGACCCAGCATCCAAAACTGCTGGCTGCCGACCGCGCGCAGCGAGACTGAAACACGCGGCGCCGTTAGATATTGCCCAAGCTCTTTTTCCAAGAGGGCCTTGCAATCGGTGATGGTCAGTCCCCACACATCCAGTCCCGAAAGCAGGTTGAAGTAAATCTTTCCATCCGGACCGATCGTCAGCGTTGTGCGCGAACCCGGTTGGCCAAGCAATTCCACATCGATCTGGTCGCCCGGCCCCAAGGTCATCATGCTGGCATCTGGCCGCAACAGCGCCGGATCCAGCTTGCTCTCCACTTTCACGGACATTGTGGCCCCAGTGACCGCAGGTGGATAATCAGTAAACTTGCCACCACTTTTGCTGGCGCAACCAGCCAAAAGGACCAAACCCAGTGAAACCAGTGTCGTATGAAGAATCTGTTTCATATTACTTGATCCAAGGTGACTTGATGAAAGGACCGACGTTGAGACTCGTAGCCGTCACTGTCATAGACTGGATGAACGCCCGCGCCGCGGTGTCGAGAACATCGGCCGCCTTCAGCCACGGGTTGACACTCACGTAAACAATGTCCTTCTGCTGCAATTTGAAGTCCGGGGCTTTGCCGGCAAGAATGTCTGAAACATCCACCACAAAGGTCTGCGGTTTATTCAACGAACCGCGAACCACCAGCACACGGCTCTTGAAAGCCTTGCCCGAAAAACCGCCCCGGCCAGCAATGGCGCTCATCACCGTCGGCTTTGACGCGTAAGCCAGAACCCCAGGGTCTCCCACTTGACCAAGCACGTAAATCTCGTTCGCAGCGGCTGAACCGATGTAAAGATAGTCGCCCGGCTCCAATGCAGCGTTCTGCGAGAGATCACCCTGCTGGAAAAGTTTTTCAAAATCCACCGGCACACGTTCGCCGTTGCGAACCAAAAAGCTGCGGCTCAAATCAGCCAGTTCCACCGTGCTTCTTTGATAAACGCCGGTCTCCAAACCGCCAGCGCGCGCCACCGCCTCGATCACCGACGTCGGCCGGTCCATCGGAAATACGCCGCCGTTTACCACAGCCCCCATGACGATGACACGTTTGCTCTTGTAAGCCATCGGCGCGACCATCGTGCGCGGAGCGATGTAGAAATTGGTCAGCGCATTGTCGAGGGCCAAGCGCAGTTCATCAACCGTCAGACCCGCCGCCATCACGTTTTGCGCCTCCAAATATCCGATGCGTCCGTCGGGACCGATGACCACTTGGACACGCTGGGCGTCATTAGTGCCGGCGAGCGTGATACCCAGTTCGTCGCCGGGACCCAGCGTGAAACGCTCCTGCCACGGAGCCCGCTTCGCCTGTTTATTGGGCGTCAGCGGCGTTGCCACCGTGGCTGTCTCTGCGGCTGTGGCCAATGAAACGGCCAGCGTCGCGCTGCCAAACAGCGCCAAGACCAACATTCGATTCAGTTTCATAACTTGATGATCGGCTTGGGTTCGTGATTCAAAACAGACCCCACAAATTGACACTTGGCGTGGCGCATCATTTCGAGCTGCTCTTTCGTCTCCGTGATGCCGGGCACACCGCTGTCCACCAGCCAGAGCACTTGCGGGATGCTTTCCGCAAGCAACACCGATTCCGGCACACAGGCAGGCGGGAGTTCGACAAGCAGCACCATGTTATCGATCCCGCGCCAATGAGCCAGCGCCATTTGCCACTGCCGCCGCCGCTCCAGATTCCAAACCCAGCCCGGCAACGGAATGTGTGCCGCCGGCACCGAACCACTCTTGAAGCGTTGTGATACCTCGGCTGGAAAAGCCAGCGCGCTCGGGCTCAACGTCATCACCTGGTTATCAAATTCCATCTGCTCAGCCGACATTTCCTGTGTCGGCGTCATGCCGTCGGCTTCATCCAT
>JBEGQI010000054.1:0-2761 GCA_041181065.1 Verrucomicrobiota bacterium | reverse complement strand
GGTGACCCGCAGCGACCAATTTGCCCAGAGTTAGCGTTAAAGTAAAATGTCCAAGCCCAAGAAAAGCCAAGTCAAGCTAGCCCCAACCATCCGGCTCACGCTCGACCAAGCCGCTGCGGAGTTCGGGATTGACCGGCGCACACTGGCCCGTGCGCTGTCCGAGACAAACGCGGAGGCTGGCCGTGACAAATGCTTTTCAATTCTGCAATGCCACCGTGCCTGCTTTGGAGACTTGGACGCGGAGAAGCTGCGGCTCACACGCGAGCAGGCAGACAAGCTGGCGATGGAAAACGCAGCCAAGCGCGGGGAGTTGGTCGAGGCCAAGGTTGTGGCTGATGCGATTAACCGCGCCATTGGTTCAATCCGTGGTTACATCCTGGGACTGACCCATCTGCCCGAAGATGACCGCGACGAAATCCTTCTGAAATGCAAAGCCCTATATGCGGCAGCTTTTGACGATAAAGACGCTGACGGAGCCGACGTGGAATCCTCCACCTAGGCTCACGGTCAGCCAGTGGGCAGAAGCAAACCGCTATCTGTCGCGGGAATATACGGCAGCGCACGGAAGATACAGGCTGTCGGTTGTGCCCTACGCCCGCGAGCCAATGGACTGCGCGAACGATAAGAGCGTGCGCAGCGTGTGCCTGATGTGGGCAAGCCAAACCACGAAGACCACAACCATTGAAAATGTGCTTGGCTACTTCGTGCATTCCGATGCCTCCCCGATTCTTCTGATTCAGCCCACGGTGGAAATGGCGCAGGCGTGGAGCAAGGAACGGTTCAACGCCACTGTGCGAGATACGCCAGTGTTGCGCGATCTAATCACTGACCCCAAGAGCCGCGACAGCGGAAACACCATCCAGCTAAAAACATTCCCCGGTGGCAATCTGGCAATCATAGGAGCCAACGCCCCCGCAGGCTTGGCTGGCCGCCCTCGCCGCGTTGTCCTGCTTGATGAGGTGGACCGTTACCCAGCCAGCGCCGGGACCGAGGGCGACCCCGTGCTGTTGGCGATACGCCGAACCGAAAGCTTTTGGAACAGCGTCATCTACATGACCAGCACGCCCACCGTCAAGGGGGCGAGCCGAATCGAGGCCGAGTATGAGCAAACAGACAAACGAAAATGGTTTTGCAAGTGTCCCAAGTGTTCGCGCTATCAGACTTTGGAGTGGCGACAAGTTCGCTGGGATGACGGCAAGCCAGAGACGGCGCGTTATGAATGCGAATCATGCGGGGCAGCTTGGGGAGATGCTGAAAGGTGCGATGCGCTTCGCTCGGGCGAATGGCGTCCCACCGCTCCGTTTTCTGGAAAGCGTGGATATTTTCTCAACGGGCTTTGCTCTCCTTTCAAACCGAAGCGCGGCTTTGTTTCAAGACTGCACCAGGCCGCCGTCGAGTTCCTTGAAGCCAAGGCGGGCGGACCGGAGCAGATCAAGACATGGACGAACACCTTCCTTGCGGAGACGTGGGAGGAGGAGGGCGAAAAGATAGAGCTGAACGGATTGACGGCGCGTTGCGAGGCGTATGCGCCGGACTCGCTGCCGAACGAGGTGGCGCTGATTGTGGGAGGTGCTGACGTGCAAAAGGACCGCATCGAGCTGGAATGGGTCGGGGTGGGCGATGGCGACGAGACATGGGGCATCGATTCGGTGCAAATCATCGGCGACACAGAGAAGCCGGACACTTGGTCGCGGTTGAGCCACGAATGCGAGCGGCGCTTTAAGCGGCAGGACGGCGTGGAGTTAAGGGCAACAGCGGTTGCCATTGACATTCATTTCAGGCCAAGGGCTGCGCGTGAGTGGTGCGTGCGGCATGGGACGCGGGTGCTGGCTTGGCCGGTGTTCGGCATCGGCGGAGATCAGGTGGACCTGACTGTGCGCCGGCACAACAAGAACTGGAATCAGGACACCTGGAGCATCGCCACCAACCAGGCGAAGGACGTGATTTTCTCCCGCCTCAAAATTGAGGCACCCGGCCCGCGCTACTGTCACTTCCCTCGCAGCTACACCGATGCGTGGTTTGGCCAGCTTACCAGCGAGCGGGCCGTGACACGCTACACCAAGGGGTTCCCCAAGCGGATTTACGAGAAAAGCAGCGGGGCGCGAAACGAGGCGCTGGATATGCGCGTCTATTCGTTGGCGTGTCTGGAGATTTTAAGGCCGAACATCGATGCTATACGGCGCAACCTGAAGCCGTCCGAACCCAAGGCTGCGCCGCAGCGCGGGACGGCGGCCCGGATGGGTGGCTGGATGCGTTGACCACCGCCCATTAGTGTAGTCGTTCTGTGTGGTTGTTCGTGTTGAATCGCCCCGGCTGGGGTTAGGGGATTTGCCCAGCCGGGGCTTTGCGTTGACAAGCTGGCAAAAATGAATGGCAACGCTGACGACCCTCACCGCATTGCCCTCGGTCATCAACGCCGGGGAGACTTTGCTTTTTGCTGTTCAGGTTGCCGGATATCCCCCCGGTGATGGCTGGACGCTCTCTTACTTCCTGAAGAACAAGGACGCCGCCGTGGTCGAGCTGACCAGCACGCAGAGCGGCAACGATCATTTGTTCAACGTCGCGGCGGATGTGACCGGTGGCTGGACGGCTGGGGAATACTTTGGGGTGGCCCGCGTTGACGATGGCACCAACTTTCGCGTTGTCTCGGATGTTCGGCTGGAGGTTCGGCAAGACCTTTCCCAAGTCGGGGCAGACTATGATCCCCGCAGCCATGCCAGAAAGTGCCTTGACGCCATCGAATCGGTGATGGAGGGGCGGG
>JBEGQI010000053.1:0-3414 GCA_041181065.1 Verrucomicrobiota bacterium | reverse complement strand
GCCATCGATTCCGGCGCGCCGGTCCTGATCGAAGCCTACGACGCGAAGGGCAAAACGGTGAAGGAATTCAAACCGAGCGAAGTGCACAAGGTGGACGGCCAGTGGCGCGTCGAGGAACTGGAGATGAACAACTGGCGCACGGGCGCCCGCTCAACTTTGCGGTTTCTCTACGATAATCCGTGAGTGCAGTGCCCGCTGTCCGTGCGGCGGCTTCGTGATTCTTGCTGCCTGACAATTCACTTGAGTTCGCGTGACGCGCGGCGGATTGTCCGGTCGAATCTTCCGCGAACATGCAAAAGCCGCACAGCGATTTTGACATCATCCTTGGGATACTTGGCACGTTCGCGCTCATCGCCGGGACGATCTGGTTCCTTTGGCGCTCCCTGAAGCGCACCGAGGATCCGCCGAGTCTCATCCTCAAATGGATTCTCAGCGCGGGGGTATTCGCCTTCATACTGCTCGTGTGTGCACCGTCGGTTGCGCGGGGCGGTTACGAAGGCGCCTTCTTTGGGATACCGGCCACGGCCGCTGCGGGGCTGACCCTAGCCATCATTTGGGGCCGAAATATCGGGGCCATCATTGCCAAGCCGTTCTGTTCGCTTTACGACGGCGGGCAAGAACCTGACGTTCCTAAGCCGTTTTACTCACAGGCTCTGGCGAAGCGGAAGCGTGGCGAATTCCTGGCTGCGCGGGCTGATGTCCTTGCCGAACTGGCGCGGTTCCCGAACGATGTTGAGGGACAGATGCTCCTTGCTGAGATTGAGGCACAAGATCTCAAGGACTTGCGCGCCGCTGAAGTCACGATCCAGCGTTTCATCAATCAAGCGGGTCATGCGCCGACGAACATCGCTTACGCGCTCTTCTCGATGGCGGACTGGCACATGAAATATGCGCAGGATCCCGCGGCGGCGCGGGCATGTTTTGAGCAGGTTGCGGCCTTGCTGCCCGAGTCTGAGTGGTGTGTGCGTGCGGCAGAACGCATCGCTCACTTGGCACGGACCGAACACCTTCTCGGTGCCGAGGATCGACGCACGTATCAGGTTGAGCACATCGAAGGCGATCCTGGCTTGGGGGTGGCGTGGGGCACGGTGCGACCTGCGGCTGAGGAGGACCCTGCGGCAACCGCCGACAAATACGTCCGGCACCTTGAAGAGCATCCGCTCGACACCGAAATCCGCGAGCGCCTCGCGCGGCTTTATGCGGAGCACTATCAACGGCTCGATCTCGCCGAGGCGCAACTGGAGCAACTCATCCAACATCCCAACCAGCCGCAGAAACAGATGGCCCGCTGGTTGAACATGCTCGCCGACCTGCAGGTGAAGTTCGGCGGAAGTTATGACGCTGCGTTGGCAGCATTGCAACGCATCATCGACCTCAACCCCGACGCGGGCACCGCGACTGTTGCTCGGAGCCGTATTGCGCTGTTGAAGCTGGAGTTCAAAGGGCAGGGGAAGTCGCAAGCCGTTACCCTCGGCACCTACGATGATGACTTGGGACTCAAGGGCGGGCGGCAGGGATAAGTCTCGCGTGACCCACGTTGACAACGCACTTGAGTTTTCGGGGCCACGGAGGATGCTTCACCTATGTATGGGCTTCACCTGTTGTTGCACATGATCGCCCGCGCTTTGGGCGACCGTGCGGTGACGCCCTTTGTCGGGGTGATCGATGGCAGCAATGAGCCGGTCGAGCATCGCCCGCTCTATTCCACAGCGGAAGCGCGGCGGAAACAGGGCCACTATCGCGAAGCCCGCGAGATCGTCCGCTTCCAGCTCCTAAAATTTCCCAATGACTATCAAGGCCAGATGCTGCTCGCCGAAATCGAAGCCAAGGATTTGAACGATCTTGCGGCGGCGGAAGTCGTCATCCAAAGACTCGTGGCACAGAAGGTCCACAAGCCCGCGGCGATTTTCTCGGCGCTCTGCACACTGGCGGACTGGCAGTTGAAATATGCCCGCGACAGCGATGCCGCGGCCCGTTGCTTCGAACAGGTCGCCGCTATGTATCCCGGCACCGAATGGGCCGTCCGCGCTGCGCAACGTATCGCGCACCTGCCCACCAACGCCATGCTCGGCGACGATTCCTTCCAGCGCGTCAATCTGCCGCACCTGACTGCCGATGCGGGGCTTGCCGGGGACGTGGTGATGCTTGCGCCCGAGCATGACTACACTGCGGAAGCGGCGCGGCTCGTCAAACAGCTAGAAGATTTCCCTCTGGACTGGGAGGCGCGCGAGCAATTGGCCCTCATTTATGCGCGGGACTATCAGCGGCTGGACCTCGCGGAGGCGCAACTGGAAGAGCTGTTGCAATTCCCCAACCAGCCCCCGAAGCAACTCGTGCGCTGGCTCAACATGCTTGCCGACTTCAATGTGAAGTGCGGCGGCAGCTACGAAGCGGCCCATGCCGCGTTGCAACGCATCGTCGATCTTAATCCCAAGGCGGGTGCGGCCAGCGTTGCGCAGAACCGCATCGCTCGGCTCAAGCTCGAGTTCAAGGGACAAGAAAAGAGCCAAGCAGTGACGCTTGGCTCTTACGAAGATGATTTAGGCTTGAAGAACAAGCCGCGCGCTTAGCGCATCGTGGCGAGATTGATGCCGATCTGCTTCTCGATTTCGTGCGCCACATCGAGGTCACGACCGCCAGCGCTGGTGCGGACCTGAACGGTGACCGCAGTGACTTTCGGATCAATTTCCTTCACGCCGACGAAGACCTTGCGTTCCATCACCCGACCTTGAATGGCCAGAACCACGGCGCCATTCGTGCCGTGGAGCGTCGTTTCATTCTGCAGGATGCCGTTGTTCAGGATGGCCTGCTTGGCCGCCATGTAAACTTGGGCGACCGGCCGTTCATAACGACCTTCAACGCTGTCCTTGATGAACGGGACGCCCGCCTTGGTCTGGCCGTTTTGCGTTTTGATGCAACCGGTGGTGGCGACGAGCACAGTGACGATTAAACCCAGAAAAATCTTAATTTTCATGCGCGCTATGCAACCACAATGCCCCCGTGCGTCAAGCAACTTGTAGAGAAAACCCCTTTCATTGCCCGTTTCCAGCCCCGCCTCGACAACCCTGCGCAGCGATGGCATTTTGCGCCCGTGTCGATTGAGAAGTTAGAGAAGTTGCGTGGCTTGCTGCGGTCCTTCGGCTCCTGTGTGGTGGCGTATTCCGGCGGAGTGGATTCCGTCTTCCTTGCGCGCGTCGCTTGGGACGTGCTGGGCGAGCGCTCGCTCGCAGCCATCGCCGATTCCCCGAGCCTGCCGCGACGTGAACTCGAGGATGCCCTCAACATCGCGCGCGCTCACAACTTTCCCGTGCGCGTCGTCCGCACCAAAGAATTCAACAACGCCAACTACCTCGCGAATCCCAACAACCGCTGTTACTTCTGCAAACACGAGCTCTTCACGGAACTTGTTCCCCT
>JBEGQI010000052.1:0-9453 GCA_041181065.1 Verrucomicrobiota bacterium | reverse complement strand
AGCCGGAATGGCATCGCCCACATCGGCGTGGAAGTCCAGCGCAGCCCCGTCATCTTTGCCGGAATGGCCTTCGCACTGTGAGCGGCAACCCGTTGCCGTTATTTCTTCACCGGCAAGTGGGCCTGCACGGCATGCTGGATCAATGGCCAGAAACCCAGCGCCGCAAGCGCTATCCAAAGCCCAAACATCAGCACCGCCCACGCAATGATCGCCCGGAAATAATTCTTCCGCGATGCGTTGTCGCCCCAGAACGCCCAGACCAGGATCATGATCCAGCCGATGCATGGAATGGCCGTGACGAAAAGCGCGAAGAACCAAAACCAGAACGAGACGTGATCCCGCCCGCTGCTGCCGGCAGCTCTGGCTTTCATGCGCCGGCCCTTTGCCATCGTCACTCGCGGAAGTTGACGAACTGGAGTGACACCGGGAAATCCTTCGCCCGCACGGCCCCGATCACGGCCTGCAATTCATCGCGGCTCTTACTCGTCACGCGGACTTCCTCGCCTTGAATCGCGGTTGTCACCTTGAACTTGCTGTCGCGGATGAATGTCGTGACTTGCTTCGCCACGGTGGATTCCAACCCTTGTTTGATCTTGATGACCTGCCGTGCGTGACCGAGCGGCGAGACATCCGGCTCCTGTTTCTCCACGTTCTTCAGGCTGATGCTACGCTTGGCAAGCTTGCCCATGACTATTTCCACGAGCGCAACGATCTTGAACTGATCTTCGGCGGAGAGCTTGATGTCATTCTTCTCCAAAACAATGGACGCCTTGGAGCCGCGGAAGTCGAAGCGGTTCGCCAGTTCCTTGTTGGCCTGGTTCACTGCGTTCTCGATCTCCATCGAGTTCACCTGCGAGACGATGTCGAATGATGGCATAAGCAAAAAGTAACGAGGTCGATGTTCGTCAGCGAGCCTTGAAATGCGAGGTTACTTCAACGCGTCTGTTACGATCTGCTGCGCCTCGGCGATCAGGCTGTCGAGATGCGCGGCGCCTTTGAAACTCTCGGCGTAAACCTTGTAGATGTTCTCCGTGCCGGACGGGCGCGCGGCGAACCATCCGTTCGAAGTGCAAACTTTCAAGCCGCCGATGTCCGCGTTGTTGCCGGGGGCGCGGGTCAGCTTCGCGGTGATGGCGTCGCCGGCGAGCGTGCTGGCCTTCACCGCTTCGGGCGTGAGTTTCTTGAATGCCTTCTTCTGTTCTGGTGTGGCGGGCGCGTCGATGCGCTTGTAGCTCGGTGCGCCGAACTTCGCGGTGATCTCGGCGTAATGCTGGCCGGGGTCTTTGCCGGTCGTCGCGCAAATCTCCGCCGCGAGCAGGCCGAGGATCAATCCATCTTTATCCGTGCTCCACACGCTGCCGTCGCGACGCAGGAAACTGGCGCCCGCGCTCTCTTCGCCGCCGAAACACACCGAGCCATCGAACAAGCCGGGCGTGAACCATTTGAAGCCGACCGGCACTTCCGTGAGCTTGCGTCCCAAGTCGGCGACCACGCGGTCGATGATGCTGCTGCTGACGAGCGTCTTGCCGATGGCGGAAGTGGTCTTCCAAATGGGCCGATGCGTGAGCAGATAGCGGATGGCGACGGCGAGATAGTGATTCGGATTCAGCAAGCCCGCCGAGGGCGTGACGATGCCGTGGCGGTCCGCGTCGGGGTCGTTGCCGAACGCGACGCTGAATTTGTCCTTCAACCCGACGAGCCCGGCCATCGCATGCGGGCTGGAGCAGTCCATGCGGATTTTGCCGTCGTGGTCCACGGTCATGAAGCTGAAGCGCGGGTCCACTTGCTTGTTCACGAGGGTTAGGTTGAGGCCGTAATGTGCAGCGATCGGTTCCCAATAAGGCAAAGACGCGCCGCCGAGCGGGTCCACGCCGATGCGCACGCCAGCTGATTTGATGGCCGCCATGTCGATGACTTCGCCGAGCGTAGCGACGTAGGGCGTGATGAAATCGAACTGGTGCGTGTTGCTCGCCTTGAGTGCGGTCTCGTAAGTGAGGCGCTTTACGTCTTTGTTGCCGCCGCGCAGGATTTCGTTTGCGCGATTCTGCACCCAGCCGGTGATGTCCGTGTCGGCGGGGCCACCATTGGTCGGGTTGTATTTGAACCCGCCATCCTCGGGCGGATTGTGCGACGGCGTGATGACAATGCCATCCGCGAGTCCGGCAGTGCGGCCACGGTTGTAAGTCAGGATCGCGTGCGAAACGGAAGGCGTGGGCGTGATGCCGTCGTTCTGCTGAATGAACGTCTCGACTCCGTTGGCGGCGAGCACTTCGAGCGCGGTGCGTTGCGCGGCGGCGGAGATGGCGTGGGAATCCTTGCCGATGTAAAGCGGACCATTGATGCCTTTGGCTTGGCGATGTTCGCAGATGGCCTGCGTGGTGGCGAGGATGTGCGCCTCGGTGAACGTGCCGTGGAACGGCGTGCCGCGATGGCCACTGGTGCCGAAGCTGACGAGCTGGTTCGCGTCGGCGACGTCGGGTTGCTTGGTGTAGTAATCGCGTTCGAGCTTCGCGACATCGATGAGCAGCGAGGCCGGAGCGGGTTTGCCAGCGAGAGGATTCAACGCCATGCGCGAAGCGAAACAATTCGCGGCGCGCGTGTAAAGTTGAAGTTACTCCTCCTCCGCGGTGACGCTCTTCAGGATGGCCAATTCGCGGCGCGAGTAGAGGTTCGCCAGCGGCTGTAGCGACAGCCCGTAACTGATCGCAGCGATGACGGCAAGCGTGGCGGAGAGGATCAGGTTGACGGGCAGAAGCAACGTGCCGTTCGCGCTGTGCCAGAAATATTCGGCGAGCGGCGGCAACGCAGCGGGAAGCAGAAAGACGGGCACCAAGAATTGGCACGCCACCAACCCTAGCATCTTCAGGAACGGCGGCTTCGTCGGTTTCATCGAGCCGGCTTGGATGCGGAACGGCAGCAGGATCGAGATCAGATTTCCGACGCTCACAAAGATGAGGACCATGCTGAACAACTGCAACAAGCCGGCCACGGCAGCAAGGATCGGGACGTGCAGCCAGAATGTCAGCGCGGTGATGAGCGTCACCCCAAAGCTCGCGGCGATCGGGGCGATGGCCAGATTTTTACCGAGCAGCAAATGCCGACGGTCGATGGGCGACAACACCAGAACACGGAACCCGTCGCGGTCGAGTCCGAACTGGTTCGCGAGAAATTGGAACAGCATGAAGAGCGTGAAGGAGCACGCGCCGACGAGCATCAAAGGTTTGGCTGCGTCAGGAATCTTGGGCGCCGCGCGGACCAGCAACGTGGCGGAAAGGATGACGGTCACGAGGGTGGACGTGCCGAGGGCCATCTTCACTTCGGGGGCGCGCAGCATGGAACGTAGGGTCGCGCCGGCGATGGCGGAGGCTGGTTCCGGCACGGACGGCAGTTTGATTTCCGTCAGCCGACTGTGACGAGGTTTCCTCGCGGGCTTCGGGCCTTCGGGCGCTGGACTGGGCTTGCCGGAACCTTTGCTTGAGTCGCCGTGATAAAACTTCACCGTGGTGCAATAGGCGCGACGCAGGCCAAGACCGCCGATGGCGAAACAGCCGAGTGTCCCGAGCAATGCGGGAAAAGGATTATCCTCCGCTAACGCTTTCGCTCCGAGCGGCAACCACAACGGCGGGATGAACCGTTCCGCGACGGATAATTTTTCCCAGAGCTTTTGCGTTTCCTTGGCCTTGGCCTCTTGAGTCATCGGGCCTGACGAATGGTTCATGCGCCCGAACACGTTCAGGTAAAGGTTCGGCGCTTGGCCGATGAGCACGAGGCACAGGCTGAGGCACATGATGACCGTGCGGCGGCGGCGCGGGTTCGCCATGAGCGTCGCCAGCCAGCCGCGCAAGCAATACGTCCAAGCGGTGATCATGAATACGCCGCTCAGCACAAGCGGCAGCAGCAGGATGAACATCCAGTTGCGGCCAAACGTCAGCCCGAGCGCGAGCCCCACCATTCCGGGCACAAGCATGAAGATGGAAAAAACTGCGTGCGACGCGATGTAGTTGATGACGAACACCTGCCCGAGCCGGACCGGCAGGTGCATGAGCCGTTGCAGGTCGATGGTCTCGGAACGTTGCAACTCCACGAGCAGCCCCAGGAACCAGAGGAAGGCGAACGCGAGTGAGGCAACGGTCCAAACCGCCTGCAACACCTCGGGTTTGACGGTGCGCAGCGCCATGAAACCCGCGAAGGCCGCTCCGCCGCAGATGGCCAGCACCGCTGTTACGCAGATGAACCCAAGGATGATCAGCAACACGCCGCCGATGGCGGAGCCGCGGAACAGCTGGTTGCGTGTGAGCCGCCAGCGCAGCCAAAGAATGGTCTTGAGTTGGTTCCAGTTCATTCAACCCTCCAGCCAGCTCAGCTTCTGCGTCTCGGTTTGTTGGCCGCCGACGACCGCGATGAGCTTGTCTTCGAGCGAACCGCCCTGGTGCAATTCGTCCATCGTTCCCTGATGCACCAACTGGCCTTTCGCGATGATACCAACGTCCGTGCACAGCCTTTCCACGATTTCGAGCACGTGAGATGTGAGGAACACGGTGGCGCCGCGCTCGACGCAGCGTTTCAGCACGTCGCGCAGGGTCCGCGAGGCGACGGCATCCACGCCTTCAAAGGGTTCGTCGAGGAAGAGCAAATCCGGCTTCGGGATGAGCGCGGCCGCCAGCGCGAGTTTTTTCTTCATGCCGTGCGAGAACTCCATCGTCAGCTTCTTCTCGTCGGTCAATTCCATCACGGCCAACAATTCTTCCGAACGCTCACGCACCACGGCGACATCCATGCCATACATGCGGCCGACAAACATCAGATACTCGCGGGCGGTGAGGTTGTCCCAGAGCGCGAGGTTTTCTGGCACCACACCGATGCGGCGTTTCACGGCAAGGGCACGGGCGGGATCGCTGGTGTCTTCGCCGAGAATCTGGATGCGGCCGCTCGTGGGCGCGAGCAAGCCGGTGAGCATCTTGATGGTGGTGGATTTACCCGCGCCGTTCGGCCCGAGGAACCCGTAGAAGCGGCCAGCTTCGACACGCAGGTTGAGTTGGTTCACCGCGCGGAAATTCCCGAAGTCGCGCGTGAGTTGCGAAGTTTCGATCGCGATGCCCATGGCGCGCAGGCTAGGCGGGAAGCTTGGGACCGACAACGGGAAAAGGCCCGCGTGTTTGTAACGCCGCCATCGCAATCAGAACGCCTCACCCGCACGCGGGCAAAAATGTTCAGGTTGCTCAACTCCAGCCAGCAATCCATCCAGCCGCGGCGCACAGGTCGCGCTTAGCTTGAGATAAAAAAGATCGATTGGCTTCGGTTTCGGCGGTTTTGAATGGGGCTGATGCTGGCTCATCTCACTCGGCCCGGCAGTTGCTTGAGGGAGATTTGCATGAAGAAAGTTTTGCCGTTCGTTCGCGTGATGAGCCAGTCGGCTCCGATTCGTTTGGGTTTTGTGCCGGTCAATGATTGTGCGCCGTTGGTAGTCGCGCAGGAGAAGGGACTATTTGCGAAGTATGATCTGCAGGTTGAGTTGAAGCGCAAGCAGACCTGGTCGGCCATTCGCGATAGCATCACCGAACATGCTTTGGAGGCGGCGATGGCGCCCGCGCCATTGCCGGTGACGATGACGCTCGGATTGAACGCCGAATTCTGCATGAGCGTGGTGAGCATGGTGCTCAGCCTTTCCGGGAACGCCATCACCCTTTCGCGTAAACTTTGGCGGGAAGGCGGCCATGAACCCTTCGGGCTCATGAGCCGCGCCCGCCGCAAGCCTTGGCTCACCTTCGCCGTGCCTAGCACTGAAACCGTGCAAAGCATCTTCTTGCAGCAATGGCTCCGCACGGCGGGACTCGAAGGCGACGCGCGCATCCGCATCATCACGCTGTCACCAGCGGAGATGTTCCCGAACTTGAAGCTCGGTTATATCGACGGTTTTTGCTCCGACGAACCGTGGAACTCGCTGGCCATCCGCGCCGGCGTGGGTGTTTGTGTGGCGACGAGTTCCCATCTATCGCCCATGCACCCCGAGAAAGTGCTCATGGTGCGGGAGACGTTTGCGGAGTCGCGTCCATCCGAACATGAGCGTCTAACTGCGGCGTTGATCGAGGCGTGTGACTATTGCGGTCAACCCAAACATCGCCGCACAATCGCCAAAATTCTGAGTCGGCGCGAATATGTGAACGCGCCCATGGAGGCGTTGGAGGCGGGCTTGGTCGGGCCGTTCAGCACCTGGAATGGGAACGCCAACCATCCGCTGGGTCTCAATGTCTTCAGCCGCCATCTGGCGGGCGAACCCAACCGTGCCAAGATGAACTGGGTGCTGGACCGACTTTGCGCTCCGCCGCCCATGGGACGATCGCTGGTCAAGGAACCGCTGCGTCAATTGGCCCGCGACATCTTCCGTCCTGACATCTTCCGCCGTGCGCAACGGCTCGTGGCGATGCGGTCATCTTCGGCCACTCAATCGCCAAGTCAGGAAGCACTGACTTTCCGCGAAGCGCTGGTGGCTTGAACCACCAGCCTTTCTGACGCAGCACCTAGATCGGTCGGAGGACTCTTGCTTGGCTGCCTTGAGTTTTGCGGCAGACTAAATCCTTTCCCTCAATCCGGCTCATTGATTAATCCTTTGGCTTCACGTTATCTTTTGGTCTCCACGGGATTATCTATGAAGCTCAATGTGTCGTTTGAGAAAACCTACGCGCTGAAGTGGTCGGTTTGGGCCGGTGTGGTCCTTTGCCTCCTCGCTGGTGCCATGATTGCCAGCGCGCAAAGCGTTTCGATCACGGTCAATCGCGGCAACAGCCCGCTCGTGCCCGGTCGGCCGATTGACGGTTATCTCAGCACAAACGGGACTTTGCTAGCCGCGGTCAACTTCGGTGGCTCGACGAACCAGAATCGCGGGCCCGGCACCAACATCGTCTTCACCGTGGTGCCGGGGGCGAATCCGAGCGGGCTGAACTGGTCCACCGTGGCGTCCAGTGTGGACGCCAGTCTGGGCGGCTTCGCAACAAACGATTCCCTGTTCTTCACCGAAGTTTACGGCAGCAGTCCCGTCACTTTGACCTACACGAACTTGGACCCGGCCCACGCATACATCCTGCAGGTGTTGCACGGCGAGCCGCGCGGGTCCTTCATGGGTTACTTCGCCAGTAATCAGATCGTGTCGGTGCGGCCCGACGGCGTGACATTGACTACCAATGCCGTGCCTGCGTTCCAACTCGGCAACAACGTCGCGAATGAAGTTCCGCCCAACAGCAACGACCTCGCGCTGGTCACCGCCCAGATCAGTGGCGCGAGCGGCTTCACCTATGTCATGCGCAGCGCCACGAACAACACGCGCGGCCCGTCGATCGCGGGATTCCAAGTGCGCGACATCTCCCGCACCGTCGTGGTGACGACCGCGTCAGAGATCGGCGCGGGCGCGTTGCGTCAGCTCATCGCGAACGCCCAGCTTGGCGACATCATCACGTTCACCAACTCGCTCTCCGGCGCCACGCTGACGCTTAGTGGCGGTGCGCTGGTCGTGAATACGAATGTGTCCATCGATGCCTCGGCGCTTCCGGGCGGGTTTCGCATCAACGCAAATGGCACCGGCGGCATCTTCAACATCAAGTCCAACGTAGCTGTATCGCTTGATACGCTAACGTTGACCGAGGCGCGCTCGTCAGGGGGGGCGGTCTTGAACTCGGGTTCGCTTCAGCTGAACGATTGCACGTTGTTTGGCAACACCAACACGTTCGGCAGCGGTGCAGCAATCTACAGCGTGGGTAACAGCCTCGTGCTGAACCAGTGCACGCTCTCCGGCAACGTGGCTTTGGTTGGCGATGGCGGTGGCATCTTCAGTGACGGCTTGGCGCGGCTCAGGCAATGCACGGTCTCGGGCAATATCGCGGCGCAATTTGGCGGTGGCATTTTCAATACGGGTGGCGCCGACCGTTTGTTGATCCAGAACTGCATCGTGGCCGGCAACTCCGCGGGCACCGCCAATCCGGAGATCGACATTCTCTTCACCGCCCTCGGCAACAATTTGACCAACGGCTCGCCGCGGCTCGCACCTTTGGCGGACTACGGCGGGCCGAATCAAACCATGGCGCCGTTGCCCGGCTCGCCCGCGATCGACGCTGGCGATGATTCCGCGGCGAGCATTTTCGCCACCGACCAACGCGGGCTCACGCGCAAGGTGGGCGCCCATGTGGACCTCGGCACGGTGGAATTGCAGAGGCCCTTTCAGGTCGTCACCAGCAGCACTGACAATGGTCCGGGATCCTTGCGGGAGGCGCTGACGCGGGCGGAGGTTAGTTCCACCATCAGATTCACGAACACGCTATCGGGCGCCACCATCACGCTCGCCAGCGGGCAATTGCTGATCTCGAACAACGTTGCCATCGATGCTTCCAGTCTGCCGGCGGGCCTGACGCTCAATGGCAACCAGCTCAGTCGCCTTTTCCAGATCAGTCCGGGCGACTACGCAAAGCTCGACAACCTCATCCTCTCCAACGGCACAGCCAACATTGGCGGCGCGGTGCAGAACGGTGGCGTGCTGGAAATCAACCGCTGCACGCTGGTCGGCAACAACGCCACGAACTCCGGCGGCGCCATCCACAATAGCGGATCCCTCACGCTCAACCAATGCACCCTCACCCGCAACACCGCCACGAACGGTGGCGCCATCTACGGAGCCGCCGGCAAGTTGCTGCTCATCCAGAGCACCGTCGTGAGCAACACCGCATTCAGCCAGGGAGGCGGCTATTACTTGCTGGCAAATCCCGCAGTGACGAATTCCATCCTTGCGGGAAACACGGCGCCCAGCGGCAATCCCGATTTCGCGGGCATCAGCTACTCGTTCCCCGTCGGCAATGTGGTCAATGGCGACCCCGGGCTGGCGGCGTTGGGCAATTACGGCGGCCCCACTCCGACCATGCAGCCAATCTTCGGATCGCCAGCCGTTGATTGCGGCGATGATTCAATCGTGGGTGCCTTCAGCACAGACCAACGCGGGCGGCCCCGGCTCCTCGGCGCGCATCTCGATGCCGGCGCGGTGGAGGGCTTCAACAACTCCCCGCTGCCGTCCGTCTTCACGAGCAGCACTCAACTCACCAACGGCGTGGTGCAATTCACCTTCACCAACCTGACGGACACGACCTATTCCATCTTCGCCAGCACCAACGTCGCGGCGCCCATCAACACCTGGACCAACATCGGTTCGGCGACCGAGACGACTCCCGGCTCCGGCCAATTCAACTTCACGGACGTGCCGCTGCCGGGCGTTCCGCAGCGCTATTACCGCGTCCGTTCGCCCTAGTCCGGCGGCCAAACTTCCAACTCGCGTTGCCACGCGGCTTTCGCCTAATCTCCGCGCCTGTTTTTGGTAGGGACGGCGCGCCGCGCCGTCCGGTCGCCGCAGCGCGGCGACCCTACCTCAGAGTGATTTTGCCATGATGACCAGCACACAAATTCGTCAGAGTTTCTTGG
>JBEGQI010000051.1:0-3847 GCA_041181065.1 Verrucomicrobiota bacterium | reverse complement strand
GCAACGCGTGATCTTCGGGGGTCGCGTTTTCCAGCGTGGCGATGGGTTTGCGCGGGATGATGAGCACGTGCGTGGGCGCCATCGGCTTGATGTCCTTGAAGGCGACGATGTGCTCGTCTTCATAGACGATGGCGGCGGGAATTTCCTTGGCGCAGATGCGTTCGAACAGGGTCTTGCTCATGTTGCAACCACGAAACACCTGAACGGCCCTAAAGGGAAGTCTGGAATTGCCGCCCGCTCAGGGCAGTTGCAACCGATAGAACAGCATCGGCGTTGCGGCGTTGATCGCGTTCGTGATGATGAAGTTTCCGCTCGCGTCGAACTGGTTCGTCTGCAGCCGCGTCCAGTTGGCGAGCGGTGTGGCCACGTTGGTGGCGCCCAGCAGATAGAAATTTCCCGAGGGCACGCCGCCGTTGCCGGCCATCCGGATGCCATTGCCCGCGAGCGAGGCTGACTGGAAGACCGGCGAAGCGATGACGACGACTGACAACGTGCCGCTGGAATTGAGCGCGTTGGTTTGCCAGGCGAGTCCGCCCGCGAGCGGAGGCAAACTGAGGCTGGCGAACGAGCCGGTGTAGCTCGCTGCGTTGAACAGCTTGAAGGTATCGCCGCCCGCCAAAGCGCCGCCGAGATTCGTCACGGTCAATGTGCCGCCTAACGACAGCACGCCGGAGACGTCCACGGAGCTGTTGGTCAGCGGTGCATGCTGGAGTTTCATCAACGTCGTGCTGCCTGCGGCCAGAGTCAGATTGTTGCTGATGGTGAGAGAGTCGAAGGCACTCCCCGGCACCAAGGTTCCGCCGGAGTTGACCGTGACGGGACCAGCGATGGTGCCGTTGCCGGACAGCTTGCCGGTGGAATTCACCGCGACCGAGCCCGTGCCCGTCGCGCTGCCGTCGAGGTTGCTGGCCACGAGCATTCCGCCGCTGATGGTGGTGTTGCCGCTGTAAGTGTTGGCGCCGCTCAGCACCAACATGCCCGTGCCGGTCTTGATCAACGACGTCACGCCTGCGTCAGCGATGGTGCCCGCGAAGGTGTTCGTCGTGTTCTTCGCGCCGATGCGCCACGTCGGGTTGCTCGAGCTCAAGCTCCCGGACCCGATGAAGGCGGTTGAGGTGCCGCCGAGTTCGCCGATGTCATTGGTCTGGTTGTTTGCGTTGACGTTATACAGGTTCACCAAGTTGTTCAGGTAGATCGCGGCGTTGGCGTAGCCTTTGTTGTTGTTGATTCGAAAATCACCAGCCTGATTCGCGTAATACCCGGTGTTTGGCACGCTGACATTGATGGTGCCTGTAAACGCCGACCAATCGCCGCTGAGATAGTCGCGGACATATTCCACCGTGACGTTCAAGGCGCCCGCACCAGTCAGCGGACTATTGAAAGCTGAAAAGTAACCGAACCGCGCCGGGAGCAGCAGCGTGCCCGTCTGACCGGCAGGCACATTGATGGTGTTGGTGCAACCGCCCCAACTGATAGTCGTGGTGTCGCGGGTGCCGTAGCCGAAGAATTGAATCGTGCCGCCCATCAAGGTGATCGTGCCGCTGCCCCACGAAATGGTGCTGGCATCACCGTTACCGGTCAGCACGGTGCTGTTGCTGATGATGGTGCCGCCGGAGTAGGTGTTCGTGTTGTTGAGGGTCAACGTTCCGGAGCCGGTCTTGAGCAGCTTGTTCGTGCCTGCAATGGAGCCGGGGCCGTTGAGCGTGTAATTCTTCGTGGCGTTGAAGACGGTGAGCGCCGGCAGCGGCGTGCCCGCGACGACCACGGGCACATTGTTCGAGCCCGTGCTGTCGAAGGTGAGCGTGTCGCCGTTGACGAACTTGGTTCGCACGCTGTTGGTCTTGCAGTTCGCCACGCCGCTCGCGTCCCAGATGTTGGCGGCACCATCGCCGGCCCAAATGAGGCTGCGCGGGGCGAACACGATGCTCGCGCTGGGTGTGGCGTCCGCTTCCGGCGAGTCCGGGCCGAGGCCGCTGGCGTTGGTCGAAGCCACCACATAGAAATAGTTGGTGCCATTGATGAGCCCGGTGTTCGTGAACGTCGTGCTGGAAATGTTGCCGGCCACCAGATTGGTTTCGTCGCCGCTCGCCGTTCCGCTGAAAAGATAATAGCTCGAGACACCCGGCACCGAGGTCCAACTCAAGATCACCTGCGCGTTGCCGGGGAAGGCGGACAGGCTGATGGGCGGGGTTGGCGGCGGAACGACCGTGGCGGAACTGTTCGTGGAAACGCCTGCGGCATTCACGGCGGCGACTTGATAATAATAGGTCAGCGAGGGATCGCGGCCCGAATCGATGAACTTCGTCGGGGTGATGTTCTGCACGTAAACGAACGGCCCAGAGCTGTTCGTCGCGCGACGAATGATGTAGCCCACGGCATCGGCCACTGACGACCAGTTGAGCACAATGCTGGTGCCGCTGAACAAACCTGTGAGTGACCCCGGCGCAGATGCCGGCGGTGCGGGAATCGGTCGCGCAACGGCAGTGACGGACTTGGCGCTCGTGCCACCTGCGCTCGTGGCAGTGACGTAGTAGCCGTAGGTGGTGCCGTCCGTGACGGCGGTGTCCGTGAAGCTAAGTGCAGTGTTGGTGTTGTTCAGGACGACCGTGCCGAGCACGTTCGAGGAGCCCCCGCCGTTATCCACCAACGTGGAGCGATAGACCGTGTAGAAATTTGCGCCCGCGGAGGCGGCCCAGTTCACCGTCACGCTGTGGTGCGCCACGCCGCCGATCGTGACGCTGCCGGGCGCGGCGGGCGTGCTGCTGGAAATTCCCGCCGACGGTGTGACCCCGACGCTTTGCGGCGAGTTGGTGCTCGCGCCGGATGGATTCACGGATTGAACGACATAGTAGTAGGTCGTGCCGTTGACCGCTGTGGTGTCGAGCCAAGTCGCGTTGTTGAATCCGCTGCCGCAGACGGGACCGACGACGCCGTTGGTGACCGAGACGTAACCGCTTCCGCTCGTGGTCGAGCGCAGGACGTTGTAGCCCGTGGCGCCTGATTGCACGGGCCAACTGACCAAGTTGCGGCTGTTGCCCGGATACGCCGTCACGCTGGCGGGTGCGGGCGGAACGTAGCCGGGCAACTCCAGCCGCACATAGTCATACATGGCGTTGTGCGACAATGAAGCGCCGCCGGCCAGACGGATACTGATAGTGATGGTGTTGGCGCCTGCGTGCAGATAGCCGCTCGGGATGGCGATGCGACTGTCGGAGAATACGCCATGAATACCTTCGCGGATCGTCGCATTGCTGCCGTCGTTCGAACCCGAATAGGAAGGTGAATAGCCGGTGCTGCTGGTAATGAGGTTGCCGTTGACGTTGATTATGATCGGGCAGAGATAGTCGGACGAAAGCGCCAGATACAACGAGCCATTGCTGGCGGGCGCGGACGGCAGGTTGAACGTGATTGTGGAGGTGGACGGGTTGATATTCCCCGCTGCGTCCAGAACGGGCGGCTGGCAAAAGTTCCAATCCGTCTGCCAGCGGCTCGATCCAACCGTGTAGCTCGGGCCAGTCGGGAAATCGAACGGGTATTCCAAGAACTTCGACCACACCGGCATCGGGTTGGTCGGACTCGGACCGATGTCACCCACCCACCAGTCGTCGCCGTGGCGGAACTTCGCGCTCGTGCGATCCGGATAGCCGATCTCAAAAACCGTCGGGCCGACGCGCGTGGGCGTCCACGTGACCGTGCCGAGATCGTTCGTCGCGCCAGCCGTGACCGTCACGCTGAATTGCGGCGAGGGGAAGTTGAGTTCATTGGGCGCGTTGCCGCCGGTCTGCGCTTGCGACTGGAATGTTCCCGCCGCACCAGGACCGAATGCATAGAGCGTGTAGTTCGCGCC
>JBEGQI010000050.1:0-6499 GCA_041181065.1 Verrucomicrobiota bacterium | reverse complement strand
CAAGGATTACATCACCGAGTGGGGCTACGAGGTTGCGTCTCACGGGAGTGTCCCGTTTGACGTGACGCTGACCAAGGTGCAAACGCCGCGACGGGATGCGGCGAAACCAAAAGCCGCCAATCCGAAAACAACTTCGGAGTCAAATTCTCACTGACGCCCTCATGATCAAGTCGCCTCTATTCCTCGTCGCGTTCGCCTTGTTGCTGTTGCCTGCCGGGGCGCACGCGGCCACGCCTGCGGCCAAACCCAACATCGTCATCTTCATCGCCGACGATCTGACCTGGCACGACGTAGCCAGCTTCGGCGGACCGACGGATGCGAAGACGCCCAACCTGGACCGGCTCGCGAGCGAAGGTGTCAGGCTGACTGGTTTCTTCTCGTCGGCCTCGGTTTGCGCGCCGACGCGGCAGGCTTTGTTGACGGGCCTGTATCCCGTTCGCTCGGGGGCATATCCCAATCATTCCCGCGTCAAGTCCGGCACGCGCAGTTTGCCGTATCATCTTCGGGCGCTTGGCTACCGTTCCGCTTGCGCCGGCAAGACACATTTCGGTCCAGCTCCCGGTTATCCGTTCGACCAAATGCTGCGGATGCTCGGAGAAAAAGCCGGCGGAGGTGAAGGCGACGCAGGCGACGGAAATCTCGACTTCGCAGGCATGGAACAATTCATCAAGGCCGACGCGGCCAAACCATTCTGCCTGTATGTCGCCACCCATGAGCCGCACGGCCCGTGGACCAAGGGCGATGCATCGGCCTACGACGCATCCGCGCTGAAGCTGCCGCCGTATCTCGTGGACACACCCGAGACGCGCCGCGCGCTGGCCGCCTACTATGCCGAGGTCACCTTGATGGATTCCCAAGTGGGCGAAGTCCTGCGGATGCTGGAGCGCACCGGCCACGCGCAAGACACCTTGTTTCTCTTTGTCAGTGAACAAGGCAGCAGCGTTCCGCAGGGCAAATGGACTCTCTACGATCCGGGCATCCGGGTGGCCGCCATCGCACGCTGGCCGGGCAAGATCAAACCTGGAACGACCAACGCCGCCCTGGTTCAATATGTGGACGTGCTGCCTACGTTGATTGCCGCCGCCGGAGGCGAACCGGCGAAGGTGGACACGGGATGCCCTGACGCCAACGGCAGTCGCAATTTCGATGGAACAAGTTTCTTGGATGTGCTGCATGGCCGGACCAGCCATCATCGCGATTTCGTTTTCGCCCAGCACACCGCCCGCGGCATCATCAAAGGCCCGGAAGCCTACGGGTCGCGCTCGGTCCGGGACGCCCGTTGGAAACTGATCGTCAACCTTGAGCCGGACGCCGAATTCACCAACGTCATCTCCGACGGAGACATCCTCCGATCTTGGCGCAAGAAAGGCGCGGCGGGTGATGCCTTCGCGTTGGCGCAAGCCGCGCGCTACACGAAACGTCCCGCTCTCGAGCTGTATGATTTGGAAGCCGACCCGTGGGAGCTGAAAAACGTCGCCAACGATCAGGAGAATGCGGCCACGATCGCGCGGCTGCGTGCGAAACTGGATGCGTGGATGATGCAGCAAGGCGACAAGGGCGACAAAACCGAGCGTGAAGCCAACCAACACCAGATGGGCAATCGCGCCACTCGATAGAAAACTTGTGATGAAATTTCTCCCGTTGTTTCTCGCTGGATTGATGCCGCTGGCTTCAGTCCTTCGGACGGAGGCTGCTCCAGCCTCCAAGCCCAACATCATCTTCATCCTGAGCGACGACGTGGCGCAGGGCGACCTCGGCTGCTACGGGCAAAAGCTCATCCAGACGCCGAATCTGGATCGGATGGCGCACGAGGGTCTGCGCACAACCCAGGCGTATTGCGGCACGACCGTTTGCGCGCCGTCACGCACATCGCTCCTCACCGGCTTGCACATGGGCCATGCGCCGATCCGGGCGAATCGCGAGATTCAGCCGGAGGGGCAGATGCCGTTGCCGGCGGGCACGTTCACCGTGGCGCAGTTGTTGAAGAGGGCGGGCTACTCCACCGCGTGCATCGGCAAATGGGGCATGGGAATGTTCGACACGACCGGCAGCCCGCTGAAGGTTGGGTTCGATCATTTCTACGGCTACAACTGCCAGCGCAAGGCGCACTCCTATTTTCCCAAGTATCTCTACAACGACGACCAGCGTTTCGATCTGCCCGGCAATGACGGCAACACCAAGGTCACGGGCACGGGCGCGATCTACTCGCAGGATCTCATCGCAAACGAGACGTTGAAGTTCGTCCGCGAAAACAAGGATCGTCCATTCTTCCTCTACTATGCGGTCACGCTGCCGCACGGCGCGTTTCAAATCAACGACCAGGGCATCTACAAGGACAAGCCTTGGACCGAGGAACAGAAAAATTACGCCGCCATGGTGACGCGCCTCGACACCGATGTCGGCCGGCTGCTGGATTTGTTGAAGGAACTCGGGATTGACGAGAGAACACTCGTGATCTTCGCGGGCGATAACGGCTCATCCTTCGAGCCGGATTCTCCGCTGGGAAAACTGTTTCAGCAGGCCGCGAACGGATTGCGCGGTTACAAGCGCGAGCTTTACGAAGGCGGCTTGCGCAATGCGGGCCTCATCCGCTGGCCCGGCGTTGTGCCCGCGGGTCGCGTGAGCGATGAGCCGTGGGCGTTCTGGGATTTCCTGCCGACGTGCGCCGAACTCAGTGGCGCAAAACTTCCCGACGGTGTGCGCCCGGACGGACTTTCGCTGGTCTCATTTTTCAAAGGCGGCCACGCGCCGCAGCGGGAGTATTTTTACTGGGAGTTGCACGAGGGTGCTGCATTGCAGGCCGTGCGCTGGGGCGACTGGAAGGCCGTGCGCAACGGTCCGTCGAGGCCGGTTGAAATCTACGATTTGAAAACCGATCCCTCGGAATCCAAGAACCTTGCAGGACAAAGACCGGAACTTGTCGCTAAAGCCGAATCGCTCATGAAAGCTGCGCACGTGGATGATCCCAACTGGCCGTTGCGCGACAAGAAAGCTGCGCCGAAGAAATAGCCACATTGCAACTCAACTATGACCAAGTCCGCTCCCCATGTTTTCGCGTCCGCCACGACGTTGCCAGTCTGCAACGCGAGCGACCGAATGTTCCGGCGATTTCGCCTGTCGCTGCTGCGATTGGCCGTTTGTTCGACATTGGTTTTGAGCGCGGGTGTGGCACTGGCCGGGCGCGAACGCACGTCGTTCAATGACGGCTGGCGGTTCGCCAAGGACGACCCCGCAGGCGCAGGCGATCAGCTTGCCTACGCGAATCTCAAGCCGTGGTTGCTGCCGAGCGCGGCGGGGTTCACCAAGAACAACAGCAATGTTGCGAACGCAAAACGTCCCGAGGGCAACGTCGGCGCGGACGTGGCCTGTACACAGCCCGGCTTTGATGACAGCGGCTGGCGCAAGGTGACGTTGCCGCATGACTGGGCCATCGAAGGTCCGTTCAAGCTCGAATACCCGGTTCGCACCGGCAAGTTGAAGTTCTGGGGCGCAGTCTGGTATCGGAAACATTTCACGTTGCCCGCCGCTGACGCTGGCAAGCAGCTCTATCTGGATGTGGACGGCGCAATGTCCTACGCATGCGTCTGGGTGAATGGACAATTCGCGGGCGGCTGGCCTTACGGTTACTCGTCGTGGCGCGTGGACCTGACTCCGTTCGTGCAGCCCGGAGCGGAGAACGTCATTGCCATCCGGCTCGACAACCCGCCGGCGTCCTCGCGCTGGTATCCGGGCGGCGGTATCTATCGGAACGTTTGGGTGATCAAGACGGACCGCGTGCATGTGGGCCAATGGGGAAACACGGTCGTTGCGTCGGTGGAAGCGGATGGAACTGCCACGGTGAAGGTCACCACCACAGTTGCAAATCAGGGTTCGCGGCCGGCGGAAGTTTCCGCGACCACGGAGTTCTTCGAGCTTGAAGCCAATGGCAAGCGCGGGGCGGCAGTTCAGGCCGAGGCTGTCTCCAAACCAAAGAGCGCTTTCACCACGGTGCAACCCGGCCAGAGCGGCGTTTGGCAGGCGTCCTATCAAATCAAAACTCCGAGGCTGTGGAGCATTGATCGCCCGAATCGTTACGTCGCGGTGACCAAGGTGGCGAGTGGCGGAAAATCGGTGGACGAAGTCGAGACGCCGTTTGGTGTCCGCTCCATCCAGTTCACCAAGGACAACGGCTTTCTGCTGAATGGCGAGCGCGTGCCGCTCAATGGCGTGTGCAACCATCACGATCTCGGCGCGCTTGGCGCGGCGTTCAACACCCGCGCGGAGGAACGGCGGTTGGAAATCTTGAAGGCGATGGGCTGCAACGCCATTCGCACCAGCCACAATCCGCCCGCGCCCGAGTTGCTCGACCTGTGCGACCGCCTGGGCTTTGTGGTGATGGCCGAGGCGTTTGATTGCTGGGCGCAAATGAAGCGGACCAACGACTATCACCTGCTGTTCAACGACTGGCATGAGGCCGACATGCGTTGCTTCATCCGGCGCGATCGCAATCATCCCTGCATCGTGTTGTGGAGCATCGGCAACGAGATTCCCGAACAGGCGGACACCAACCAGCTTCACATCGCGCGCGAACTCGCGGCCATCGTGCGCGAGGAAGACCCGACGCGACCGGTGACCGCCGGCTGCAATCACATCGTCGCGGGTTACAATGGCTTCCAGCACATCGTTGACGTGTTCGGTTACAACTACAAACCGGCGGAACATGGCGCGTTCCGAAAAGCGAATCCGGACATTCCGCTTTACGCGAGCGAGTCGGCGTCGTGCATCAGTTCGCGCGGGGAATACTTTTTTCCCGTCAGCGAAGATCAGAGCGAGGGCATGTCTGATTTCCAGGTGAGTTCCTACGACCTCTACGCGCCGCGCGCGGCGACGCCGCCACGATTGGCATTCAAGGGGCTGGACGAAAATCCGTTTTGCGCGGGCGAGTTCGTCTGGACCGGCTTCGATTATTTGGGCGAGCCGACGCCTTACAATTCGGACGGTGCAGACAAGCGACTGCCGAAGATTGGGAAGGTTCGGATTCCGTCCCGCAGCAGTTACTTCGGCATTGTGGACTTGGCTGGTTTTCCGAAGGACCGTTATTACCTGTATCAATCGCGCTGGCGGCCGGACCTGCCGATGGCGCACATCCTGCCGCACTGGAACTGGCCCGATCGGACTGGCGAGGTGACGCCGGTGCACGTTTATACCAGCGGCGATACGGCGGAACTCTTCCTCAACGGCAAATCGCTCGGCAGGAAAACCAAGGGCGAGTTCGAGTATCGCCTGCGTTGGGACGACGTGGTTTATGAACCCGGCGAGCTGAAAGTCGTCGCCTACAAGAACGGCAAGGAGTGGGCGACGAATGTGATGAAGACCACCGGCCCGGCCGCGCAACTCACGATGTCACCGGATCGCACCGAACTCACAGCGGATGGGAAGGATCTTTCGTTCATCACCGTGAAAGTGGCGGACGTGGAAGGCTTGCTCGTGCCGCGCGCGAAGAATGTCATCCAGTTCAAGATCGAAGGACCGGGCGAGATCATCGCGACCGACAACGGGGACGCGACGAGCCTGCAATCATTTCAACAGCCACAGCGCGCGGCTTTCAACGGCCTGGCATTGGCCATCGTGCGGACGAAAGCCGGCGAGACGGGCGAGATCAAGGTGACAGCCGAGTCAAAGGGCATGAAGCCGGCCGAGTGCGTGCTGTATGTGAAGTAGCAAAGTTCCTTGCGTCGCCCGGCTGGCTTTCTCACGCGCCGGTCGTAAGCTGGGCAGGACATTGAACTGACATAGAAGGTGTTGGTTCGGACCATCGGATGAAGCGATTTTGGTCCAAAGCACTGGTTCGTATCGGCTCAATTTGCCTGTGTGCTCATTGGGCGGCGGGCCAGCCTGTGGATCCGGTGAACCCGGCGGCGTTGCGCGAGCGGCAGACTGAGGGAACTCAGCCTCTGGCACTTTGGCTGCCGACGCGTATCCGGCAGTTGGAGGCAGAGCGAGATCGGCTTCTCGGGAAGATCGCCTTGCTTCCCCAGCACGCCCCAAATGTTCGCTCCGACCATCTGGGTTACCATTCTTCGATTGAGAACCCCAGTGTAGCGGGAGCGGGAGCGGAGCCAGCCGTTGACATCAAACTAACCTGGGGAAACAATCAAACATGAACTCACGAGTGCGGCAAACGCCAGCAGGCATGGCCCGGGTTTCGCTGTGGATCGTTCTGATGGTTTCCCTGCATGCGGTGGCCAGTCCCTCCCTTTGGATGTTCCGGGCGTGGCAGGCCGAGGACGGGTTGCCGGACCTCAGCATTGCCGGTCTGGCGCAAACGGCGGACGGTTATTTGTGGATCGCCACCAAGGCTGGCTTGGTGAGTTTCAATGGACAGGAGTTTTCCCTCGTGCCCCAGGCCAATCTGGCTGATGCGCCCGCCCGCCCGGTGCGATGCCTGCTCCGTGATCATCGCGACTGGCTCTGGCTCGGGATGGAGCGGGGGCCGCTGCTTTGCCTCAAGCAGGATCGC
>JBEGQI010000049.1:0-2541 GCA_041181065.1 Verrucomicrobiota bacterium | reverse complement strand
ACGTGCTCTGGCTGCGCACGCACAACCCTTGGTCGCCGGTGGCCGGTGGTGCGCTGGACCTGCGCCAGGGCGACGTGGCCGAAGCCATTGCGGGGTTGCCGACAGCCGGCTTCGGTGCCCTGCTGCACGACCCGCCGCGCTTCGGCATTGCCGGGGAACTGTATTCGCAGGCGTTCTACGACGAGCTGGCGCGCGTGCTACAGCGCCGCGGCCGTTTGTTCCACTACACCGGTACGCCCAACAAGCTGACCAGCGGCCGCGATGTGCCGAACGAAGTGGCGAAGCGTTTGCAGCGCGCCGGGTTCAATACGGAACTGAATGGCGACGGGGTGCTGGCGGTGAGGCGGTAGGTGGGCATCTTCCAACCATCTGCTGGTCCCAAGAACCCCGGCAGGTCACCGGAGTTTGTTTCCTAATTGGCAAGCGAAGTGGCCGAAAACAACCAGATGGCGGAGCCGACGCACATACTTATCCAGAGATTAACCCGAAGGACCACATCAGTACTCAAGCGCTTCGCAATGCAAATTAGCGCTGCTGCGGCCGAGCTGGCCGCCACGCTGGAAAACAACCAGGCCCACGCACCATCAGACCAACTCCACCATTGCCACCATTCCGAAGTGGATGCCAGCTTGATTCTGCGCGTGGCTTTCCAGGGCACTTCAGACGAAATCGTTGCAGCAACCAAACTTGGCAAGACGATTGCCCATATGAAACCGAACCAAGCCGACATCGGCAGGGAATGCGGTCTTGATGGTTTCACGAGATTTTCTCCTCCGGCGTAGCGAGCTCGTCAGCGACAGGTACCCGAACGATGAACGGAACCACTATCGGGGCCCACAGAATCGCAAAAATCCACATAATGGATTTGAATTTTGTTCTCTGACCTCGTGTGGCATACAGCCAAGAACAAAGCCGTACCAGCAACACCCCCGCGCAGACTACCCACAGTAAAAAGGCAATGAAAGCGATAGGTAAAGCCGCGGAATAGATTGCGCTCCGATTTATAATGTCCGGAGGAAGGTATCCGAGAAAAAACGTCACTAACGCCGCGGCGATACCGAGCGACCTGAGTTTGCGAGAGCTGATTATCGACACTCCGTGATCATAACTTCTCGCATCGCCAATCGCGCCAAAATTGTAAAAAATCTGCTGAAATGCCGACGTCAGAGGTGGTGCCAAAGAAAGATTTCTCGCTAGCTTCAGCGAAAAAAAGCGATTGCCCCAACGGGTCTCGCGGTAATCCCCCCACCAGTTCGGTGGTCTGAGAAGCAGAGTTTTTCATTATAGGAAGTTCTGCATGAAAAAGTCGAAGTTCACGGACAGCCAGATTCTGGCGGTGCTGAAGCAGGCGGTACCCTATCTGGGCACAAAGCCGGGCAATTGCACCAAGACGAATTAGCAATGGGTGATGCGACGATGTCCAGCTTCGGGATCATGTTCCTAACTTGCTACGGAGTCACAGCGGTTTGCACTTTGGCGACCCTCGTGAATGTGGCGTCGCTTATGGGTGGGCCAAAGAGAAGGTACCCTGAAAATTGGAGCGCTTGGGATCTCCCCACATCATCATGAACAACACGCCCCGCACCACTCTCAACATTCTCACTTTCCTTAAGGATCGTGAGTACGAAGCGCTTGACGACGGGACAATTATTGCGGCGGGCCGATCCCTTATCGATTGTTCCGGGTTGCCCGTAGGAGGTGCCTGTGTCGCAAAATAGGTGTCGTCTCCTGATGTCGGATTCCCCTCTGGCTTTTGGACTGGTCCTGCTTCTTGCACTTGGATGGACGGACCCAGTTCATGCACAAGGTCAGCACGTGGATACGCTGGGACGCCATACCGTCGGATCGAAACTCTCCGAAGTGCGAAACCTCCAACGTAGCGAGAATTGCTTAATCGACGAAGGCAATGCCGATTGCACGTTTACGGATGCCAATGGTGTGTCCTACGTTGTACTAGAGGACACGGTTACAACGGTCACGGCCGCAGAGAAGACGACGAAGCCTGGCGTCAAACTCCCCTTTGATCTCAAGTTCGGTGACACTTTCGATGCTGCGGTTGGAAAGCTTGTCTCCGGCGGAAGAACTTGGGTGATCGGCAAGGCCAACGGCGTGCCGACGGGCATGGTTGCGAGTAGCAGGGACAAGTTCTCAGGAAAGAATGGGTGGGATTTCAGCGTCGAGATTCGCTTTGCCAATGGGAGACTCGTTGCTGTTTCCTACGTTTCCGGCTCGATCTAGTTGCCGGCAAGCCAGAAGGAGCAGCAGTGTGTTCGGCTGCAGCTGCACCCCGCGGCGCGCCGTCGGCACTGAATGCGAACCGATATTTCCGAATTGGTCTGGGAACCAGGAGTCGCCATGGATAGCGTCTTGCTTGAGATTGTTCGCAGCCGGGTCGCGGCGCTACAGCGGCTGGACATGGTCGCCCTTGAGGGTCTACCGGCACAAAGTCGGGAAGACCTTCCTGAGCTTGGAAAGGTGGCGGTGGTCGAGTACCACGACGTGAACGATGAGGGCGATCACAGGATCATTGTTCAGGCGGCG
>JBEGQI010000048.1:0-2889 GCA_041181065.1 Verrucomicrobiota bacterium | reverse complement strand
GAAATTGGCGATGGGCTGCGCTCCGGCCACCAGTTTCGGGCCCAGTTCGGTGTTGAAGGCCTCGCGGCTCTTATACGGCACGGCCGAAAAAAACTGGTAGGGCGAACCTTCGCCGCCCCAGAACCAGATGACGTCCGGCACCGGCTCCGGCAGGAACCGCCGCAGCACGCTGTCCTTGTCCAGCCAATGACCCGGTTCGCGCACCATCGTGAAGCTGACTGTGGACTCCGTCACCAGGTTGGTGGGGACGACGGGCGGAGCTCCGAGCGGCGGCAGGTCATGTGCGTAGGTGGCCTTGCCGCGAACTTTCAGGTTCTGGTCTTCCGCCGTGATCGCCAGTGTCAGGCGGTCAAAACCACCATACGTGGTCTCGCGGATCGGGGCTGGAATAAGCTTTGACGAAAGCTCCGCTTGCAGCATCGCCGGGCCTTCCGGCGCCTTGGCGTTCAGGTTTTTTTCCATCCCTTCGAGTGCCGCTCCAGCCTCGGTCTTGCTGCCGGCCACGAGGAACCATCCATTGGCCTGCCTCGTCTTGATCTTTCCGCTCAACGACCAGCGGCTCGTCGCCTTGTCCCACGCGGTTGCCCAGCGCTTGGCTGTGTCCGCGTCGGCTTTCGCCGCGATTGCAAAATCGGCGACGCTTTGGCCGTCACCGTGCAGTTCCAGTGTGAAACCATTCGCCAGCCATTCGGTCATCACCGGGCGGATCGGGGTCAGGTCGCGGTTCGTGTCCTTGCCGGCCAGCCATTGGGCGGGCAGGGCGGAGACCTTGGCGACGATCTGCGCTCCGAATTCCTTCGCTTGTGGGAGGGCGGAGTAATTGGTGAGATACGCTGCATTCGTGTCCGCCATCAGTGCCTTCGTTCCGGCGAATCGCAGCCGTAGGAGCAGGGTGTCATCCGGCGCGGCGATGGCCCCGCACTGGCCGGCTATCGTGGCCACCGTGATCGCCACCCATGTGTATCGTTTCCAATTCATATCTTTCATACTTGTCTGCCAAACCGCGCCGCCCTTGGCAAGCTGCGCCTTCCGTCGGTGATGCCTCCTTCGCTCTCCGCTTCGCTGCCTTCGCCTCTTCGTGGGATGACCTGACCAACGGAGCCATTACCCTTCCGGTCTCAGCGGCAATCCCGCGGCGATGGCCGCGACGCATTGCGGCACGGTCAGTTGGTCCGTGCGGATTTCCAGCTCCGGCTTCTCCGGCGGCTCATAGGGGGCGGAGATGCCTGTGAATTCCTTGAGTTGCCCGCCCCGCGCTTTCTTGTAGAGCCCCTTCGGGTCGCGCTTCTCACAGACCTCGATCGGGGCATTCACGAACACTTCAAAAAATTTTCCCGGCGGTGCCACGCTCCGCGCCAGCGCCCGGTCCGACCGATAGGGCGAGATGAACGCCGTGATGCACACCAGCCCTGCCTTGGCGAATAACGCCGCCACTTCGCCGATGCGCCGGATGTTCTCCTGCCGGTCTTCCGGTGAGAACCCCAGGTCTTTGCAAAGCCCGTGGCGCACGTTGTCTCCGTCCAGGATGCACGTCTGGACTCCCCGCTGGAATAGCTCGCGCTCGAGTTCGACGGCGAGCGTGGACTTGCCGGAGGCGCTCAAACCCGTGAGCCACACGACGCAGCCAGGATGACCATTGCGTTGCTCACGTTGCTCCGGTGTGATCTTGCCGGCGGACCAAAAAACGTTGGCGGACATGCGGGGATGAAAGCGGAAAGCCCGCGCGACGGAAATCCGTAATTTCAACGCTTGCCAGCCTTCTTGGGGAGGTATACCCATGCCGTATCAACCAAGGGAAAAGGAATCAACAGGAGACACACCTATGAAAAAGACACTTATGGTGGCAATCCTCGGTCTGGCGGCGGTGGTTACGGCCCGAGCGCAAGGTTCCATCGTTTTATACAACTACAATTCCGGTAAGCCGGTCACCATTACCGCTTCTGCAGTCCCTGTCAGCGGTGCCTCGGGTTTCACGGCGGGTTTTTATTGGGGCCTTGGCGATCAGACTGCGGCCATCAACACGTCCGCATTTATCCAAGATTCAACCAGCACGGTTTTCACAGGTGCCTACACCCCGGCGTTGACATTGTTCACAGGTGCCAACGGAACTTCGCACATAGGCACGTCCGTCGCTGGATACTTCGACGACTTAAGTTCCGGTGCCAATCTTGGCGTGGCGGGCGGGACCACAGTGACCATCGTTGTGGTGGCCTACAACGGCAGTTCCTACGCAACCTCGACCCTGCGCGGCCATTCTCTGGCTTTCACCATGATCGCCAGGGGGTTACCGCAAATCCCGTATGAAGTTGGGGCGTTTATGCCGGCGGGTTTCAATATCGCCGTTCCTGAACCGTCCACGTTCGCCCTGCTGGCGGCGGGCATTGCGGGCGTGTGGTGCTTCCGCCGCCGCACCGCCACCGCGTAGGGCAGACATTCCTGTCTGCCGGTGACTCGGACTTTCAAGTCCGGGTCTCCCCGTTTGCATTAATTTCCTTTCGACTGCGGCGTGGTGTTTGCCGACCCCAAGCCCGGACATTCCTTTGCCGGCTTATTTCGCGTGTTTTGTGTGGTTCGCGGTTCTCTCCTGCCTCGAGGGGACCATCAACCATCAGCCATCAACGGCCTCTCCCTACTCATACCCCAGTTCCTTCGCCAACGGCTCCAGCTTGGCGAGGTGCGGTTCAAAATACTTCTGATAATTCCGCCAGCGACCCACCGCGTAGGGCAGACATTCCTTTCTGCCAGTGACTCGGACTTTCCAGTCCGGGTCTTCCCGTTTGCCGTAATGTCCGTTCGACTGCGGCGTGGGGCTTGCCGACCCCAAGCCCGGACATTCCTTTGCGGGTTCTTGTGTGGTTCGCGGTTCTCTCCTGCCTCGAGGGGACCATC
>JBEGQI010000047.1:0-5219 GCA_041181065.1 Verrucomicrobiota bacterium | reverse complement strand
GTTAACGTTTTTGACACCACGTTGTTTGAGGGATCCGACTCCGTGATGTTGGTCGCGGTGACGGCGGTGGAAAGGGCAAAGGTGCCGGCGTTCGTCGCCTTGGCGGAAACGGTGAATGTTTTTCCCGCGCGCGCCGCCAGCGTTCCGATGTTCATGGTCAAGGTCCCATTCGTCAGCGTGTAAGACTGGTTGGTGGGCGACAGCGACAGCAGGGCGAACGCATTGAATCCCGTGCTCTGGAGATTCACGTTGGCGACGGAATTGGTGCCGAGGTTGGTGGCTCCGATGGTGTAAGTGGTCGTGTCACCCACGACCACCGGCGTGGCCGGCGCAACGAACATCGCGGCCAAATCCGTCGAAGGGGGCAGCACCTCGAGCACCACGTTTGTGGTGGTCGTGTTGGTGGAGTTGGGAATCGCCAGGAGGGCTGCATTGGTCAGGGAGCCGGAAGACGTCGGTTTGATCGTGGTGGTGAGCACCGCCACACTGCCATCGAGCAATTGTCCCAGCGTGAACGCGATGGAAGCGGAGTTGGTGACGATGGTGCCTTGCGTGGTCGAGGCACCGGTGATCTGAAAAGCGGCCGGGCCGGAGAATCGGTTTGTGACGACCACATTCAGGATCGACAGGCCGGTGCGGTTCGTGACGTTCATCGTGTAAGTCACCGATGAATTCACCGCCACGGTGTTGGTCGCGATCTTGACGGCGAAGGCGACGTCTTGTGCCGAGGCGCGTTCGATTTGGCCCAACCCCGCGCAGGCGATCAGGAGTAACCACCGGACCAGGCTCAAAAGATGAGCGGAGGGACTTTCAAGAATTGCACCTCGCGGTTTCATGCGGGCAGATGATGGCGGATGGAATCGGTTTGGCAATCACGCGTTGCTCATCCGCTGTGCCGCACGCGTTCGCAAGGGCAGGGGCGGACAACCAATTCGGTGTCACGGCTCAACAACCTCTGCGCCTTCACCGCCGCTGTCCGGCGAATTCCCGGCGACCGTTGAATCTCTCCCGGCGACCGCTGTCAGTCTCCCGACGACCATGGGCACCTTCCCGGCGAGCATGGACTGTCTCGCTTTGACCACCGTCAGTCTCCCGGCGAACGTCGTCTGTGCCACGGTGACACATGAAAGTCTCCCGGCGACCCTTGGAAACCTCCCGACGGTCATGAACTGTCTCGTTTTGACCATCGGCGATGTCCCGGCGGGCATCGAAGGTCTCCCGGCGGTCATGGAAACATCAAAAACGGTGCTTTCATTGGGGTTTTGGCACGCCTTGACTTCCGCCCGGCCTAGTTGTTACACCGTGACCGTCCACCAAGGGACAACAAGGAAAAAACAGCTGAGGAATAAATCATGAGTATAAAGCAACAAGCGCATCTCAAGATGCTCATTGCCGTGTTGGGGGTTCTCGACAAATTCAAAGCCCTCTGGCAGGCCATCCCGGCCTTTCTCAACGGTCGCAACGACCTCTCCGCCGCCATTGACGCCGTCAATGCGGAAGAACTGAAACAAGCCGGCATCACCACCGGCATCACCGAAAACAAACGCATCGCCCGAAAAGCCATGTGCGACTCCGCCATCATCGTCGCCGGGGCCATCGGTGCTTGGGCGGACCGGCAGAACAACCACGAGCTGTTCAACACCGTGGACTTCACCGCGCCCGACCTCATGCACCGGCCCGAGCAGGAATGCGTCACGCACTGCAAGGCCATCTACGACGCCGGCCTCGCCAACCTCGCCGCACTCATCGTCGAGAAGACGCTGACGCAGGCGGACCTGGATGACCTGAGCCTGAAGATCAAAGCCTTCAACGCACTGCTCACCAAGCCGCGCGAAGCCAAGGCCCTGACCAAGGGAGCCACGGACCACATCCCCGAACGGCTCGAAGCAGGCGACCGCGTATTGGAACGGCAATTGGACCGGCTCATGCCGCGCTTCCAAACCAGCAACGCGGATTTCTATGCCGCGTATCAAGTCGCGCGGGTGATCGTGAACCCGGGCGGCGGCTCCGGCAACGGAGATGACCCGAACAATCCAACCAATCCACCGACACCACCGACCACACCGAAATAACCTGAACTAAAAAACAAAAAATATCCTTGGTCCTTGGGTGAGAGGACAGCGGCCTTCGGCAACGAAGGCCGCTGTTCCATTTGGACTGCGGCAGGAGCGAATCGCCACGCTGCTTTTTTGGACTGCGCCGGCAGAGCGAAGCGGCGACGGCGCTTTCGCACGCGCGGAGGTTGAACGAATTTTCGGGAGTCTTTCGCCCGCTCGAAAGCGGTGTCGCGCTGTGCTTGCCACCGCAGTCCACGGCGCTTCACGTCTTCGGTTTGCGTTACATTGCAGCCGACTTCTTCGCACGCTCGCCAAACAACGCCGTGCCGATGCGAACAATCGTGGCGCCTTCCTCGATGGCCACTTCAAAGTCGCCGCTCATGCCCATGCTGAGCTGGGGCAGGGGAGCGCCGAGCAAATCTTCGCAGCGCCGTTTCAGTTCGGCGGCGTGTTGGAAATAGGGGCGCACCTGCTCGGCCACCGGCTTGAACGGGGGCACGGTCATCAGCCCGTGGATTTCCAGGCGCGGCAGCGCGTTCAAGTCTTTGAGTTCCGCCAGCACTCGTTCCGGGTTGTAACCGAACTTGCTCGCCTCCGCCGCGAGATTTACTTCCAGCAGGATGGGCATGCGTTTGCCGGCCTGTTCGCATCGCTTGTTCAACTCCTGCGCCAGCGCCAGGCTGTCCACGCTCTGGATCATCTCGAAGAGTTCGACGGCGTCGCGGGCTTTGTTGGACTGGAGGTGGCCGATGAAATGCCAGCGCAATTTACCCGAGCACTGCGGGATCTTCGCTTTCGCTTCCTGCACCTTGTTCTCCCCGAGGAACGTGATTCCCAAATCCGCGGCGGCTTGCACCGTTTCCGGCGGATGCGTCTTCGTCACCGCCATCAAAGTGACGCTCGCAGGCGCCCGCTGCGCGCGTTCACACGCGGCCGCGATGCGCGCGTTGATTGCTTCAAGGTTTTCAGCCAGACCCATGAGCCCAGCGTAAGGGTGATTGTCGCACTCGTAAATTATGGATTCGGTCGGGCGGTAATCGGTGGCACTTGTGTCGGCAACCAACTGCCCGCACAGTAGCGCCTGTGCAAGTCGGTTCAACTGAAGAGACGGTGGCAAGGCAAGCGGCGCAGATCCGTGAGGCGATGCCGGCGGCGGGATTGTTCGCGGGTCAATCGTGGCGCGTTTCGCCGGCGCCATTTCCATTGGGAGCAAAGCTGGCGCAAGAATTGGATTCGCTGGGGCGCGTGCTCTTGCAGTTCTATCGCGCGGTGAATTTGCTTTATCGCCGGAGTGTCGAGGGCAAGCAGCCGGAGTGGGTGGCGCGCTGGCTGGAGGTCGGCAAGCCGGATGAATTGATCGCACTCCAGCGGCACACGGCCTTCAAGCAAGACACACCTCGCGTCATCCGGCCGGACATTTTGCTCACAGACGATGGCTTCGTGATCACCGAACTGGATTCCGTTCCCGGCGGCATTGGTTTGACCGCGTGGCTGAATCAGACTTACTCGGGCATCAACCCTCAGCCATCTACTGACAACGTCCTCGGCGGCGAACGCGGGATGTTGGATGGCTTCGCGAGTATTTTCGGCGAGGCGCATCACGTGCACATCGTCGTGTCTGAGGAGGCCGCGTCGTATCGGCCGGAGATGGAATGGCTGGCGGCGCAACTGGGCGCGCGCTTTTCCGTGCACGATGCAGCCTTCACAGATTTTCCCAGTGGCAGCGCGGTTTACCGGTTCTTCGAGTTGTTCGACTTGGCGAATGTGCCCAACGCCGCGCGTATCTTCGATCTGGCGGCGGCCAAGTGGCTGCGCCTGACACCGCCGCCGAAGCCGGTGTTTGAGGAGAAGATGTTGTTCGCGCTGCTGTGGAACCGGAATCTGGCTGGGTTTTGGCGGCAGGAATTGGGCGAAGGTTTCTTTCAGCGTTTGAAGCAGCATGTGCCCTACACTTGGCTGCTCGACCCGACGCCGTTGCCCGCGCAAGGCGCTTTTCCCGGACTGGACCTGACGGATTGGAATCAACTCAAGCAGCTCTCGCAGCGCGAACGTGAATTGATCCTGAAAGTCTCCGGCTTCTCGCCCAATGCCTGGGGCGCACGCGGCGTGTTCCTCGGCAGCGACCTGTCGCAGGCGGATTGGAGCGCGGCGGTGGATCAGGCGATTGCCAGCGCGACGAGTTCGCCGCATGTGTTGCAGCGGTTCCACAAGCCGACGAGCCGGGAGACGGCTTGGTTTGATTTTGAAGAGCAGAGAGTGGTTCCGATGAAGGGCCGGGCGCGCTTGTGTCCTTATTACTTCGTGGCTGGCGAGAACGAAGGGGTTCGTGCTACCCTCGGCGGTGTGTTGGCGACCATCGTGCCGGCGGACAAGAAAATCGTTCACGGGATGTCCGAGGCAATCATGGCGCCCTGCTCGGTATGAACGATTACGTCAACTTCGCGCTGCTGACCGTCAGTTCGCTCTTCGCCATTGTGGACCCGTTCGCGGTTGTGCCGACGTTTCTTGCGATGACGCCAAACGATGCTCCGGCGCAGCGCGTCAAGATGGCCCGCATGGCGGCGCTGACTGCGACGGGAGTGTTGCTGCTCTTCGCGTTCGCGGGGCGCTGGATCTTCAAAGTCCTTGGCATCACGATGCCGGCTTTTCAACTCGCTGCGAGTGTCGTTTTGCTGATGATCGCGCTCGATATGTTGCGCGCCCAGCGGTCACGCGTGCATGAGACCAGCGAGGAAGCGACTGCCGGGTTGGAAAAGACCGATATCGCCGTGACCCCGCTCGCGATTCCTATGCTCGCGGGTCCGGGTGCCATCACGACCGCGATCCTGTTTCAAGGTCAGGCTGGAACGAGCATCACGCACAATCTCATCCTTTGCGGCAGCATTGTGGTGGTGGGGGTGGCGACGTATGTAGTCCTGCGGATTTCAGCACGCGGTGCGGCCTGGCTCAGTCCAATCGCACTGCGCATTGGTAATCGCATCATGGGGCTGCTGCTGGCGGCGGTTGCGTTCCAGTTCGGGTTGAATGCAGTTCGGGAATTCCGTGCGACGTTGCACTGAAATGCGATTTGACCAAGTTGCGGCTTGCGCCAGCGGAAAAAATTCTGATAATCTCTGCGTCTCGGAACGCGGGGTGGAGCAGCCCGGTAGCTCGTCAGGCTCA
>JBEGQI010000046.1:0-4469 GCA_041181065.1 Verrucomicrobiota bacterium | reverse complement strand
CTGCCGGGCATGTCTGGAATCGAATGTGTCGCTCATCTCCGCAAAGGCATGCCTGATGCCCATGTGATCATGCTCACCATCTACGAGGACAGTGATCGCATTTTCCGGGCGCTTCAGGCGGGAGCAGATGGTTATCTCGTCAAATCCAGCCCGACGGAAACTCTTCTGGAGGCGATTGACGACGTCTATAAAGGGGGGTCTCCCATGTCCAGCCACATTGCCCGGAAAGTGGTGCGGCAGTTCCGGGATGTCGGCGCCGAGTCAAGCGATGCCGACAAACTCGCGCCGCGAGAGCGACAGGTGTTGGATCTTCTGGCCGGTGGCTATGTTTACAAAGAGATTGCCGACCAGATGGGCATCGGCATGGAAACGGTGAAAACTTACGTGAAGAGCATCTGCAAGAAACTGCATGTGCGTAACCGGCTCGAGGCGGTGGCAAAGTTTGGTCAGAGGTAGCACCCCGTCGCAGCCGCAGGTTCCTTCGCCGATTTGCCCAGTGCTCGTTCGAAAAGTTCAGGCAGCAACTCTCTGTTGAGTCTCCCACCTTTGGGGGAGTAGGCATGGCCCGAGGTGCCGAGTAGGCTTGCGTTGATTTCCTAGTCAGCGGCTGATTGCGTCGGGGGGACGAGCCCACGAATGAAGTCCGCCAATCGAAAATCAGGATCTCAATGATCAACTAGAACCAAGCATGGCCTCCATTACCACCTCTAGCACCACCGGCACCACCAGCAATGGCGGGAGCTTCCGCGGCCCCTTTGCCATCATGACAACCCTGTTCTTCCTCTGGGGTTTCATGACCGTGTTCAACGACATCCTGATTCCCCGCTTTAAGGAGGCGTTCACGCTAAACTACTTTCAGGCGATGCTGGTGCAGTTCGCCTTCTTCGGCGCCTACTTCGTCGGCTCGCTGCTCTATTTCATCATCTCCGCAACGACCGGTGATCCCATTGCCAAGATCGGTTACAAGAACGGAGTGGTAATCGGCCTGCTCATCTCAGCCACGGGCAGTGCGCTGTTCTGGCCGGCGGCAGGCGCGGCCTCCTATCCAATGTTTCTCGCTGCGTTGTTCATAGTGGGTCTGGGATTTGCGATGTTGCAAATCGCCGCCAATCCCTACGTCACGATTCTCGGGCCGGAAAAGACCGCCTCGAGCCGGTTGAATCTGGCACAGGGCTTCAATTCCATCGGCACTACCATCGGGCCGCTGATCGGCGGTTATCTGATTTTCCAGTATTTCGCCAAGAGCGGCGCGCACGGCGCCGAGTCGGTGAAGATGCCCTACCTCGCGTTTTGCGTCATCTTCGTCCTGCTGGCCGTGGTGTTCTACTTCATTCACCTGCCGCATGTCGGCGAGGGACATGTCGAGTCGGGGGCGGGCGCGTTGAAATTTCCGCACGTGGTTCTCGGCGTGATCGCGATCTTCATGTATGTGGGCGGCGAAGTGTCGGTTGGCAGCGCCATCATTAATTTCCTCGGGCAACCGAGCGTGGCCGGTTTGTCCGAAGTAGATGCCAGTAGATACGTTGCCATCTACTGGGGCGGCCTCATGATCGGTCGGTTCATGGGCGCGGTGGAGTTGAGCGAAATGAAAAAAACCAACAAACAAGTGGCGCTCGTGATTATTCCGTTGCTCGCGTATTTGCTGCTGTGGGTCGCGAAGAGCGCTCCATTGGATGCGTTGCACGGCGAGAGTAGCGAGTCGGTTTTTGCGCTGTGGCGCGATCGGATCGTGGATAACTGGGCCGTGTTCAAGCTCTACCTGCCGTTCATCGGTCTGTGCTGGCTGTTGTTCCAATTCGGCAGAGCCCAAGCGGCTCGCACGCTAGTCATCTTTTCGTTGACCGTGGTGGCGCTGCTGCTGACGGCGATTCTGGTCGGGGGCAAGGTGGCGATGTGGTGCGTGGTGGCAGTCGGGCTGTTCACCTCGGTAGGATGGTCCAACACCTTCTCGCTGGCCCTGGAAGGCACGGGCATCTACAAGAGCCAGGTTTCTTCGTTGCTGGTGATGGCGATTCTCGGCGGCGCGATTCTGCCGCCACTGCAAGGCTGGATCGCAGACGTGACCAAGAATCTCCAAATCTCGTTCATCGTGCCGGTGATTGCTTACGCCTATGTGGCCTTCTACGGCGCCAAGGGGCACCGCGTTGGCAGAGCGGAGAATTGACCCTGTGGGAATCAAACCGCACGTAAAAAATGAGCAGAAAAATATTTATCGGCACGGATAGCGGCGCGACGACGACCAAGCTGTGCGCGGTTTGGGAAAATGGCGAGCCTGTTTCAAAAAAGGTGTTGCAGCGTTCCACCAGTTCAGAGAAAGGGCGAGAGGCGGTCATTGCTTCATGGATCGCCGGGGTCGGCGAATTTCTGGCCCAGAACCAGTTGCAATGGTCGCAGATTGCCGGAGTCGGGCTGGCGATTCCCGGACCTTACGAACGCTACGGCGTTTTTAGCAGGACCCCGAATCTGCCTGCGAGTTTCTCTGGCTGGGATGTTTATTCTGATTACAAGGCGGCGTTGGAAAAGCAAGCTGGCCGCCCTTTGCCACTTGTCGTCGGAAATGATGGCAACTATGGCGGCGTGGCTGAAGCCCGCCTGGCCCGCGCGAACACCAAAGCCACCGTCATGATGCTCATGCCCGGATCCGGACTAGGGTGTGCTTACATCGGTGCGGATGGGCTGCCACTCGAGGGCGACACTCTCGCCGGCCTTGAAACCGGCCATGCGTCCGCGCCCGTTCATATGCTTGGCTTCACCGGTAGACCATTTTCATGTGGCTGCGGCCGCAACTGGGGGTGTTACGAGGCTTACACCACCATTTCAGGTTTGCCCCAGCTTCTGGCTGAAAAGATCAAGAGCCATCCCAATCACGAACTCGCCACCTCCGCTGCGCCCATCCGAGAAAAAGTCCTCTCTCTGCGAAGCCGTGCCCAAAGGGGAGATTCGCTCGCTTTGGAAATCTTCGATTTCCAAGCGCGCGTCATGGGCTTGATGGTGGCCAATCTCATCATGACCCTGGACGCCGCCTTCGTGGTTATCGGGGGCGGGTTGATGGATCATGAGGCCACCACGCCGGAATTTCGCGACCGTTACATGCAAATCATCCGTGAGACAGCCATCCCCTATCTGTGGTCGCCACAGCGCGGCACAGTGAAGATCGTTCCGGCCGAACTGGGCGAGCTTTCTCAAGCGATTGGGGCAGCACTGGTCGCGATGTATCGGAGCCAATCCCAGAAATGAACTCCGGCTTTGCAATGAAATCGTTATCCGCATTGCTTCTCGGTTTCGCGCTGTTAGTCGCCACGCAATCGCGGCTTACTGGGGCCGAGGGTGGCGTGCCCCGTCCCAACATCCTTTTCATATACACCGATGACCAATCGTATGAAGCACTCTCGGTGGTGCAAAACGAATTGGGTGAACGCGGGCGTTTTCCCTGGCTGAAAACGCCGAACATGGACCGGATCGCCGCCGAGGGCGTGCGGTTTCGGAACGCGTTTGTGGTGAATTCGCTCTGCTCGCCGAGCCGCGCTGTAAATCTCACCGGACGCTACAATCACGAGAATGGCATCGCCTCCAACTTCCGCGCGTTCCCCACGAACAACGTGACATGTGCCACCTTGCTGCGCGATACGGGCTATACCACGGCCTACATCGGCAAGTGGCACATGGACGGCCAGCGTGTGCGCCCCGGGTTTGATTATCATGCCACCTACGTCGGGCATGGACGGTATGCGGACTGCCCGTTTATTGTGAATGGGCAGGACACGCCGACCAAGGGCTGGGTGGATGATGTGGCGACGGATTACGCCATCCAGTTCATCCAAAAACAACAGGCGTCGAAGAAGCCGTGGTTCATGATGCTTGGATTCAAGACCCCGCACCAGCCCTGGCAGCCGCCGGCGCGAACCAAGGATCTCTATCAAGGCGAATTGGCACGTTCGATTCCGAACTTGAACACGCCTCCGCCTTACGGTGGTGAAAAGCAGACAGGGAAAGCGGGCAACCCGATGGAAGCGAAAGTTCACATCAATCTCGATTATTTTCGCTGCGTCGCGGCGGTGGATGATTGCGTCGGGCGTTTGCTCGACGCGCTGGACACGGCCCGCGTCGCCTCCAATACGATTGTCGTCTTCACCTCGGACAACGGATTCTATCTCGGTGCGCACGCCACCGGCGACAAGCGCAGCGCTTACGAGGAAAGCATCCGCGTGCCGTTTTTAGTGCGCTACCCGGCGCTGGGCGCGGCGGCGCGCGGGAAGCTCGTGGACAAAATGGTTCTCAACCTCGACCTCGCGCAAACCGTGCTGGACTTTGCCGGCGTGCCCGCGCCCAAGGAAATGCAGGGCCAGAGCTGGCGGCCTTTGCTGACGGGCAAGCCTGAATCCTGCCGGCAAAGCTGGTTCTACGAATACTTCGCCGAAAACCAAAAGGGCACGCGCATTCCGGACATCACCGCCGTGCGCACGGCGGAC
>JBEGQI010000045.1:0-4444 GCA_041181065.1 Verrucomicrobiota bacterium | reverse complement strand
TGCCAGCCTGATGAACAACCCTGTTCCGCAACGCAGAATACTTGACGCCCGTTTGAAAGGATTGGCCGCTATGTATCCGTTCGCCTTCGCGATGGCTGCCGCCTCTAACTCTTGCTCCGGGCTGGCCTTGCGCCGGCTGCAAGATGCCTCGGCAAAGCCTGACTGCAATTCGACGTATCTGTGCCTGCCCCCTCCTTACCGCAACAGCCGTTCACAACGCGTCTCAGAACTTGCTGGACCTACCTCCATCTTATCATGAACCTTGACCTCCTTCAGCAAGCACTGGCGAGAGTGGGCAATGCCAATCTGCTCGTCAACTTGGTCTCCCGCCGGGTGCGTCTGCTCAATGCCGCCAGTGGCGGCATCAGTCGTCCTCTAGTGGCCAACGCCGAACATTTGGGCGTCGCGGACATCGCCTTGCGCGAACTGATTGAGGAGAAGATTGGCTGGGATTGGCCAGAATCGGTCGCGGCTCCGCATGTGGCCATGAGGAAACAGAAAGGGCATTCCGCCAGGCGACGGCCCGCCGGAGAATGATTCCGCTGCGCCGTTGGCCAGTAGGGTTACACCCCATGGCAAGTATCCCTTGGCGGGGATAGGCTGATCCTGCAATTGGGTCAGGCCTGCCACGATATGACAACAAAGCCAATCAACAGCCCGTTCACAGCGGAAACTGCTTTCGCTGCGGTGTGCTCGCCGCCCAACCCGGGAATCAGTTTGCCCCGGTGCCGGCGGGACCATTGGTGGACCGCGGCAACGATTTATCACGCCATCCGCTCCCAAGGAATACACACATGAATACGCTTAAACATTGGAACCAGTTGAAAGAGATGGAAGCCTTCCGCCACGGCTTGGACAGCTTTTTGTCCCGCTCCGCCAGCCACTGGCCAGAGGGGCAGGAGGAACCGCTGGCCGTCACGGAATGGTCCCCGCTCGTGGACATAAGCGAGGATGACAAAGAATATCGGATCCAAGCCGAGTTGCCGGAAGTGAACAAAGAGGATGTTCGCGTTACCGCTGAGGGCGGCACGCTGACCATCATGGGCGAACGCAAGTTCGAGCAAGTGGAGAAGAGCCGCAAGTATCACCGCGTCGAGCGTGCCTATGGCACTTTCGGCCGCAGCTTCGCCCTGCCGGATGACGCCAATCCAGCCAAGGTCACCGCCCATTTTAAGGATGGTGTGCTGACGGTCCATTTGATCAAGGACGAGAAGGCCAAGCCGCAGCATGTGGAGGTAAAGATTTCCTGACGCCTATGAAAACCACCATTTCATACCGCAAGCTCAATGCCCAAACCGCTTGGACCCGCCCAGTGGCAGCGCAACTGAAGCATCTCCAGAGTCTGACGCCCATCACCTCTGCGGAAGTGGTGATCGAGCACCAGCGCGAGGATAAGCCGGCCTTTCGGGTGCAAATCCGGCTTGAGGTTCCGGGCCCCCGAGCCGCCGCCAACGCCACCCGCCACACACGCAAGGCTGTCGCTTTGTTGCACGGCACGGCGTTGCATTCTGCAGCCTGGGATAACACGGTGGAAGCCGCACTGCTCAAGGCCACCCGCAATTTGGAACACCAAATTGTTGCTGAACAACTCCGGCGCGTCATGCGTGGTCGCAGCCAACTCCAACTCAGCGCCTGTTCCAGCCGTTGGATGGGCACCCAAGTCGGGCGCCGGGTCTAGCTGCTGTCCGACCACACCTAAGCAACCTTCGCCTCATGAGAACGATCAAGCAGTCACTCCCACCGCGTCGGATTCATCTGTCAACGCTCGAAGCGCTGGTGCTATCCCGCTTCGAAGGAGATGGCGGATCGGCTGTCGGCTCGCCTTGTCCATCGCTCGCGCCCTTTGGCCGCAAAGACCCCCGATGATTTTGAGGTTAGGCGAAGCCGAATGGCTAGACCGTTTCGCAATCCCTCAAAATACTTGGGCAAGTAACTAGCCTGGTTCATCCCCACCCTTGGTCGCATGGGCCCATAAACCCCTCGGGCATCCTCCCGCTAGGCTCCCAAATTGCCCGCAATTACATCAGCCAAACCAGAACCGGCCTTCAGAATCTTTTCTGCAAGCCGCTTTCTGCCCCTTGAAATCACCGCCACCGCCGAAGTGCCAAAGCTGGTGGCCGCTGGAATCGCTCGTCGTCGGCTGGGGCTGTTGACATCTGCCAGATTGGGACGATGGTTGCATTGGCTGGTGTGGACGTAAGTCTGTGGTGACGGTCCCTAGACGGGACAGCGCCCGTGAGACCGTTCGAGTTTGTTGGTTAGTCGGTAAGTTGGTTGAAGCGCCCGCGCCAGCCCTTCTTCTTGCCTCATCCATCCATCTTGCTGCGTCGTTCGCCCAAAGAAGAACGGCTTGCAGGAAATCCTCTTGCAAGCCGTTCTCTTCCCACCCGTCCCCTGGCTTAATACGTGCGCCGCAATCGCCGTCTGCGTGCTCCAACTTGGCGCCATCGTCCCGTAACGCCATTCGGTGCGAAATGGGGCTTTCACCCCATAGACGGACGAGTGGAATTCCCATGATACTCGTCGTCCTATGAGTGCTACATCCCTTTTCCCAAAGTTGTCATCACAAGAACCGTTACTTTCTCTTCCTCCTTTCAAGACACCGCGGTTGCTCACGCAGGGAAAATCCCAATCTCTCAGCAGAACAAACGAGCGTGCCGCCACTGTCACCCATGTTCTCAAGCAGATTCTCGCGCACGACCCAGTCCCCCACGGCGGCATCAACGAATAGTCCGCCCTATTCGCCAGCTGCACTCCACGAATTGACAGGTTGAAACTGATTGGCCCCCACATTTTTGTCCACCTCAGATGAGAGGTCATTCGGTGGTTGTTGTGGCCTTGAATCCACTTTGAGTCGGTGGGAGAATGTTGGCCAGATTACGTTGTCGAAATGGACTCAAGTATCAAGATTCTCAAGCAGCCGAAACAAATCATCCTCTACAGTCGGCCCATCTGTGGTTGGTGTCAGGACGCTAAAGCCTGGCTGGAGGAGCGCCGGTGGAATTACGAGGTTCGTGACACCGGCAAAGATTCCACTGCGAAGCAGCGGGCGATTGAAATCAGTGGCCAGCCGCTTGTGCCCGTGATTGAGGTGGATGGCCATGTGCTGGGTGATTTCGATAGCAGCCAACTTGAAGTTTTCCTGAAGCAGCACGGCTACCTCGGCTAAGCAATGCGCCGCTTCATCGCGAAAGCAGTTTGAACCCTGCGGTGCGTGTGTCCCGACTGTTCGGGCCGATGAAAACTTTAAAATCACCCGGTTCTGTTCCCCAAGTCATGTCGCCGCGTAGGAAGGTGAGTTCTTCTTCGGTGATGGTGAAGGAAATGACGCGGCTCTCGCCCGGCCCAAGTTCGATTTTCTGAAATGCTTTCAACTCCCGCAGCGGTCGTGTGACGCTGCCAACCACATCGTGGAGGTATAGCTGCACAACTTCCTGCCCGGTAAGTGGGCCGGTGTTTGTCACTGTCACGCTCGCCGTGAGTTTGCCGCCAGCTTGCAGAGCGTGGTGGCTAAGCTGCACATCGGAATACCCGAATTTCGTATAACTGAGGCCGAAACCAAACGGGTATAGCGGGTCGTTCGGACTGTCGAGGTAGGATGATTTGTATTCCGCATTCGGGTTGGACGGATCAATGGGGCGACCAGTGTTTTTCGCGGCGTAGAAGATGGGCACTTGACCCAGATTGCGGGGAAAGGTTGCAGGCAATTTCCCCGACGGATTCGCTTTGCCGAACAGCGTGTCCGCCACTGCCTTGCCGCCTTCCGTGCCGGGGAACCACGCTTCCAGCAATGCATCGGCGAGTTCGGACTCCTCTTCCAAGGCAAGTGGGCGACCATTCATTAGCACCACCACCACCGGTTTGCCTGCTTCCTTGATTGCGCGTAGCAGTGCCGTTTGCACGCCGGGAAGATTCAGGCTCGTCCGGCATTTGGCTTCGCCGCTCATGTTCCATGCCTCACCCAGCACCAGCACGACGATATCCGCTCGTTGTGCCGCGGTGACTGCTTCGGCAAAGCCCGCACGGTTTGTCGTCGCAATTTCGCAGCCAGGGGAAAAAGTCACAGTGCCGTTGGTGTTGTTGCGCCTGATGCCGCCTAGCACCGTTTCGATGAAATTCCAGTCGCCTTCGCCTTTCCACGAGCCAAGCAAATCGCGTTGTGAATCCGCCAGCGACCCGATGACAGCAATTTTCCTCCCTGGCTTGAGGGGCAGGGTTTGCGCGTGGTTCTTAAGTAGCACCAGCGACTCGGTGGCGACGCGCTGCGCAATGGCAAGGTGCTCCCTGGCGTAAAGCGCCTTGGCTTCGCGTTGCGCATCGCAGTGACGATAAGGATTTTCGAAAAGGCCGAGTCGGAATTTGATTTCCAGTATTCGCCTTGCTGCCGCGGTGATTTGCGATTCGCTGATCTTGCCGGCGGTAAGCAATTGTTTCAGATGATGGA
>JBEGQI010000044.1:0-5457 GCA_041181065.1 Verrucomicrobiota bacterium | reverse complement strand
TTGCCGAGATAATGATCGATGCGGAATACCTGTTGTTCGTGTGCGAACCGGGTGAGTTCGTGGTTCAACTCCTTCGCGGAGGCCAAGTCTTGCCCGAACGGCTTCTCGACCACGAGCCGTTGCCAGCCCGACGCCCCGCCGCGATGCAACAGGCGAGTGATGTGCAACTGCTCCGCCACGGTGCTGAACTGCGTGGGCGACGTCGCGAGATAGAACAACAGATTTTGCCGCAACGCCGGCGACGGAAAGGTGCCCACCAACTCAGCCAGCTTCGCGTAATCCTGCGGCTCGCTGATGTCGCCCCGGCAATAATGGATCTTCTCCGCAAAAGCCGACCAGACGGCGTCATCCACCGGCTTGCTGCGCGAGAACTGATTCAACCCCTCGCGCAACTCGGTGCGCCACGACTCGTCCGTCTTCTCGCGCCGTGCGAAACCGACGATGCGGAACTCGGGCGGCATCTGCTTGTCCTTGAACAGGTGATAGAGCGCAGGGATGAGCTTGCGGACCGTGAGATCGCCGCTCGCGCCGAAGATGACGATGGTGCACGGTTCCACCGCTTTGCGCGCATGATCCAGCCGGCATGTCATCAACTCATCCATTTCATCTTCGTTCGAATGCATGCCGTGACATTGCGGGACGAACGCCCAAAACTCAATCAGCGTGTTCGATGGAGGCGGTTAATTGATTTCATTCGCGCCCGGGATTCCACTCATGTTCCAACGCCAAATCGCTTGAACCAAAACGCCCCGTTGCTATTTTTCGCGCCCCGAAGATGAACTACAAAATCTCCAAACGCGCCGCGTCACTCTCACCGTCGTTGACCCTTGCCATCGACTCGAAGGCAAAACAGATGAAGGCCGAGGGCCACGACGTCGTCGGCTTCGGCGCGGGTGAACCCGACTTCGACACCCCCCAACACATCAAAGACGCCTGCACGCAGGCCATTGCGGCCGGCTTCACCAAATACACGCCCAGCAGCGGCATCCCCGAACTGCGCCAGGCCATTGCCGACAAGTTCAAGAAGGACAACGGGCTCACCTACAAACCCTCGCAAGTCATCGTCTCCTGCGGCGGCAAACATTCGTGCTACAACGTCGTGCTCGCAACCTGCGAAGAAGGTGACGAGGTCATCATCCCGGCGCCCTACTGGCTGAGCTATCCCGAAATGGTGAAGCTCGCGGGCGCCACGCCGGTCATCCTCACCACCACCGACAAGACCGAGTTCAAAGTCACGCCGCAGCAGCTTCGCGACGCCATCACACCGCGCACACGCCTGTTCATCCTGAATTCCCCCAGCAACCCGACCGGCTCCGTTTACACACCGGACGAAATCAAGGCGCTGGGCGACATCTGCGTCGAGAAGGGGGTGCTCATCATGAGCGACGAAATCTACGAACACCTCGTCTATGATGGCACCGTTCACAAGTCCGTCGCCAGCTTCAGCCAGGAACATTACGAACACACCATCATCGTTCACGGCCTGGCCAAGGCGTGGAGCATGACCGGTTGGCGCCTCGGCTTCCTCGCTGCGCCCGAGCCCATCGCGAAGGCCATCGACGCCGTGCAAAGCCACAGCACCAGCAATCCGACCAGCTTCGCGCAAAAGGGCGGTGTCGCTGCGCTGACTGGCTCACAAGAACATTTGCCCAAGTGGCTCGCGGAATATTCCAAGCGCCGCACATTCGCGTGGCAGAAGCTGAACAGCATCCCCGGCATCTCCTGCGTGAATGCCAAAGGCGCGTTTTACCTCTTCCCGAACATCTCAAAGCTCGGCCTCAAGTCCGCGGACTTCTGCGCCAAGCTGCTCGAACAGGAAAAAGTCGCCGCCGTCCCGGGCATCGCCTTCGGCGCCGATGATTATCTCCGCATCAGCTACGCCACCAGCCTCGCCAACATCGAGAAGGGTCTCGACCGTTTGGATCGCTTCGTGCGCTCGTTGAAGTAAGCAACTGCTCTCAAGACAAAGGCACCTCGTCCCAAGCGAGGTGCCTTTTGTTTGCCTTGATGCTCAACCTCGGCGGCCTTGGGTGACCGCGAATAATCTCCGGCCAAATTCGTGGGCGAGCGCAATCATCTCGTCAGCTTCTTGGTCCGCCAACTGGCGCTTGGCATTGAACTCCCACAAGCCCAGCCAATGTTGAAAATGCTCAAGCTCGAGTCCCAGCCGAAGGTGCGCTCCCGCGAAGCCGCCGCGATACTTTGACTCACCACCCGTTTGCAACGCCCAGAACTCCGTGATTTTGTCGAGGTGCGCGGGCCAGTCGGTGATGTGCGAGTTGAAAACCGGCCCCAGCACCGCGTGCTGCCGCACGTCGATGTAGAACGGCTTGATGAGCTTGAGGATTCCCTCGTGCCCACCAAGCCGCTCGTAAAGCGATTTGGCTTCGCTCATCCCAACAAACTCTTCGCCTTTGCGAGCGCTTCGTCGAGCTTGCTGGCGTCTTTGCCGCCGCCGCGGGCGTTGTCGGGTTTACCGCCGCCTTTGCCGCCGACGATGGGCGCGATGGTCTGGATGATTTTGCCGGCTTGAACTTTCGCCGTGAATTCGGGTGACACGGATGCGACTAAGGCGACGGCATTATTCGCTGCGCCGCCCAGGACAATCACGCCTTTGAAGTGCGACTTCAATGCATCGGCGATGGTTTGGAGCGTGTCGCCGTCGCCATCCACGCGGGCGATGATCGCCGGCGTGCCGTTGATCGTTTCAGTTTTCGTGAGCAACGACTTCGCATTGCCCGCCGCCTCTTTCTGCTGGGCGGCTTTGAGTTGCTTTTCCAATTCTTTTTGCTGGGCAAGCAGGCTCTCAATTTTTTTGTCGAGCTCGTGGATCGGTGAACTGACCTTGCTCGCGACAGACTTGATCAACTCCCGGTCGAGGCGCATGGAATCAAACGCGGTCAACCCAGCCACGGCTTCGATACGGCGAACGCCAGCGGCCACGGCGGCTTCGCCGACGATGCGGAACAAACCGATCTCGCCGGTGGCGCGCGTGTGCGTGCCGCCGCAGAGTTCCATGGAATAGCCATCCAGCTTCCCTGCTCCGCCGCCGATTTGGACGACGCGGACGGTGTCGCCGTATTTGTCGCCGAAGAATTGCATCACGTCCTTGCGGTTCTTCACGTCGGCGTGCGGGACTTCCGTCCACGAGACGCCGGCATTTTCGAGGATGCGTTCGTTCACCAACTTCTCGATATCCGTCAATTGTTGCGGCGTGAGCGCGGCGCTGTTGAAGTCGAAGGTCAACTTGTCCGGGCCGACGAATGAACCTTTCTGCGACGCTTCCTTGCTGGCGACTTCGTGAATCGCCCAGTGCAGCAAGTGCGTGACGGTATGGTGACGTTGGATGGCGTTCCGCCGGTCGGCGTTGACCGAAAGAGAAACCTGACTGCCGACGACCGGCGGAGTTTCAAGTTTCAAGTTTTCAGTTTCAAGGAAGTGCAGAAACGTATTGCCGGACTTTTGCGTGTTAGCGACGCGCCAGAGCTGGCCGCTGCCAGTGAGTTCGCCGGTGTCGCCGACTTGGCCGCCCATCTCGGCGTAGCAGGCGCTGGTGTCGAGGATGACGGCGGTCTTGTCCTTCATCGAAACGACTTCGACCACTTTGGCGTCCACGGACAAATTATCGTAGCCGATGAACTTGGTGGGCGTGGTGGTTTGGATTTCCGAAAGCGAAATGACTTCTTTCTTCTGCGCGGCGCGGGCACGGGCGCGCTGTTCTTCCATCAACTTCTCGAAGCCTTCTTTGTCCACGGTGAGGCCGCGTTCGCGCGCCATCAACTCGGTGAGGTCGAGCGGGAAACCAAAGGTGTCGTAGAGTTCGAAGGCCAGCGATCCGGAAATCACCTTCACCAATAGTTCGCTGCGATTCAAGTGGGTTGAATGCGTCAACGATCCGCCGCCTTGATGTGTTACGGTCGTTTCACGGGGATGGATTGAGACTTCGAATATGGCGATGCCCTTATCCAACGTCTTGTTAAACGCCTCTTCCTCGATGCGGATGACGTCTTGGACGTGTTTCTTCTTGGCGCGGATTTCGGGGAAGATGTCGCCGAAGTTTTCGGCTACGACGTCCACGAGTTTGTAGAAGAACGGTTCTTTAAAGCCAAGCGTGCGGCCGTAACGCACGGCGCGGCGCAGGATGCGGCGGAGGACGTAGTTGCGGTCGTTGTTGCCGGGCTGGATGCCGTCGGCGATGGAAAAGCTGAGCGTGCGAATATGATCGGCGATGACGCGGAAAGCGACGTCGATCTTCTCCTGCTCGGTGTCGCCGGTGCTGCCAGCTTTCGGGAGCGTCGAGCCGTATTTCTTGCCGCTGAGTTTTTCGATGGCGTCGAAGAGCGGGCGGAAGACGTCGGTCTCGTAGTTGGAGATCTTGGCGTTCTGGAAATCGGTCAGGTTTTTCGTGCCCTGAATGATGCTGGTGACGCGTTCGAAGCCCATGCCGGTGTCCACGTGTTTCGCGGGGAGCGGGCTGAACGTGCCGTCGGGATTGGCGTTGTATTGGATGAAGACGTTGTTCCAGATCTCGATGCAGCGGGCGTCGCCGCCGTTGACGAGGGCGCGACCGGATTTCTGCGCGTCGAGGTCGGTTTGCGCCGGGCCGGGGCGGAGGTCCACATGGATCTCGGTGCACGGACCGCACGGGCCGGTTTCGCCCATCATCCAGAAGTTGTCTTTCTTGCCGCCATTGACGATGTGGATCTCGGGATCAAGGCCGACGCTGCGGAATTTCTCGGCCCAGAAACCCCAAGCTTCCTCGTCGCGATCAGCAGGGTCGTTCTTGGATTTGTCCGGTTGATAGATGGTCGCGTAAACGCGTTGCGGCGGAAATTTCCAGACTTCAATGACGAGTTCCCACGCCCAACTGATGGCCTCTTGCTTGAAGTAATCGCCGAAGGACCAGTTGCCGAGCATCTCGAAGAACGTGTGGTGATAGGTGTCGAGCCCGACGTCGTCGAGGTCGTTGTGCTTGCCGCCAGCGCGGATGCATTTCTGGGTGTCGGCGGCGCGACCGGGCGTGTAAGGGCACTTGGTCTGGCCGAGGAAGATGGGCACGAACTGGTTCATGCCGGCGTTGGTGAACAGCCGGTTCGGCGAGTCCGGCATGAGGCTGGACGACGGGACGATGGTGTGTTGCTTCGACTTGAAGAAGTCGAGGAACGACTGGCGGATCTGGGTCGAGGTCATTGCTAAAAGTTACAAGTTGAAGGTTGAAGGTTGAAAGTTTCGTCACGCGTGCGTCGCAGAGAACCTGCAACCTTCAACTTTCAACCTGCAACCATCGGAAAACAGGCGCGGAGCTTAGGCGAAAGCGGCGCGGCTAGGCGAGTTGGAAGTTTTGCCAGCCAGATCGAATCCGTGAAATGGTTCTCGTTAAATGGAGCCGGGGGGCGCATGCTGGGAATTGTCAGCAAAGGCGCGTCCGCCTGCGCGGCCACCACAACGACTCATGCC
>JBEGQI010000043.1:0-5332 GCA_041181065.1 Verrucomicrobiota bacterium | reverse complement strand
TTACACCGACGCGACCGTGGCGAATGGCGTGCTCTATTTCTACAAGGTATCCGCCACGAATGCGGTCGGTGAAACGGCGGACTCCGGACTCGCGACGGCGTATCCTTCAGCGGGCGTTCCGGGCGCGCCGACGGATTTGGTGGCTGACACAACTTCGCACTTACGGATTGATCTCACCTGGAATGCCGTTCCAGGTGCGACGAGCTACTCGATCCAACGTGGAACTGTAAGCGGCGGCCCTTACGTGACGATTGCGCACGGCCAAGGCACGATCTTTCCGAGCTTCGCGGATACCGGGCTTACGTCGGGATCGACCTTCTACTACGTCATCACTGCGTCGAACAGCATCGGGGCGAGTGCACTCTCCTTCGAGGTCGGCGCCAGCACGCTGCCATCGCTGCCATCACCGTGGACCTACGCGGACGCCGGTTACGCCACCACGCCTGGCAACACCATCTATGCTGGTGGCGCGTTCACGGTGCAAGGCGCGGGGCTTGACATCAGCGGCTTCGCGAACGCCGATTCGTTCGGCCTTTGTTACGCCAGCTTGAGCGGCGACGGCAGTATCGTTGCGCGCCTGACGGGCCGCTCAAATTACAGTGGGTTGCACAAGTCGGGCCTGACGCTTCGCGAGTCGCTGGCCAATGGTGCTAAGCATTTCACCACGCTGTTCAACGGCATCAACACGAACTCCATTTGCTATCGCACGTCCACCAGCGGCAGTTCAACCACGTCCGGCTCGGCCAGCGTCGGTGGCGCCTTCCCGCAATGGCAGAAGATTACCCGTGTCGGTAATGTGTTTACCGGCTTCTGTTCCGCCGACGGCACCAATTGGACGACGCTGGGAGCCATCACCAACACGATGAGCACCACCTTGCTTGCGGGTCTCGCGGTCACCTCGCGCAACAACGGCGCGCTCGACACGGTCGTCTATGACAACGTCTCTGTGACGGGCATCTGGCCGCCATCCGTCGCCACGAATTCCGTGCCGCTCACCGCCACGGTAGCGGGTGCCAATCTGCAATTGTCTTGGCCTGCGGACCACATCGGCTGGCGGCTCGAGACGCAGACCAATTCGACCGCGGTGGGCTTGCGCACGAACTGGTTCACCGTATCTGGCTCGTCCTCCACGAATCAGCTTTCGCTGCCGGTCAATCAGGTCAACGGCACGGTCTTCTTCCGGCTGGCGTATCCTTGAACAGGTTTGGTTGAACTTACGACAGGGTGGGGCTGGTCTGCTTTACTTGGAAACCAAATAACAGCTTTTTCCGGACTGAATTGATGTTTGATTTGCTCAGTCCACGCACAACCCGAACGATTACACCATGCGTATTTCCATCAATGGCGCTCCACTTGCGATAGTGCTCACGCTTCTCGGTTTTTCATCTACTACTGAAACCGCGCGTGCTGCCGCGAAGACTTGGGACGGCGGGGCCAGCCCCAATGGCAACTGGTCGGGCGCAGCCAACTGGGACCTGGACACCGCACCCGGCGCGACCGGTGACACCCTCACCTTCGGCGGCACGACTGGATTGGCGAACAACAATGATTTGATCACCGCGTTGGCCACCTCCGGCACGGCGCTCACGTTTGCTTCCGGGGCGGGCTCGTTCGTCTTGAGTGGCAACGCCATCACTATGGGCAGCGGCGCTGGGGCAGGGCAGGTGATCGTCCAGCAGAACAGCGCCAACGCGCAGCAGATCAGCTTCCCCATCAATCTGTCCGGCGGCAACGGCGACCGCAGCATCGTGTTCGGCGCGGGGGCGGGCAGCCTCACGTTGAGCGGCAACATCAACTTCGGCACCGCCAACGGCGACTGGCTGTTCCCCAGCACCACGGCGGGCACGATCATTCTCTCCGGCAACAACACCGGTGATGGCAAGGCCACCGCGTCGATCACCGGCGGCGTGAATGTCTTCCGGGCGATGCTGCGCAACAATATCGCGGGCACCCAGCTCACGCTGGGCAGCGACACTTGTTTGGGGAATAACAACTCCGGCAGCATCAGCGCTGGCACGGCGGCCTTCCGTGGCATATACGCAAACGCGCAGCTCAATCTCAACACCGCCGGCGGGAACCGCAATCTTTCGGGCAGCACGTTGGCCATCAACGCGAACAACATCACGTTCAACGGCGCGAACAATCTCACCATCGGGAACATCATCAACAACGCTGGCAATCGCGACTTCGTTGTCTCCAGCACCGGGCAGGTGACCGTGCAGGATGGCATCTGCCTCTCCGGCGACCAGACGGGCCGTAATCTGTTCGTGAACCTGTCGGGCGCGGGCGGCATGGTGGTGAATGGCAAGATCTACGACACGTTCCATTCCGGCGGTGTCACCACCGGCGTCGGCACGTTGCGCAAGGCGGGCACGGGCACGATGACATTGAATGGCAACAGCACGTTCACGGGGGTGACAACCATCGAGGCGGGCACGCTGAAGATCGGTCACGCGAACGCGCTTGGAGCCACCGGCGTGAGCAGTGGCACATTCCTGACGGGCAACGCCACGCTCGACCTCAACGGCTTCACCATCGGCGAAACCATCACTAACAACAACACGGGCAACTCCATCATCAACAGCAGCGCCGGCGCCGCCGGTGTCAGCGCCGACATTACCGTGAACGCTGACCTCACGCTCAATGCCACCGGCGATATCACCTTCACTCGCTTGATCGGTGCTGCCACCCGCACTTACACGAAGACCGGCACGGGCACGGTCACCACCAGCGGTGCGAATCACAACAATCTTGCCGCCTGGCAAATCAATCAGGGCACGGTCGTCTTCGCCAACACGAGCGGCTACGGCGCCGACCGCGGCGTCACTATTTCGGGCGGCACGCTCAAGCTCAGTGGTGCCAACTCGGACCTCGTCAACGACAGTCAGTCGTTCACGTTGAACAGCGGCGTATTCGACTTGAACGGCAAAGCGGAGGCTGTAGCGGCTATCGCGGGCTCGGGCGGTTTTGTGCGTAACTCGTCTGCCAGCGCGGCGACGTTGTTTGTCGGGGGCGGCGTTTCGGGAACTTCGAGCGCGTCGTTCGCAGGTGTCATTGAGAACGGCACCGGCACATTGAACGTTACCAAGGAAGGCAGCGGCACGCAGACGCTGACTGGCGCAAATACGTATTCCGGCAATACCACCATCAGTGCGGGCACCCTTTCCCTGAGCGGCAGCGGCTCCATCGCCAGCACGCCTTCCATAAATATCGCCAGCGGCGCGACCTTCGACGTTTCCGGCGGCAGCTTCACGCTTGGCTCGGGGCAGACCGTCAAGGGTAGTGGAAGTGTTACCGGTGCGGTCACGATTAATGGCACCATCTCCCCTGGGGCATCCGTCGGCACACTCACGTTCAGCACCGCTCCCACTCTCAACGGCACGCTCGTCATGGAACTCAATGCTCCGGCCAGCGCCGACAAACTCGTCATCAACAGCGGCACGTTGGTGTTCGGTGGCACACTCGTCATCACGAACACCGGCGGCACGCTCACGAACGGCAACACCTTCGACCTGTTCGACGGCACGTTGAGCGGCGCGTTCACCACCGTGAACCTGCCGGGCGGCTCCGCGCATTGGAAGCTCAGCGATCTCAATGTTGGTGGCACCATCACTTTCACCAACGCATCACCCGTCGCCGCCGCCATCACGGCGGGTTGTGCGCTGGGCGGTTCCATTACGGTGCCGGTTATCGCCGGTAAAAATAGTGCGACCGATGCGGACGGTGACGCGCTGACCGTTTCTGCCGTCGGCACGCCGACAACCGGCACGGCAGGCTTTAATGCCACGAGCGTGACCTATAACGCCACGGGCAGCGTTGGCACAAACACCTTTGCCTACGTCGTGACCGACGCCCTCGGGGCGGCGGGCACAAACACGGTCACCGTCATCGTCAGCGATCCCATGGGCTTCAATCAGATCGCCGCGACCGCGCAGTCGGGATTTGCCTATTTGACGTATCTCGGAATTCCCGGTTCAAGCTACGCGCTCGACGTGACGCACGCGCTGCCCGCGACGAATTGGGTTGGGGTCATCACCAACACCGCCTCGGCGAACGGGTTTCTCAATTTTACAAACCCGCTCTCGCTGGCGCCGACCAACGACTACTTCCGCACCCGCTACGTTCCTTGAGCGGAGGCTACGCCCGAGGAACTGGGATTTGATGAGATTGCCTCAAGAGTGTTTTGCGGATTGTGCTGACAAGGTGGTTGGTCAACCCTGTTTATTGACTTCCCATGAATAATTTGAGGATACGCTTTCTATCCTGCGCCAGGTTGTTGCTCCTCCTTGGAGCGCTCGCGCCTTCCGCCCGGGCGGTCGAGTGGCAGTGGTCCATTCCCATGCCGCCGCCCCCGGTCACCACGAATGAACGTCCGCGTGCGTTCCTGTGGATTCCGCCGGACTGCAAGTGGGTGCGCGGCGTCGTTTTCGGTCATCACAACATGGAGGAGATCGGCGTGTTCGAGCATCCGAAGTTTCGCACGGCCCTCGCGGAAATCGGCTTCGCCGAAGTCTGGGTGGCTCCCTCATTCGACCGCAATTTCCGGTTCGATCAAGGCGCGGGCGAAAAGTTCGAAGCGATGATGGCATCACTTGCGTCCGTTTCCGGTTACGGTGAACTGACCAATGCTCCCATCGTTCCGTGTGGACATTCTGCTGCCGCCTCATTGCCGTGGTATATGGCCGCGTGGCAGCCGGAGCGCATCCTCGCCGGCATTTCGTTCAGCGGGCAATGGCCGTATGTGCCCGACCCCGGCAACGCGCCTGATTTTCCGGATCACGCGATCGATTCTGTTCCCGGCATCGTCTCGCACGGCGAATATGAATGGGCGGACGATCGGATGTCGCAGGGAATGCCAATCAAAAACGCGCACCCGAAGATGCCATTGAGCGCGCTCGGATGTCCGGCGGACGGACATTTCATCGCGCTGGACGATAAGATCGAGCTGCTGGCCCTCTACGTCAAAAAGGCCGCGCAGTATCGGCTGCCCAAAGGCCATTCCGGTGGTCCCGTGAAGTTGAATCCGATTGATGTGACCAGGACGGGGTGGCTGGTGGAACGCTATGCCGCGGGCAAAAATCCGTCCGCGCCCGCCGCCCCGGTGGGGCAATTCAAAGGCGCGGTGACAAATGCGTTCTGGTATTTCGACGGTGAACTGGCCCGCGCGGTCGAGGACTTCCAACAGAAGCACCGCGGAAAACCCGCCTTGCTCGGTTATGTTCAGGACGGAATAGTCCTTCCGCAAAACAAGAGCACGCATCAGCAGGTGACACTCAAGTGGCTGCCGATGGAGGATGGCGTTACTTTCAAACTCAACGGCACATTCCTCGAC
>JBEGQI010000042.1:0-7311 GCA_041181065.1 Verrucomicrobiota bacterium | reverse complement strand
GCACCACCGAGCGAAGCGTCAGGTGGTGCAACGAGGAATGTAAACAACTCGGCACGCGATTCCGTCGCCTGACGCTGCGCTCGGCGACGGGGATATCGCAGCGCGATGTCCCTACCATCAGACTCTGACGCGCTTGTGGTTCGTCGAGTGCGCATCACTTCAAGCCTTTCGCTGGCGCTGTGACAGGACTTCAATCGCTTCGCACACCTTCGCTTCATCCATCGCATGCACTTCGAAGCCTTGTCCGATAGCTTTGAGGAGCGTGATCGTCAGCGCGCCGCCGAGGTGTTCGCGGAATTCTTCCAAACCGTGCAACACGCTGAGCTTACCCGCCGAACTCTTGCGCGTGAGTTGATCGCTCCACGTTTCAAAGCCAAGCGACTCGATGAGCTTGAGGATGCGTTCGCCAGAGACGGCGTCGAGATGGCCGGCGAGCGTGGAGTAAATCACATCCAACGCGATGCCGATGGCGACGGCCTCGCCATGATGGATGCGGAACTCGGAGAGTTGCTCCAGCTTGTGCGCCGCCCAATGCCCAAAGTCTAGCGGGCGCGCCGAGCCATGCTCGAAGGGATCGCCGCCGGTCGCGATGTGGCGCACGTGCGCTTCCGCGCAGCGGCGGATCAAGGTTTCGACGGCGGTGGGGTCGAACGCGCGCAACGCAATTTTGTTCTGCTCGATCCACGCGAAGAACTGCGCATCGCGGATGAGCGCGACCTTCATGGCTTCGATGTAGCCAGCGCGCTTCTCGCGTTCCGGCAGGCTGGCGAGCAATGCGAAGTCGTTGATGACCGCGAACGGCGGCGCGAAGGTGCCGACGAAATTCTTTTTGCCGAATGCATTGATGCCGTTCTTCACGCCGACGCCCGCGTCGTCCTGTGCGAGCACGGTCGTGGGAAGGCGCACGTGACGCACGCCGCGATGCGCCGTGGCCGCGGCAAAGCCCACCACATCCAGCAACGCGCCGCCGCCGATGCCGAGGATGTAACAATGCCGGCACAGGCCGAATTGCTCGACCGCGCCGTAGATGCGTTTCACGGACGTCTCAGAATTCTTCGCCGCTTCACCGCCGGGGATGAGCAACGCGTCGCTGACGAGTTCGAACTGCGTTTTGCGCGCTTCGAAGTAAGCGCGGATCACGGGAATGAGCGTGGGTTGTGCAGCGGCGATGTTCTCATCCAGCACCACGAGCACGCGCGGGATGCGGTTCGAGGGCTTTGACGCGAGCACGTCGGCGAGCAGGGGATTGTCCACGCGGAAGGCGCCGTGAGTAAAATGAACCTGATGTTCATAGCTCACGGTGATCGTGGCGCGGATGCTGTTGCTCATGTCGCGGGAATCGTGCGTTGCAAAATCAAGGCGCTGACGAACAACGCGAGGAATGCCAGAGGCATCATCCCGCCGCCGCCTTGCACCGCGAGCATATCAACCAAAACAATCCCCGCGAGCAATGCGGAAACCGTGCGGCCGATGGCGGGCGCGCCGCCTTTGGTCATGCGGCGCAATGACCATGTTACCCAGATCAGGAAGCCGATCAGAATGGCATTCAAGCTGAACACATTTTGGGAGTTCACGCTGAGAAGTGCCAATACGACCGGGGCCATCAAGGCTGCAGAAGCTCGCCGGTCAGGCTTCACGTTTTGCGCTTCTTTCCGCGCAATGAAACTCAACCCAACGATGTAGAGCGCCAGCGCGCCCGCGCACCATAGCAACTTGGCACTAAGCCCGTTGAGCGCTGCCGAGCCCGCGACCAGATAAAGCAGGAACCGACATCCCGCCATCAGCAACGGCGCGAGCGCGGTTTGTTTGTGGACCAAATCATACGCGACGATGCAAAGCACGAGTCCGAGCGTGAGCAATGCCGTTGTCAGTCCAAGCTCCGCGAGCAACAGGCTGCCGCCGAGCAGCAGCGCTGCGCTCCAGAGCCAGACTGCGCGGGCTGAGATGGCGCCGGAAGGAATCGGACGTTCCTGCCTGTGTGCGGTGTCGAAGCGGACGTCGCAGGCGTCATTCAGGAACATGCCGCCGATGTAGAGCAAGCTCGCGCCGATGCAGAGCAGGGTGAAGCGAATCCACTCAGTGCCGCCGGCCAACAGCCAGCCCGCGAGGCAATTCGACCACACCGTGGGAAGATTCGAGACCCGGCCGAGGATCAGCAGGGTGCGCAGCAGCGGTGGCTTGTCGGATTGCGCGGCCAAGACCGGCGCATCGTATTCGCAGACCGGCGACGTGACCACTATTTCGTTGGGTTGAATAGGGATTGCGTGCTTGCATCCGTTCGTCGTCCTGTTCATGCCTGTGGGGAATGAAGACCGATCTCCGTGGCAAAGTAGTTCTCGTGACGGGTGCGTCCGGCGGCATTGGCTCTGCCATCGCCCGGCAATTCGCCGCCGAAGGCGCAAACGTGGCGTTGCACTACCGCCGTAGCGCTACCAAAGTCCGCCAGCTCGAACGCAGTCTTGGCCGCTGCGCCATACCATTTGCCGGCGATCTTACGCGTGAGGCCGATGTGAAACGATTGTTTGCACAAGTCGCCCGCAAATTTGGCCGCGTCGATACGCTCATCGCGAATGCGGGATCGTGGGAGACGCGCGACATTCCGATTCACGAGATGAGCCTCGCGCAATGGCGCGCCACGCAGGACGGCGTGCTGACGAGCAGCTTCCTGTGCCTCCGGGAATTCTTCCGTTACGTGGTGAAGCAGAAGCAGGGCAACGCGGTCTTGATCGCGTCCACGGCTGCAGTATTCGGCGAGGCGCAGCATGTGGATTACTCCGCTGCGAAAGCGGCCATGGCCTACGGCATGACGCGTTCGCTCAAGAATGAGATCGCGCGGATTGCGCCGCACACGCGCCGTTATTGCGGCGGAAGGGTGAATTGCATCTGCCCCGGCTGGACGATCGTTCCGCGTAACGCGGGAAAGCTTTCTGATGCGCGCATCGTTCGCCGCGTGACGGCCACCATGGCGCTGCCGAAGGTCGCGCGGCCGGAAGACATCGCAGGTGCTGCGGTGTTTCTGTCTTCTGATACGTTGGCCGGTCACATCACCGGACAAACGCTCGTCATCGCCGGTGGCATGGAGGGCCGCCAACTCTGGCAGCCCGAAGAGATCGATCCAGATCTTGCGTGACGGGGCTGAATCACCCGCGCCGGATTTCGGAGCCTTGGAAGCGGATCTCGATGCGGTAAACCTTCTTCACGCGACACGTCACCGCGCCGGTCTTGAGGTCGATACGGTCGGGGATCTCGATGCGGTGGATGTCCACGGCGGCGTGGTAGCCGCGTTCCGAGAAGATATCGATCAACATGGCCAACGCGAGCGGGTCGGTGAGCAGCGGATCTTCCGAGTTGATGTGCGCGACGCCGCTGATGGCGTGCCGCAGGACGATGGGCAGGATTTTTTCCTCGATGAAATGCACGACGCGGCCGAACAACTCTGCGTGTTCCAGCTCGTAGCTGTCGAGGCGCTTCACCAGTTCCTGGCGTGCGTGAACGATGATCTGGCTCGCCACGGGCACACCGCGCAACCGGTCCACCGTGCGCGAATCCAGCTCCAGCGTGCTCTGATATTCGAGCTCGTGCAGGATGTTGCGTTCCACTTCGGCGATGGGGCCCTGCGCGTTGATGAAGTGGTAATGGTAGATCTCCTTCAGCGATTGCAGCGCGTCCCACGTCTGTTCCTTGAACACGCGGTAACGGCGTTTCGCGAGCGATTCATCGTGGTCCGTCGGGCGATCCTCGGGCAGGAAGGCGGTGTTGCCGGTGCGCTCCGCGTCCTCGATGGCGGCGCGCGTCTCGCGACCGCGCTTGAGCTGGCGCGCGACGGATTCCTTCTCGTCCACGAACAGCACCATGATGTGGATCGTCGGCTGGCGGAAATGGATGCTGAGCGGCGTGTTGTAGAATTGCCGGCGCAACGCATTCATCTTGTCGACGAGCAGCTTCAAGCACTCGACCTGCACGCGCGTGCGGGGGAAACCGTCGAGGATCACGCCGTCGTGATATTCGGGCCGGAGCAACTCGCGCAACAACAGCCCCACCACATCGCGATCGCCGACCATATTGCCCGCGTCCTTCAACGCTTTGGCCTCGGGGGAATCCAGCAACGCGCTCATCACGATCGGACGGCATGTCAGCCCGCGCACTTGCGCGATGAACGCAGTGTTGGTGCCCTTACCAGCGCCGGGCGCACCGCCAAGCAGGATGATTTCCTTGGGAAAGCGCATGTGCTCGGCGCCGAGCGCGGCCTCCAATTCATTCCAGACGGCGCTGAAGATGAGTTGCGCGTCCTTGATCTCGAGGTCAGGACGCTTGGCCGTCGGGGCTGTTGCCGGCTGCGGCGTGGTTTCGATGGCTGAATTCATGCGTTGCGTGGGCGGGAAGCTACAAAGTCGGCCCTGCGGAGGCACGCGGTTTCGGTGGGGATTACGAAAGAAGGGTTAAATAATAGGACTCCCTTACTTGGAGTCGTTTGCGGTGAGTGATTGATCGTCTGACGCGCGCAAATCCAGACAAGGATGTCGATCGTCGCTCAAAGATTTGTTCCAAACTTGCGTGCTATTTTTGGATTAACACGAACTTTCAGAGCGGAAGTTGCAATGAATGCTCTGATTCTTGGAAGGATTGGAGCATTCTTTCGTGCTATTTCCCGTTTAGCACGAAAAATTGGAGCAAACCTTGTAAGGTTTGACCAAGAATTGGTCAGGATTGAGCCAAACTTTGGTGCTAATTTGTGTTTGGCACGAAAAATCGAAGCGATTCTTTCGGGAATGCACCCAATATCAAACCTGAACTCGGTGGTTTAGACCACGCGCGCCAAGTTCCTTCAAACACCACTCGTATTCGCGGACGAGTTGCGTGACGACGCTTTCGTTCTTCAGCTCCGGCGGCATGACTTCCCACGTGTAGGTTTCAAATTCGAGGTGCGGGCAGAGCTTCGAATTTTCCTTCAACACATCCAACAGTTCGGTCAGGTGGTCGGTGGTGTTGTCGAAGAGAGCCGTCGCTGGGCTGTGCAGCGGGATGTGGAAATGGATGCGCCATTCCGGTGAGTTGATAGTTGAGGGTTGAGGGTTGATGGCGTCCAAGGCGAGCGGGAGGTCTTTGTAGCGCGTGAGGGTGCCGTTCGCGTCGCGGGCGATGACTTGATGCAGGTAAACGTCGTCCACGAAGGCGCGCAGGGCGGTGCGGACTTCCGGGGTGGCGCGGACTTTCAGCGCGGAACTCAGGTGGAGCTTGCTGAGCTTGATGTCGTGCCGGCGGAATTGTTCCAGCGCGGCGCGGGCGGATTCGTATTGGAGCGCGAAGTGGCAGGTGTCGTAGTTCACGCCGAGATGCGTGTTCAGGCGTGGGTCGTTGGGATGTTCGTCGCGCAACGCGCCGAAGAAGGCGACGGTCTCGGCGGTGTTCTCGAAGAGCCCGAGCGGTTCGGGTTCCACGCCGAGGTGCAACGTTCGCCCGGTGCGTTCGCTGACGCGGGCGATGTGTTCGACGCAGGTCCAGACGTTCCGGCGGATCTCGGCGACTTGCGAATCCTCGCGGATGAATTCCTTAAACGAGCCGGGCAGGGTGCTGACGCTGCCTTCCACGCCGGACGGGACGAGTTGCGCGAGGAGGTCGAAGAGGAGGTTGGTGTAGTCGAGGCGCTCGCGCGTGGTCCAGTCGGGGGCGAAGACCTGTTCCTTGACGCGTCCGCCGTGGAAGCGGCCGTAGGGAAATCCGTTAATGGTGAAAACGTAGCAGCCGTGCTGGTCGAGCCATTTCTGGAATGCGAGCAACGTCTGCGGCTCCGCGAGTTCACGTGCGGCCTGGTTGCTCAGGCGGAGGCCGATGCCGAACGGCTCGCGCGTGCCGACGCGTTGGCGGACGGCGAGGGTGTATTGCTCCAGGCCGCTGAACGTTTCCCGCCAGTCTTCCCCGCGATGGATGTTCGTGCAGTAGGTGAGGTGCAGGCCGTGGTTGAGTTTCATGGGCTCACTAAGATGTTAACCACGGATGAACACGAATGAACACGGATAAGTCTTCACAAGACGATGCGCTCCCATTCAAAACGAGCGTGCTTGAAATTCAGGATCAAGCCAACGCGCAGTTTTGTGATGCGAAGGTAATTCAGCATCTGACCGCGCTCATGATCGGTGATTCGGTCGATGACCTTCGCATCCACGATCACTGACCCAAAGGCGATCAGGTCAGGAATGAATTCGCCGACTTGGACGCCGCGAAAATCGACGGGAAATCTCCTTTGTTGGTCAAAGGCGATTGAATTCTGTTTGAACAGAACCACCAGTGAGTTCTCGTAGATCTTCTCGTTAAGACCGTGGCCGACCTCATTCAGCGCATCGAAGGCGAAGCCGATGATCTTCTGCGTTTCATCTTTCAGTAGCAGCTTGGTCTTCTCAGGATGATGTAAATCCAGTTTTGAATCCGTGTTCATCGGTGTCTATCCGTGGTTAATTCTTTGTCCAGATTAACCGGGCAGAACGAAATTCGGGCACTGGCTCAGGAAGCGCGTGGGGTTCTGGTAGATGAGGCGGTCGATGGCGGCGAGCGAGTGGCCACGCTTGCGCATCTCGCGGGCGGTTTTTGGGACGGCGAGCGGATCGCTGTGGCCCCAGTCGCAGGCGCAGTTCAGCCAGACGCGTTCGTGCGAAAAGTTTTCCACCATGTCCACAGCGCGGGCCGGCGAGCATTTCGAATCGGGATACAACGTGATGCCGGCCCAGAAACCGGCGTCAAGCACGGCGCCGATGGTGTGTTCCTCGACGTGGTCAATGATGACACGCTCGGGCTTGATCCGGCTGTGGCGCTTGAGCAGGTCAACGATGAGGCGCGTGCCCTTGAGCTTGTCTTCGAGGTGCGGCGTGTGGACGAGGATGAGCTGGTCGTGCTGCGCGGCGAGGTCCACGTGCTTTTGCAGCACGGTGAGTTCGTTGCGGCTGTTCTTGTTCAGGCCGATCTCGCCGATGCCGAGGACGTTCGGGCGCTTGAGAAATTCCGGGATGAGCGCGAGCACTTCGTCGGCGAGCTGCATGTTCTCGGATTCCTTCGGGTTGATGCAGAGCCACGAGTAATGTGGCAGGCCATACTTGGCGGCGCGCTTTGGTTCGTAGTCGGTGAGCTGGGAGAAATAATCGTAGAAGCCCTGCGCGGAACTGCGGTCGAAGCCGGCCCAGAAGGCGGGTTCGCACACAGCCTGACAACCGGCGGTGACCATCGCCGCGTAATCGTCGGTCGTCCGGCTGACCATGTGGGCGTGGGGCTCAATGTATCTCATGGGCGAATGAAAAATTAAAAATGCAAAATGAAAAAAGC
>JBEGQI010000041.1:0-10253 GCA_041181065.1 Verrucomicrobiota bacterium | reverse complement strand
TGGAGTCGCAGAGTTCGCCGTGAGCCAAGCAACAAGTTCTGTGGTAGGTTGACTCAGAACAGGATTGCTATGAAATGCGTCTTCACCTCCTCAGAAGTCGCCGAGTTGCAAGTGATGATGGCTAGGCTGCACAAGGCTGGTTTGAGCTGTGAGCTTCGGAGTGTTGGTGCGCTGGACGGACAAGGCTCCGAACCCTTCCTCGCCGAGCTTTGGGTCAGACACGACCACGACTATCCGATGGCTTGCGCGATCTGCAAATCTTGGGTGAGGCGAGACACTGCCGCTCCGTCTCTATCGGTCGACGATGTCGCAAAAGGATCTTACGTCCCGATCCAGCTTACGTTGCAGTTGCGGCCTGTGCTCCATCCTCGATCGGTTGCGACCAGCCCAAGCCATTCAGCGGACAGTGAGTTTTGGTGCGCAGTTCGGCATGCTCGGCGACACAATCCCTGGAATCGCACTCACCTAGTTCATCGGTGAGCAAGGAGCGCCCCCAAATGATTACGGCGAAGCCAGCCAACTGAACGAAAAAGGGGCGCTTCGCATTTTGCCAGTGCACGATCAAAAGAAGAGAGAGACGATTGGAATGAACAGCACCACCAATCCCCAGATGACACTTTCACTGAATGCCTAGACTTGCTTCGGTGTGCGTGTTTGGTTCTGCTGTGCGCCAGCATGGTCACACAGGAGCAGATAGCCCGTAAACTCGGCGTTTCGCGCCAGTTGGTCACTTTTGCGTTGGCAGGTTATCCGCAAGTGTCCAAGGCATCGCGTGAGCGCATTCTTACGGCAGCCCGCAAATTGGGATATCGCCCCAACCCCCACGCACGGGCGCTCCGCCGTCAACGCACGGGCATCATCGCGCTCTGGATTCCAGACCAGATTTCGACTCATTACTCCCAAGTTGCGCGCGCGCTTGGTCGCCTGTTGAAACAAGCAGGTCATGAGTTGATCATTTCCGAAGTGGGAGCGGCTGACGCAAACCAGCTGCTGTCGCACGTTCCCGTGGATGGCATTTGTGCGGTGGATTCATCGCCGGCAGTGCAGTCCCACCTCGAATCGCTCAAAGCTAAGTCCATTCCGGTGGTCAGCGTGGGTGCGAACGCGTCCCGCAAGATCGACAGTGTTCAAGTGGATTTGCTTTCCGGGACCAGCGAAGCAATGGCGCACCTGATCGGCGCCGGATTCAAGCGAATCGCGCACGCAACGTTTGTCCAGGAGGATGACCCGCAAGAAAGCCGGCGGAAAGGCTATGTGACCGCAATGCAGGATGCGGGTTTGAAGACTGAATTTATCCACTATCCTCTCAGTGAGCAGCAACGTCCCATCACGCGGCAATTGATTCGGAATTATATCGGCGAACACGGTCGGCCCGAGGCCATTTTCTGCCATTCGGACGATGCGGCGTTGGGAATCTACCGTGGCCTCCTTGATCTTGGATTCCGTGTCCCCGAGGACGTGGCGTTGGTCGGGTGCGACGGGATTGAAGATACAGAATATCTTGGCTGTCCCCTGACCACGCTCGTTCAACCGGTGCCAGCCATGTGCGTGACCGCCTGGCAATTCCTTCAGCAGCGTATCGACCAGCCGACGGTAAAAATCCAACACTCGGTTCTCAAGCCCACGCTCTCCCTCCGCGAATCTTCGAGACGCGCCGACCCCTAATTTGGTTCCTACCGCTTGGCGCCCAAGAACACCTTGTTGGCACCGGTTCAAGTTGGGTTACGAGCGGCGGCGGGCAGCTCCCCCCACAAGAGCCGAGAAGCCGCAGGACACATTTTGGGGTCAACTCATCACGTTTAAAACAGGCATCCGCTTTCTGACGAATTTTTAGCGGGCGACGCTTACTTCAAACGCACCGGTAACGACACAACCTCAACCAGTGCCGTAGTCAGTTCAAACTCGCGGAATCCCTCGATCCCTACAACTTAACGCCGCCGGAGATACAGCCCCACTAAAGCTGCCAAGCCCACGATGAGCAGCGTGGTCACGGCATACACGCCAGCATTCGGGGAATTTGACGCATACGAGAGCGCCATCGCGCCGATGAGCGGGCCACCGCAGATGCCCGCACCAATCATGGCTTCGTGAAATCCGCCGTGTTCGCCCTTAGAATCACCGCCCGCATCCATCGAATAGAAGAGTGACGAGTAATACATCAGCCCCACTGACGCACCGAGCGCAAGTTGCGCGACGACGACAATCCAGAGTTCTCGCGCCAGCAGCATCAAAGCAAAACTTGCGATGAGAGCAATGAACGCCATCACGAGCCAGCGGAAGCGGTAATGCCAACCCGTCCATTGCCACAGCGCAACGAATGAAGCGAAGCGCGCGTAGAACCAAAGCGAACAGAACAGACCAGTTTGCGATGCGGTCAGCTGAAAGCGGTCGGCCAAGTGAGGGATGACGGCGCTGACAGTATTCATCGCGACATAGGCGAAGGGATTGGCGAGCCACGCCATCTGCAGGAAACGGCGCGGCGGGACTTTCTGCTGATATGCTTTCGCTTCGGGCTGATGCGGCTGCTCATCGCGTGGTTTTGCTTCGCGCACGGGCTGGCGTTTCGCTTCCGCTTCGAGCCATAGTGTGAGCACAAGTTGTGCGAACATCAGGGCCAGCGGGATACCGTAGAGCCCTCGCACGCCGAGTGTTTGCCACATCCAGCCGCCCATGCAAAATGCAACGGCGTTCGCCGCGGACCAGACGACGTTGTAGATGCCGACATAACGCGCTGTGCCCGCGAAGTCCTCGCCCTCCGTGACGAGCGTTTCCAGCGAAGGCCAGATGAGACAGAGCGGAATCGTCCAGGAAGCCAGTCCGATCAGCACTCCTGCCACGCCCTGAATGAACAAGCCAAGTGCCAGTCCAACCGCCATGCCGGCAAAACCAAGCTTTAGAGCCTTGAAGCAACCGACACGTTGGATAAATTTCCCGCCAAGCCACGACGAAACGACATACACACCGCCGTGAAGTGCGTTCAGCAGGAGATTGTCCCGGTCGGTGAAGCTGAAGTCACGATAGGTGAAGAACAGGAGGTAATTGAGATAAAACGTGGCCGCAAAGCTGGTCAATGCTTCGAGCGTGTAATATCCAATCTTGAGCTGGCGCGAACTCACGCGCCGAGCCTACCGCAAGGTCAGCGCGTTGTCAGCGCGCGGAGATCTCTTCGATGGCTTTGCGACAATACCACTTCACAGCATTGCTCATCGGAGGCTGCAACGTGTCGAGCTCGGCGGCACTGCACCAGCGGATATCGTGATGTTCGTCCTGTGCGAGTTGAACTTCGCCGCCCTTCGGTCGCGCCCAATAGATCATTCCAATATGCTCGTGCGTGCCGCTGATGCGATGGATGTCGAGAAAGCGCGGAGTGATCAGCGCGCGTGTGCCAGGCTCGGTCGTCGGCGCGCGTTCGCCAAGCAGTTCAACATCCAAACCGCTTTCCTCCTTCGCTTCGCGGAACGCAGCTTGCTCGGGGTCTTCGTCGAGTTCGATGTGCCCGCCGAGCGGCAGCCACTTGTCCAGCTTGCGATGGTGGATGAGCAACACCTTCGCATCGTGAACAATGAAGATTGCGACAGTGAAATCAATTTTCTCGTGGATGTGAGCCATGAAGTGTTTGTGTTTTAAGATTCCCGCGCCGGAGGACGGCGGATGGAGTCACCTTTTCTCAACAAGATACGGCCCGACAGCTTCGCGCCAAATGGCATAGCCCTTTGCATTCATGTGCAGCCGATCGCTGACGAAGATGTCCGGCTTCGGCTGGCCATCCGGACCAAGCATCAGGGGGAAGACGTCGATGAAATCCATCCCGTGCTTTCGGCAATATTCCTCCGCGAGCGAGTTCAACCGCTTCACCTTCTCCACCTGCGCCCAACGAAACGGATTGGGCGCGCTGGCGATGAATGAAATGCGCACGTGCGGCAAGGCGGGCCGGATTTTCGTCACCAGCGCGACAAAATCGCCAAACACGATGTCCGCATCCTTGCCAGCCGCGATGTCATTGCCACCTGCGTAGATGACCACCTGGCGCGGCTGATTCCGGATGATGATGCGCTCCGCGAAATTCACCGAGTCGGCAAGCTGCGAACCTCCGAAGCCGTGATTGACGACGGGCTGAGCGGGAAAATCCTGTGCCAATGTCTTCCACAGCCGGATGCTGGAACTTCCAACAAACACAATACAACCCGCCGGCGGTAGGTTCGTTTTGTCCGCAGCTTCGAGTCCTCTGATTTCTTTTTCCCACGGCTCCGATTTGTGGGTGGCAAGTGAATTGGGCGGCAGACTTTTGCACCCCGCCAAAAGCACGGCCAGACTTAGAATAGCTGCCAGCGTTAAACGTATTGCCCGAGGGTTGTTGCTCACGCGGCGAATCTATTTTGTCTATCCCGCAACTCAAGCGTGCTTCTGTGTGCTGATTTACCCCATTGCGCCGCCGCCGCCATCCTGAAAAACTCCCGCATGACTGCAGACAAGCGTCGCAAGTGGCTCGTTCGCCTTGGCAAGACTACGCTCGTCCTGCTCGTGTTGTTCATGTTGCTCCGCTGGTTTGAACATTCGCAGACGTATCATCCGACGCGCACGTTTTACGCTGACGCGACGCAGCTCGGTCGTCCCTGGGAAGAAGCGCACTTCGCCGCGAGTGACGGCGTGAAACTGCACGGCTGGTTCTTTCCGGCGAACACAAATTCGCCGCGGTCAAATCTCGCGGTCGCCATCTGCCACGGCAACGGCGGCAACATCAGCCACCGCCTCGGGCTTTACGATGCGTTGCTGGCGAAGGGATTAAACGTGTTTGCGTTCGACTATCGCGGCTACGGCCGCAGCGAAGGCAAACCCAATGAACCGGGAACTTATCTCGATGCTGTCGCCGCCCATGCGTGGCTGCGACAAAAGGGATTTGCGCCAACGAATATCATCGCCTACGGCGAGTCGCTCGGTGGCGGCATCGCGAGCGAACTCGTCGTGCGCGAAACCTGCGGCGGGCTCGTGCTGGAGAAGACTTTCACCAGTCTTACCGACCTGGGATCGGAACTATATCCCTACCTGCCGGTGCGCACACTTGGGAGCATTCGATACGACACCCGCAGCCGGCTCCCGCGCATCCACATCCCCGTGCTCATACTCCACAGCCGCGCCGATTCACTCATTCCGTTTCATCATGCCGAAAACAACTTCGCCACCGCCAATGAGCCCAAGTGGTTTGCGGAAATGTCCGGCGACCACAACGACGGCATCGTAGATCGCGAGCACTTTCTTGCCGCCATGGAGCAACTTTTGCAGCGACTCGACGTTCAAAAGTAGGCCGACCGCATGTCACCGATAACACATTTGCTCGCAAGCTGGGCGGTCGCCGCCAAAACGACTGACAATCCGCACGATTGCCGTCTTGTCACGCTGGCTGGCCTCGCGCCAGACCTCGATGGCCTCGGTCTGGCGATCGACCTCGTGAAGAACATCGGCGCTCCCACGGCTTCGTTTTACTACTACCAGCAATATCACCACTACCTGCTGCACGGCATCACAGGCGCCGCGGCCGTCGCGCTGCTTTGCGCAGCCCTGGCGCGGAACCGCTGGCGCGTCTTCGTCTTCGCACTGTTTACTTTTCACCTGCACTTGCTCTGCGACTTCGTGGGCTCGCGCGGTCCGGAGCCGACCGACTTGTGGCCGATCTTCTATTTTGGCCCGTTCTCGGCATATCCGATGTGGCTGTGGCGCGGCCAATGGAAACTCCATGGCTGGCAGAACCAACTATTCTCCGTCCTGCTGCTCGCGTGGTCGTTCCGTTTTGCAACTCTGCATGGACATTCATTCGTCCGCATCCTGAACAAACGCACCGATACCGTGTTCGTCGCCACGCTTCGAAAATGGCGCAACCAGATCGCTGCACGTTGGAGACCGGGTAACGCATGAGTAGCAAACCACCGCGCCTCAAGCTGACGCTCACCGCCACCGCTGAAACCATCGTGCGCGGCGGACATCCGTGGGTGTTCGCCGACAGCATCCGCTCGCAGAACCGCGATGGTGCAATGGGGGAACTCGCGGTGATCTACGACCGTAAAGACAAGTTTCTCGCCGTCGGCTTGTTTGATCCCGATTCGCCGCTGCGCGTGCGCGTGTTACACACAGGCAAACCCACCACGCTCGATGCCGTTTGGTGGCAAACCCACTTGAATGCCACGCTCGCCCGGCGCGCCGGTATCGCGGACAAACAAACCAACGGCTTGCGGCTGATCAACGGTGAGAGTGACGGCTGGCCCGGACTGGTGCTGGATCGTTATGATTCAACCTTGGTGCTGAAGCTCTACACCGCCGCGTGGCTCAGCTGTTTTCCAATGGTCACGGACCTGATTTCTGATTCGCTCAAGCCCGAACGCGTCGTGCTGCGACTGAGCCGCAATATTCAACCCGTGGCCGAGGCTGGAGGTTTGCGTGACGGGCAAATCATCCGTGGTGCGCCGCTGAATGGCGTAATCACATTTCTCGAATCGGGCATCTGCTTTGAAGCCGACGTGCTACGCGGGCAGAAAACAGGGTTCTTCCTTGATCAGCGCGAGAACCGACGACGCGTCGAATCATTCGCCGCCGGGGCGGACGTTCTAAACGCGTTCAGCTTTTCGGGCGGCTTCTCGCTCTACGCAGCCCGCGGTGGAGCAAAGTCGGTGATGGACCTCGACATCAGTCCGCACGCATTGGCAGCGGCGGAGCGGAATTTCAGACTCAACCTTGGATGCGAACGCATCGCGAACTGCCGACACTGCTCCGTTCAAGCCGATGCTTTCGAGTGGCTGGAGCGGGCGAAGCCGGCGCAGTTCGACGTGGCGATCGTCGATCCACCATCGCTGGCCAAGCGTGAAGCCGAACGCGCCGGCGCAATTCAAGCCTACGGCAAGCTCGCTACGAATGGCATCCGGCTGCTGCGTCCACGCGGGTTATTGGTCGCCGCTTCGTGCTCGGCTCACGTCAGCGTGGAGGAATTTTTCGGCGCCGTCCGTAACGCGGCCCGCAGTTCTGGCCGGAGATTTGAAGAGATCGGCACCACGCTGCACGCGCCAGATCATCCAGCAACCATTCCGGAAATGCGGTATCTGAAGTGTATCTATCTGCGATTCGCTTGAGGGCTGACCATTCTTGCTTCTATTGCAACCGGGCAGGCTTGAGCGCCTGAGGGCGAACGGTTGTCACCGGTGATGCGCCATGCGCCACACGATGTGTGCACCGTGCGCAAATGCGATCGCCAGCAGAATAATCCCCGTCACACGTTCCATGCGCAGCAGGGCCTTTGAACTGAGCTTGCCGTGTTTGATGGAGGAGAACCAACTCAGGCAAGTGAACCAGCCGCCGATGCTCACGGCCACGCCAGCAACGCATGACAATTTTCCCTGCCAGGTTGGCGGAACCCATTCGCGGGAGATGAAGTTCGCGGCGAAGATGACCCACACGAGCAGCACCCCTGGATTCGCCAGCACGCGCACAAATCCAATGGCAAAGGCTGAATGGGGGTGCAGTTTCTCCTCGATGCGATGCTCGATCGCCTCGGCTTTGGCGGACAATGGCAACGGCATTTCAGCCGACTTGGCCATCAGAAACTTCATGCCAATGAACAGCATGAACACAAAACTGCCCAGCTCCATCGCTGCCTTGATCGTGCCGCGCTCAAAGAATGACGCAAAGCTAGTGAAAGCGAAGAAGCAATAGATGAGCTCCATCAGCGTGGCTCCCGCTCCGATCATCGCGGCCCACTTAAATCCGCGCCGCGCGCCTTCATTGATGATGATGAGGTTGATCGGTCCGACCGGGATGCACAGGATAAGGCCGCTGATGAATCCTGTGAGCGCGGCCAGAATCAACGGATGGTCTTCCATCGCCCTTGCGACGATGTCCATCGTTTGCCCGGGCAGTTGGATTTCAGCGAGCATCGACGATCACCCTTCTTGCTGATTACGGCTTAGGCGCCGCGCCGGTTTCCTCATCCTCCTCGTCTTCGATGTCCTTCACCGTCTTGAGGGGGATCCATGGCCGGACGAATCCGTAAATCAAATAAGTGGTAAAGATGAGCGGCGCCGCCAGCGGCAGCACCTTTTCACGCATGATGAATAGAAAGCCGACCATCAGCACGATGATCAGCATCTTGAAGAAACTCCGCCTGGCCCGGAAATCCAATGACTTGAAGCTCGGATATTTCACCTCGCTCACCATCATCGCTGACAGGAACAGCATGATGGCTGGCAATAGAAAACGCCATTTGGTCTGCGGGAAATCCTTTTCGTTCAACCACAGCAGCAGCAGCGTGAGTGACGCCACCAGCCCTGCGGCCGCCGGAATCGGGAAGCCGAGAAATTCCTTCCCGCCGCCGCCGCTCATCGCGGAAAGACAGTTGAACCGCGCCAGCCGGAATGCGCCGCAAATCAGATAGACGGAGGCGATGAACCAGCCAATGGCGTGATATTGCTCGGGGAACACGTCCGCCAACACAATGCGATGCACCAGAAACGCCGGCGCCGCACCGAACGAGACGATGTCTGCCAGCGAATCAAACTCGCGCCCGAACGGGCTTTCGCTCCCGCCCATGCGCGCGACGCGGCCGTCCAGCAGATCAAAAAAACAAGCGAGCAGAATAAGCAGCAAAGCGTGGCGGATGATGCTGTCAAAGTTCGCCTTGGCCGGGTCGGCTTCGACGATCTTCGTCAGCGCTAGAAAACCGCAAAAGAGATTACCCGCCGTCATCAGGTTCGGCAGGAAGTAGATCTTGAGCTTGTCGCCGCTCGACGCGCCGTCGTTGTTTTCCGTAGCCATGAGTTAAGCCAGCTTTGCCAGCACGGTTTCGCCACCCACCGCGCGGTCGCCAAGTTTCACCTGAATGTTCGCCGACATCGGCAGATAGACGTCCACCCGCGAGCCGAATTGGATCAAGCTGATGCGCTGGCCGCGCTCCAATTCCTCCCCGTCCTCAATCCAAGGCACCAGTCGGCGCGCGATCAGACCGGTGATGAGGCGCAGCCCGACCTTCGTGTATGCCGGGTCGGAGGCTTCAATGCCGATGAGGATATTTTCGTTCTGTTCGGCGGACTCGGTCTTCAGCGCGTTGAGGAACTTGCCTTCCGTGTATTTGAAATAAGCGACCTTGCCGCTGACCGGTGCGTTCTGCACATGAACGTCGAAGACGGAGAGAAAAATCGAGATCCGCTTGCATTCACCGCCCATGAAACGCGGCTCGTTCACAGTGTCGATCACGTCCACTTTGCCGTGGCCGGGCGAAACGACCAGCCCCGACCCCACCGGCACCTTGGCATCCGGGTCGCGGAAAAAATAGAGCGTGAACAACGCGAACGGCACCCAAACGAAAAACAGGCCGAGCGCCACCATCGCAAACACAGGCCCGATAAACGTGGCGATCACGCCCGTCGCGACCATGGCCGCGAGGGCGAGAAATGTCCAAAGGAGCATGCGCCGTGCGGCTTTGCCCGCCTTGCCGGAATTCTTCATTGCCTGAGCTTAGGCATTTCGCGGGGTCGCTTCAAACCTCAAATTCCCTGTCCATCCTGGTCGTAAGACTAGATTTTGCATTGTCTCCCCCCCGCCCGACGCCGAACCTGTCTGCCGTGAAACCGCTCAGCGATTGCCGCCTCTACACGTTCGTGGATACCGCCTATCTCCACGGACGCAACCCTGCACTCGTCGCGCAGCAACTGTGCGACGGCGGCTCGGACCTGATCCAGCTTCGCGCCAAAAAGGAATCGCCCGCCGAAATCCGCCGCTGGGCTGAGACCCTCAAGCCCATCACCCAGAGCGCCGGCGTCTGGCTGGTCATCAACGACCATCTGCAAATCGCCCGTGACGTTGGCGCGGAGATCTGTCACTTGGGACAGGAAGATTTCTTTGATGCGGGCCACAAGCACGTTTCTGAACTGCGCGGGCCGCATTCGTCGATCAGCATCGGCTTGAGCACGCATGCCCCCACCCAATGTGAACGCGCCGTGGCGGCAGACGCCGACTACGTCGCGATTGGCCCGGTCTATCCAACTGGAACCAAACCCACGGCCAAACCGGTCACGCTGGATTACGTCCGCTGGGCCGCACAAAACGTGAAGATGCCGTGGTTCGCCATCGGCGGTATCAACCTCACCACACTCGACGATGTGCTTGAAGCGGGCGCCCGCCGGATTTGCATCGTGTCAGCCATTTTGAACGCACCCGACATCGCGGCCGAATGTCAGAAATATCGGGCGCGCCTCGAAGCCTAATCACGCCTTCAC
>JBEGQI010000040.1:0-2532 GCA_041181065.1 Verrucomicrobiota bacterium | reverse complement strand
GGAGTTCCTTGCCGTTGTGAACCACGCTGTTCAGGTGATTATACTGGCCGGTCAGGAAGCAGGCGCGCGACGGGCTGCACACGGTGTTGTTCGCAAAGGCGTTTCGGAAGCGAATGCCCTCGCGCGCGAGCCGGTCCATGCCCGGGGTCTGGTTCGTGAACCAGCTGAACCGCGCCTGGCCCGCGGCCGCGAGTTCGCGCTGCACCACGCCCATCGCATCCCAGCGCTGGTCATCGGTGATGATGAAGATGAAGTTCGGAGCGTTGGACAGGACGGTGCTGACGATTTGCGAAAAACTACTGGAGCTTTGCTGGTAATTCGTGTTGCCCGAGAACGCGGCAGACACGGTTGTGACGCCGTTGGCCAGATTGCTCACGGTCTGGCTGACCGCCTGATTACCGGTGAGCGGGACGGACGAGCCGAAAGCCACCCCGTTGGTTTTGAACTGCACGGTGCCGCTGCCTGGATTCGGCGTGACTGTGGCTGTGAAGAAAACCGGTTCGCCCGGAGAACTGGGATTCTTGGAGGAGACAAGCGTTGTCGTGGTGGGCGTCAGCCCGCCGATAGCGGGCGTGTAAACCACGGAGATGTCGTCGAACCGCCAATCGTCGAGGACGCTGGTGGCTGAGTCCAGCACACCAAACGCCAGGGTGTCGAAGGAGTAAAACGGCGCTTGAGAGCCGCCCGTGTCACTGCTGGTGAACGACCAGTTGGCGCCGCCCGTCTGGCTGAAGGTGATGTCATTGCCGGAGGCGGTGCGCGTGACCGTCAACGTCACGGTATAGAGCGTGTTGTTGGCCATGGCGCTGCTCTTGGTGGAACTGCTGAGGCTCTCGGAGTTGGTGGTGCCGATGGCCTGAATCATCGAGGCAGTGCTGGGCTGTAACTTCTGGTTCATTTGAACCAGACTACTTACCCCAGCGGGCGCGGCATACGTGCCGAAGTAGCCGTTGTAGTTCGTGAAAGCCGGATTGCTGGCTCCGTGATTATCGCTCACTTCAAAACCACCCGAATCGTAGAGGCCGACGCGCAGCCGGTGATTGCTGGCATTGGCGGTGTTGATGCCGGTCACTTTGTAAGTGGCTCGGAGGGTTATGGAGTCGCCGATGTTGCTCAGCGCTGTGTTGGTGAAATACGCCAACATTTGGAGGTTGTTTACGTCGTTGCCGGGATTCCAAGCGAGAAAGCCAGGCTCGGTGTCGGTGTTCAGTGATGCACCCGTTCCGCCCGTGGTGGAACGGAACCATCCCGCGGCTGACGTGCCGTCATTATGATAGATTGTCACCTGCGCGAAGACAGCGGGACGCGCGAGCAAAAAAGCGGCGCAAAGGACCAATCCGACAAGGGCTGCGCGATTTCTTGAGGCAACAGGCATGAGACTTAACGTGGGACTATGGAGAGCAATCGGCCACACATTTTTGGGGAATCGTCCGGCCCGTCGTCGGCTTGGGATTCGACTGCTCGGCGTCCGCAATTGTGCTGTTCAATAAATCCACGCCGCAGTGGTGCTCCTGTAGGCGTTCAGAAATTGCGCCCCGACGCCAGGATCATAATTCTGGCTCCAATACAATTCCCACAGCTTGGGCAACTTCACTGCTCTCGCGGAACCATCCATGAAGCAGGAGTTGATGGTTTTCCCGTGGCGCGACATCGTGAACCAACCAATTTCAGCCCCAGCACCGGCACCGGGATCCGTCGCTTGTGTCGGATCATCGCCCTTGCCATCCAACCCGGCGGCGGGAGGACGCATAGCCACGGCTGGCGAAGACTGGTCAGGCTGGTAGCCCGGACCACCGCCACGCCACTTCGAGTCCAGCATCAGGGGAGTTTCCGTAGTGTTGCGCACACTATCCATTTTTCCCCAGCAGCCGCTGGCCGCCCGGCCCTGATTGTTGACGATTGTCTGTTTGTATACCCAAACGTTGATGCCGTAACTGGAAAAGAGCGTCTGTCCGGTTTGCGGATCGTTCACTCCCAAGTTGCACATCCGGTTGGCCGCACCAAAACGCCTGTCCGTAATTGCGGCCGGAGCGGTTGATGGCTCGGCCGTGGCGGAAGGGCATACCAGCAGATCAGGTTTCTTCTGATAGGAGCTATTGAGGGCAATCACCCATTCCGATCGGTTGTTGCCACCGGCAGCCTGGCCCGAACTGAAAGAGCCGTCGTTTTCATCAGTGTAAAACCGCCAAGCCAGGCCCCATTGCTTCAGGTTCGAGACGCAATTGATGGCTTTGGCCTTTTCTTTGGCCTTGGACAATGCCGGCAGGAGCATCGCCGCAAGGATGGCAATGATGGCGATCACGACCAACAGTTCGATCAGTGTGAAGCCGGAGCGCTGACGCGCATTCGTGCAGCAAACGATTGGCGTGTTCTTTTGGAACAGACCATCGTCCGTGATGGATTTGCGTTGGTTGATTTGCACACCCGAAATCTAAGTCCTGCAGAGCTGCAGGTCCATTCCCCTAAAGGTGGGAGTATTCGGCCTCCCACCTTTAGGGGAATGGACGGAGGAGGCGGATGATTTACTGTTGC
>JBEGQI010000039.1:0-32058 GCA_041181065.1 Verrucomicrobiota bacterium | reverse complement strand
AACCCACGGGGCAAGGAAAGAAAGGGTGCGACCCCGCAGGGGTCGAATGTGTATTGCCCGGGTTCCGTGGGTTCGCACCCACGGCTATTCATGTTCGGTCCCTCCGGGACCATGGTGCGGGCGCCGAATTGCGCCCCCTTCGGTTCAAATGACCGCTTCCGATTTGACCCTGGCTCAATGCTCCCCGTAAGTTGGCCGCCATGCAGCCGGACCGGCACCGACACTCTGCCCGGGAGACTAGCCGTCGCGAATCGGAACACACCGCAAGGCGGGACTGCGCCGTCACGCGGAATATGACCATGCCGGCACGTGGGACGAGTATGCAAGGTCAAGAACCCCTTTTCGAGTCCTTTGATATTCGCAAGCGATGACAACAACCAACATGTGAAGATGTATTGAGATCTCTGCGAAACGTTTTGAACGCGGTCACGAGTTGAACGTCTGAGAAACATGCGCACACGCCCCTCTCGCCAACTGGATTTGACCGACAGTTTTTTGCCCACGGCTCCGGCCAATGATTTTCTGGATCGCCTCGATACGTTGGTGGACTGGCAGCCGATCCGGCAGCAACTCGAAGGCATGTTCACCGCCACGACCGGTCGTTTGCCGCAACCGCCGCTCACCGTCTTCAAGATGCTGCTTTTGGAACATTTCTACGGCCTCTCCGATCCGCAGTGCGAGGCGCTGGTGCTGGACCGGCTCTCGTGGCGCAAGTTCGTCGGGCTCACGTTGACCGAGAGCGTCCCGGACGAAACCACACTCGTGCGTTTTCGCCAACGGCTCATCGAGCACCGCCTGCATCTGCAACTGCTGGCACTGGTGAACGAACAACTGGCCGCCCAAGGGCTGATCGTCCGTGAAGTCACCCTGGTAGATGCGACGTTGGTGCAAGCGGCCCGCCGCGCGCCGACGAAAGGTTCGCGCGGCGGCGATGCCGACGCGGACTACACGGTCAAAGCGGGCCAGCCGCACTACGGCTACAAAGCGCACGTGGCCGCTGACCGCCAACACACGCTCATTCGCAAAGCCGACCTGAGCGCGGCCAGCGTCCACGACAGCCAGCGCTTTGAAGCCGTGGTGGACGGCGACGAACAGGCGGTGATCGCGGACAAGGCGTATGACAGTGAAGCGCGCGGCCAGTGGCTGAAGCGGCGTGGTGTCGTGAATGGGATTTTGCGCCGGGCCAGAAGGGGCGAGTGCTTGAGCGCCGCCGATCAGATGATGAACCGGGCCTTGAGCGCCATCCGCAGCGGCATCGAAAAGATCTTCGGCCATTGGAAGCGGAGCCTGGGTTACCGCCGGGTGCGGTATGTGGGATGGGCGCGCAACCGGCTGGAACTGGAATTCAAATGCGTGGTCTGGAACTTGAAACGCTGGGTCAACGTGAGTGCGGTTTGAGCCGCGCGCGGCAAAGCGGCCTGCGCGAGCGCTCAAAGAAGTGCCGCCAGGCCCAAGCGCGGTCACCAACAGCGGGGCCGCTTCATGCCGGGCGGTTGTATTTTCAGAATTTGCCGTGTTGGCACGCACAAAAATCAAACGGTTCAAAAAATCAGCCGATGTTCAGAGGTCACTATGAGTAAGATTAAGAGCATCATCGTCGCGGTTGGACTGCTTGTTGGCGCTGTTGGCGTCGCCGCCGACTGGCCTCAATGGGGCGGCTCCCAGACCCGCAACATGTATTCCCCCGCCAAGGGCCTGCCCGCGCAGTTCGGCAAGATCGAGTTCAAGAACGCCACCGACGAGATTGATCACGCGGGTGTGAAAAACTTGAAGTGGGTTGCCAAGCTCGGCTCGCAGAGTTACGGCAACGTCACCGTTGCGGGCGGCAAAGTGTTTGTCGGCACGAACAACGAGAACCCGCGCGACCCAAAGCATCAAGGCGACCGCAGCATCCTGATGTGCTTCGATGAGAAGACTGGAGAATTCCTCTGGCAGCTCGTTGTGCCCAAGCTCGCGTCCGGCAAGGTCAACGACTGGGAAAATCTCGGCCTGCTTTCGTCAGCCACCGTGAAGGTCGAGGGCAAGCGCGTCTATGTGACCACAAGCCGTTGCGAAGTGATGTGTCTCGACATCAATGGCATGGCCGACGGCAATGACGGCCCGTTCAAGGACGAGGCGAAATACGTCGTGAAGGACGTCATCCTCGACAAGGGCAAGCCCACTGAGCGCAAAGCCCCGCCCATCGAGCCCGGCCCCAAGGACGCGGACATCATCTGGGTCTATGACATGATGGACGAACTCGGTGTCTTTCCGCACAACGCTTCGAACGGATCCCTCCTCATCGAGGGCGATATCGTTTATGCCACGACCTCGAACGGTCAGGACTGGACGCACTCGAACATCCCGTCGCCGAATGCACCCAGCTTCATCGCGTTGAACAAGAACACGGGCGAATTCCTCGGCGAAGACGACGCCAAAATCGGCCCGCACATTTTCCACGGTCAATGGAGCTCCGCCAGCACGGCCAATGTGAACGGCCGGCAGCTGGTCTTCTGGGGCGGCGGCGACGGCTTTTGTTACGCCTTCGACGCGAAACCAGTGAAGGACACCGACACCTCGTGGCTCAAGACGGTTTGGAAATACGACTGCAACCCGCCCGAGTATCGCGTGAAGGACGGCAAGCCGATCAAATATCCCGACGCCGAAGGACCAAGCGAGATCAACGCCACGCCTGTCTTCTGGAAGAACCGCATCTACATTCCCATCGGCCAGGACCCTGAGCACGGCGAAGGTATCGGCAACCTCACGTGCATCGACGCCACCAAGACCGGCGACGTGACCAAGACCGCGAAGATCTGGGAGTATCGCGGCATCCATCGCAGCATCTCCACGGTGAGCATTGATCCGGAAACCGGCCTGCTGTTCGTCGGCGATTTCTCCGGCATCCTGCACTGCCTCGACGCCGAGAGCGGCAAGCTTTACTGGACGCACGACATGAAGGCGCACATGTGGGGCAGCACGATGGTGGCCGACGGCAAGGTTTACGCCGGCGACGAAGACGGCGACCTCGTGGTGCTCGCGGCCGCGAAGGAGAAAAAAGTTCTCAGCGAAACGAATCTCGGCGCGCCGGTATACGGCACGCCAATCGTCGCGAACGGCACGCTCTACCTCCAATCCAACAGCCACCTCTTCGCCTTCCGCGATGAAGCTCAGGCGCAGTCGGACAAGCCGGAGAAGGTGGAGATCAAGCTGAACAAGTAAGGAAGCCCGGCACTATACGCGGATGAAGCAGCTTCACGAACTCATCAACTGTGACGATCCTGGTTGGCCGGTGGTGCAACAGTGGATTGCCGACGCCAAGAATCACGTCGAAGTTTTGCCGCGCCCTGATGATAAGACGCGTGAGGAAGCATTAGTCGCAACGCAGGTCACCACGCGCTCGCCGATGGGCGCCATCATCTACGAAACGGGCGGGATCCTCGTCGACCACGGCTGGATTCGCATCCTTGGCTCCGGACATCCACGTTTGCCGCGCACGTTGCCAGGCTGGAATTTTGGCCGCTCATTTTCCAAGTCCGGCCAGCAGCCCGCATTCTTGCTGTGCGCCGACGATGCCGCGGGCGGATTCTTCGCGATTGATGGCGGCGGTTTGCAACACGAGCCCGGCAAAGTCTGCTACTTCGCGCCGGATACGCTGGTGTGGGAAAACTTGAACATCGGTTACTCGCAGTTCGTTGCGTGGTGCTTCCAAGGTGACATCGCGAAATTTTTTGAGTCACTCCGCTGGCCGGGCTGGGAGAAGGAGTCTGCCACACTTCCCGGCGATCAAGTGTTCGACATATTTCCACCACCCTGCTTCAGCGGTAAGCCGATCGCTGAACGTGATCGGGGACCCATTTCAATCGCGGAATTCTACGCGCTCAATGTCGGAAACGCCGGCGAACGCAAGCCGGATTCAACACCATCAGCTCCATGAAACTCTCCACCAAACTTCTCCTCACCTTCTTCGTGCTCGTCGTTTACGCGCTCCATCAGGATTTCTGGAATTGGACCAAGGCCGAGCCGCTCGTGTTCGGCTTCCTGCCCATCGGCCTGGCGTATCACGCCGGTTACTCCGTGCTCGCCGCCATCACGATGGCGGTGCTCGTGAAGTTTGCGTGGCCCAAGCATCTCGAAGATGTCCAGCCCGAGCCCGGCACTGAGAACAAGCCGACGGACAACTCGCACTAAGAACGTCCGCCATTTTTCATTCGCATGATTCCTGTTGTTGTCATTCTGGTTTACCTCGCCGTAATCGCGATCATCGGCGGCGTCGCGTATCGCCGCGCCAAGTCGAACACGGAGGATTTCTTCCTCGCCGGTCGCGGCGTCGGCTCCACGGTTTTCTTCCTGTCGCTCTTCGCCACGAATATGACTGCGTTCGCCATCCTCGGCAGCTCGGGGCAGGCGTATCGGCAGGGCATCGGCATCTACGGCTTGATGGCCTCGTCGTCCGGGCTGGTGATTCCGCTGACGATTTTCCTCATCGGCACGCGGCTCTGGGCCATCGGCAAACGCTTCGGGCACCAGACGCAGGTGGCTTTCTTTCGCGACCGCTGGGAATGCAGCGGCATCGGCACCGTCATCTTCGCGCTCTGCGCTGCGATGCTCGTGCCCTACATGATCATCAGCATCATGGGCGGCGGCACGGTGCTCGCGCACATCTCAACGGCGGCGGGCGGCGGGCAACCGCTGATTCCCTATTGGCTCGGCTGCGCCATCGTCGCGGTGGTGGTGACGGTCGGCGTGTTTCTCGGCGGCATGCGCGGCACGGTGTGGGTGAACATCCTGCAAACGACGTTGTTCCTCTTGTTCGGCGCGGTGGCGGTGTGGGTGATCAGCCGGCATCTGTCCATCAGCGATTTGATCTCCAAGCTCGCGGGCGATCCCAAGACCAGCGCGCTGGTCACGCGCGAGAAAATGCCGGAGCGCTTCTTCTGGAGCTACTCCTTGATTCCGCTGTCGAGCATCATGTTTCCGCACATGGCGATCATGTGCTTCTCCGCGCGCAAGGTGACGGCCTTCAAGCGCACGGTGGTGCTGTATCCGCTCGCCATCATGATGATCTGGCTGCCGTGCGTTTTCCTTGGCGTGCTCGGCTTTGCGGCCCTCGGCAAGGTCAGCGACCCCGACGGCATCTTGCTGCTGATGCTGGAACAATACGCGCCCGCGTGGCTCGCGGGCATCCTCGGCGCGGGAATCATCTCCGCCGTGATGGGTTCCGACGCGCACCAGGTGCTTGCGCTCAGCACCATGTTCACGAAAGACATCTATCAACACTACGGCGGCGCGAAGAAGTTCGGCGAAAAGGGAGCGGTGCTGTTCGCGCGCATCTTCATCGTAATCGTGACGATCGGGGCGTTCCTGGTCGCGCTCGAACTCAAGGACAAGCAGGGCATCTTTGAGATCGCCGTGCGCTATGCGTTCTCGGGTTTTGCGGCGATGGCGCCCGTGATGGTCGCGGCGCTGTTCTGGAAACGCAGCACCAAGTGGGGCGCGCTGGCTTCAACGCTGTTCGTGGGTGCGACGTTGATCATCTTCGGTGCGATGCAAGGTTCACCCACACCGCCGCCTGCAGCGAAGCCTGCCGTGGGCGCGACGACCAATGCCGCTCCAACTCTGACCGCAACAAACACTGCGGCTGCGCTCGCCTCAATCACCGCGACAAACAAACCGAGTGCAACCAATGCCCCGGCAGCTGCCGCACCGAAGCCAAAGGTCATCTGGCAGATCGGCGAGGGCAAAGGTGCGATTCAAGTCATCTCCCTCGCGCCGAATGGCGATGTGCGTTTCCTCGGTTTTATGACCGTCGTGCCGATGGTGTTCGGCTCGGCGCTGTGCATGATTTTGTTTTCGCTGCTCACGCGCCCGCCGAGCGAGAAGACGATCGAGAAGTATTTTCCGAAAACTTAACCACGGATGAACACTGATGAACACGGATAAGCTCCCGAGAACCTTTACGCGAATTCAGAATCAATTCGCGCCAATTCGCGTAATTCGTGTCACGTCTTTCCGCATCTGTGTTCATCCGTGTCCATCCGTGGTTGAAAATTGATTTTATGTCAGTCCCCCAATCTGAAATCCAAGCGGCCCAACAGAAACTCGACGCGCATCTGCGCGGCATCATCACCTGGCATTTCTCGCCCGAGACCGGCTGCCCGTTCTGGCTCGACTGGGCCAAGAAACACTTCGACCCGCGCAAGGAGATCAACTCCATCGCCGACCTGCTGAAGTTTCCGCACTTCGCCGACGAATCGTTGCGCGACTTGCAGCCTGAGGTTTGGGTGCCCGCGCATTTCAAGGGCAAGCCTTTCAACATCTTTGAGACCGGTGGCACCACCGGCATGCCGAAGCAGCGCATCGGCTGGAATGATTTCCGCGTGGATTACGAGGAGTTCAGCACGAAGATCAGCGACGAACATTTTCCGCGCGGCGGCGCGTGGCTGATGATGGGCCCGACCGGCCCGCGCCGGTTGCGCCTCGCCATCGAGCATCTCGCCAATGTGCGCGGCAGCTCGTGCTACTTCATCGACCTCGACCCGCGCTGGGTGAAGAAGGTCATCGCGAACAAACAATTCGACATCGCCAAGCAATACATGGCGCACGTCGTCGATCAGGCGGCGACGATCCTCCAGCACCGCAAAGTCTCCGGCCTTTTCACCACGCCGAAGCTGCTCGAAGCGCTCGCCGAGAAGGTGAACCTCTACGAAGCCGGCATCCGCGGCGTGTTCTGCGGCGGCACCACGATGGCGCCGCAATACGTCCGCTTCATCGTCGAGGAAGTGCTCGAAGGCCGCATCGGTTTCTATCCGACCTATGGCAACACGCTCATGGGCCTCGCTGCCAGCGTGCCATTGCGGCCCGAGGATAAATTCTCCATCACCTACTACGCGCCGCAACCGCGCGCCGTGCTGCGGGTGGTTGATCCAAACAAGACCGACGAAACCGTCGCCTACAACGCCTGGGGCCGCGTCGAGCTCACGACGCTCACGAAGGAATTTTTCATGCCGCGCTTCCTCGAACGCGACGAAGCCATCCGCCGCGAACCGCGCGCGCCCTACGCCTGGGACGGCGTGGCCGAGGTCCGCCCGTTCGGCGCGATGGAGAAGAATATCGTCGAGGGAGTGTATTGAGGTGGGATTGGTTGGACGCCCGCCCTCACCCTGACCGTTGCAGTGTGGTAGGGATATCGCGCTGCGATGTCCCCGCCCGGAGCGAAGCGTAGGGCGGAACGAACGCTAGGGACGCCTAACGCGCGAGGATTCCGTCGCCTGACGCTTCGCTCGGCGACGGGGACGCCGCAGCGCTGTTGAGTTGTCAACACATCGGTAACAGGTGTTCCAAGACATGGGTGACAGTTCGCTGCTCACTTCACGGACCGGATAGATAAATGGGAGCGTGGTGCGGGCGGGCAGCCGACTTTCACGGTGCCGCCGCTCAACGCATCACGGCTGATTGGTCGAAGCCCGCTTGTGCGCGGGATAGGCCCAGAGCCAGTCGTCGGAGTAGGCGTTGGTGCCGGCGGGCTTGCGGTCGCGACCGACACCGCGGAGGAGGTAATTGCCTTGCTTGTTCAGTTCGTAGAGCAGGGGACGGCCCGTTTCCGGGTCGCACGGGATCCGGACGAAGGGATGAGGCGTGAGGGCGTCGAGCGTTTTGGGATAGCGGCCGGTTTGCCTGCGGACCTGCTCGAGGGCGACGGCGATGCGTGCTTGGTTGAGGGCGGTCTGTGCGGTGGCGAGGAGGTGGATGTCCGGGTTCCAATAATCCATGTCCATGAGGAGCAGGTCGCGGCTTTGGTCATCGATGGGCAACTCGCCGAGGTCGTTGTAGTCCAGTCTGTGTTCGATGCGTTGGGTGGTGGGGTCGGTGTCCCGGAGGACGCGCGCGCCGACTTGGAATAATTGGATGCAGTTATCGAGCCACCAGCCGCGGGGCACGTGGCGCCATTCGTCGGAGAAACGTGTGCCGCCGGTGGCGTCGGGAAGTTCTGCGTTTTTCCCTTTCGCGTCGGGAATGGCTTTCCAGATGGCGATGTTGGCGCGGACGGTGCGTTGGACGGCGTTGGTGTAATCCGCGAGGAGGTCGAATTGATCGAGTTCGGTCTGGATGGCGGCGAGGTGTTCGTCGTTCCAGCGATGGCGTTCGAGTCCTTCCCACAAGGGTTGGAAGGAGCGGCCGAGCAGGAGATGGGTGCGTGCGGGGGCGGCCACGTCGGGGGTTTGCCGGGCGAGCTGGGTGAGCCGGAGGCAGGTGAGGAGGTCGGTGCAGGCGGCGTTGGATTGTCCGGTTTCCAGCCGGGACAGGGCGCGGATCGCGAAGAGGAAGTGCAGGCGCGTGAAGGCATCCATGTCGGCTTGTGACCACTGGAGCACGGCGAGGGCGGTGCGGTTGGTGTTGCTGCGCAGGAACGGGCGGCGGGCGGCGGCGGCGAGCGCGTCCAAGGACGGGTCGAAGCGTTGCAGGTGTTTCAGGATGAGCGGGGCGATGGCGTCGTTGTTGGTGGGCCCGGCGTAGTCGGGGGAAACTTGCTGGAGCGGCGGCACGTAACCGTAGGGCTGGCGCTTGCTCTTTTTGCGGCCCGTGGGAGAAGTGGCCGCCTCTTCGGTCACGTCTGGAACGGAAGTCCACGCGGCGAATTCCAGGAGCGGAGCCCGGCCGACTTTCACCCAGGGGTGGGTCTGGTCGTTGAGGGTCGGGTCCGTGCGGAGGACCTCCAGGACGGGCATGTCGTCCAGCAGCTGGCGGAGGGGGGCGTTGCTTTTGGTGACGCCGTCGCGGAAGGCGGGCGCTTGGAAAAAGTTCTGCTCGTCCGGCACCGGCGCGGGCAGCAGCCCGGCGACGTCGAGGGAAATGTTCTGCCGCTTGAGTTCGGCCTGGAAGTTGTTCCAGGCGCGGCGGCTGTTGTAATTCTGGCAGCCGAAGTAGCCGAACACGAGGAGCGCGCAGACGGTGGCAAAGCCCACGGCCCGCCCGCCGAAGCGCAGCACGCTGCCTCCGCGGTCCCGCCACGTGCGCCGGCGGATGTCGGGATTGCTGATGACGGTATCGCGGAAATTCTCGCGCAGCCGGCGGGCGGCCCAGCCGCGCAGGATGGCGCAATGCGCGAACGCGATGCCAAAGGCGGCGAACGCGGTGGCGGTAACATAGATGCGGGCGCCGGTCCGGTAAACGCCGGCTTCATCGGCGACGAAGCAGAGCAGGCTGAACACGAGCACGGGCGGGATGACCAGCAGCGCCAGCGCGACGAGCGGCGCAAAGCCCGCGTGCTTCATGCGCAAGCCGAGCCAGCGCCCCACCCAGCCGAGCGTGAACCAGAGCATGAAAGTCGCGAGGAGGATCAGCACGATGATGCGCACGCCCAGCACCATGCCCCATTCGATGCGTTGGCCGTCGATGGGGAGATTGAGCAGGGTGAACCAAAGCAGTTTCCACGGCGTCATGTCCGGCGGGAACGCGCGTCGTCCGGGCGGGTCCACCAGGCACATGCCCATCACGAACCACAGGAAATATCCGTGCGCAAAGCAGACCGCGATGGCGGGGAAGAAGAGGCGCCGGCGAAACGCCTGCCAGAGGCCGCGGGCGATGGTCTTCTGCCGGATGGGCGTGGTGAAGATGAGTTCAAGCGCGCCAGATTGTTTGTCCTCGGCGACGGCTTGGGCAGCGATGTGGGCGGCGTAGTAGAGCGTCAGCACGTGAAACGTGAGCCCGCAGAAGAGCCACCCGAGCAGGTTGGCGAGGATGGCACCGTTGGTCTGGCTGCTGAATCCGCTCTTGAGCAGCGGCACCACGATGAACTGCGTCACGAGCCCGAGGGCGGTGACGATGAGCATGAAGATGGGCGAACTGATTTGCTGACGAGCGGTGACCCAGTAGAACGGATTGCGGTCGAGCAGGCGGCGGCGCAACGCCGTGCGTCCGGCTTCGCGACGGGCGCGGAGCCAGCTTCGGAGGGCTGAGGATTCTTTGGCCTGCCTGGCATTGCTGGCCCGGTCCTGCCACGAGATCGCCAGCCGGAAGGTGGTGTTGGCCAGCATCAGCACCGCCAGCACCGCCACGACGGCGAGCGAGAACCAGTAGTGGCTGCCTTGAAAGACTTTTCCGCCATCGGCGACGGAAATCGTGTAGAGCGGGCAGAGGGAGGCGGTGCCTTGGATGAACCAGTTCGAGACGTCGCACTCGTAAGCGATGGCGGCGATGCCCAGGGTGGCGGCGCCGAGCGACAGTGCCAGGGCCACCGCAGCTGCGACTGCCGGGAACTGGCGTTTGCAGGCGACCGAAGCCGAGAAGCCGCACGCGAGCGCGAGAACGATGGCGTCCACCAGCGCGAGCAAGGTGCGGCCGAATTCGGCGAGCGTGACCCCGCCCATCAGGATGGGCATCGCCAGCAACGGGAAGATGGCGAACAAGCCATAGACGGCGGGCAGTGCGTTGGAGAGCAATTTGCCCACGACGATCTCCAGGCTGTTCAGGTTCGTGAGGAAGAGCAGCCCGAGCGTGCCCTCGCGCCGCTCCGAACTGATGCAGTCCGCGGTGCGGATGGCGCCTACCAGCAGGCAGTAAAAATAGACGAAGACCGAGAAGGTGAAGTAGGCATCGTGGATGCGAGATTTGTATTGCAGCGCGTCCGTCGCCCACATCAACCACAGGAGGATCACGAAGAACGCCAGCCCGGTCGTCCAGCGCAGGACATGCGTGGCCTTGCGCCGTGCGGCGACGCGAAGCTCGCGTTCGGCAACGGTCAGGAAACGCAGTTTGGCTCCAAGCATGGACTGGTTGCGTGGATTGACAGGGCAGGACGCGATGGACGCAAGCAGAATTCGCTACGGGTCATCCGCTTCGTCCGCAAAGGACAAGGCCGAATCGACTGCGTTGGTCCCCGGTTCGCGCATCAGACGGGTGCTCCAGCCATCGGGGGTGAAACGCAGGGTGATGGCATCGGTGGTGCGGGTGTAGAGCACGCGGGCGGACTGCTTCGCGAGGCGGTTCTTGAGCGCTGGCGGGGCGCGCTTGGTGGCGGGAAATTCCGAGTCGGCCACGATGATGAGCTTCGGTTTGACCCGTTCGAGGAGGCCGTTGCAGAGCGCTTCGGTCTGTTCGGGCAGGCCCGTGATGACAATGTCAGCCTGAAGGTTCGTCACATTCAGCATCAATTCTTCCTGACCAGGTCGGCCGAGGTCGCCGAGCAACAGGACTCGCGAGCCGTAGAATTCACCCAGCATCACGAGGCTCGCGTCGTCGGCTTGCGGGAACCTGTCGGATTCTTCCGGGTGCAGGATTTGCCAGTGTCCGAGGATGTCGCCGCGTTGGGTGACTCGTTGCCGCTCGGGCAATTGTTCCAGCAGCTCGGTGATGGAGCGATAGGTCGCCGAACGGAAGCGGATGGGGCTGAGGACGATTTGTCTGGTGGGGAAAGCACGGATGAACATCGCGCCGCCGCCGATGTGCTGGAGGTCGCCGTGGGTCAAGGCGAGGTGTGTCAACGTGTTCACGCCTTGTGCATGCAGGAACGGCAGGGTGACGAACGTCACGGCGTTGGAATTTCCGCAATCGATGAGCCAGTCATTCGCGCGTCCGGGTTCGTCGGCGAAAACAGCGTGGCCGCCGCTGAGCGGAATCACGGTCAGGGTGGTTTCGTTGCGGGCGGTGTGCCAAGCCCAGCCAAATACAGTGAGCACAGTTGCCAGCGCGGTGAACGTCCAACGGAAGTTTTCCTTTCGGAAAAACCAGCCGCTGAGACAGCCGATGAGCAAGAGGTAGTAAGCGATAAAACCCCAGGCGGGTGGTGAGGGGACGTAGGAAAATGCGCCGGGCAGGGCGGCGCTCCATTCGCTGAGGCCGACCATCCATCGCATCCAGAGCCACGCGGCGTTGTTGAACAGTTCGCCAGCCCACGGCAGCCAGGTGCCGCACAGGAGCGCGCCCAGATTGCAGGCCAGCGCGGCGCTGCTCAGCGGGACGATGAGCAGGTTCGCCAGCAATGTGACCGGGCTGAAGATGTGGAAGTAGTATGCGGTAAGCGGCAACGATCCGAGCCATGCCGCCAGCGATGTGGCCAGGCTCATCGCGAGCCAGCGCAAGGGAACCTCCAGCCAGCGCCGCCAGCGCGGCAACGCGTCGCGTGGCAGCAGTGGGTCGTGGGCGAGCCATTTGTTCAGGAGTTTTTCCAAGGGCGGCATCAGCAATGCGATGCTCAGCACGACGAAGAATGAAAGTTGAAAGCTGGCTTGGAAGAGTTGCTGCGGCTGCCAGACGAGAATCACGAGGCCGGCCGCCGCGAGCGAGTTCAGCAGATCACTGGGGCGTCCGAGCGACCAGCCGCCGATGATGATGGTCATCATGATGGTCGAACGGATGGCCGAAGGTTGCCAGCCGGTTGCGCCGGTGTAGAACCAGATGAGCGGAATCACGACCCAGCCGCACCCGTTTCTTGGCATCCGCGCCCCGCGCAGCACGGCGACGAGCAAAGCCGCGATCAGTGCGATGTGCAGTCCCGAGATGGCGAAGATGTGCATCGTGCCGCTTTGCGTGAACGGTGCGTAAACGTCATTGTTCAAGCCGGTCTGCAGGCCGAGCGTCATGGCTTCGAGCAGGCGCAAGGGTTCATCCTTTTCGGGCAGGCCATGTTCGAGCACGCGTTGCGACCAGGCGATGAAACGGTCGGACATGGTGGGTTTGGCTTCGCCGAGGACGTGCCATGAACTGGTGCCGTCGGCCTTGAGTTGGAAATAGATTCCTTGGCGCCGGAGATAAGCATGATAGTCGAACAAGCCGGGGGCGACCGGGTCGGGTGGTGGCGCGATGATGCCAGCGACCTCGACTTCGGTCCCGTTGAACACCTGGCCGCTGAGGTCCGCGGGCGTGGTGGTCATCACCTGACCGCTGGCGGGAAGCCAATCCGTCTTGTTGCGCATGGCGGTCACCTCCATCACGGCCAATGTGCGGAAGGTGGGTTCCGTCCCGCGCCAGTGCGTGCGGACCGATGGCGCTGTGACCAGCCGCCCACGCAGCGCGCCATCCACCGGCCCGTTGGTCAAGCTGAGCCTCAGGTCTTTCGGTGAACTGACCGCAGTGCGGGAGATGAGATTGGCGTATCCCACGGCGATGATCAGGGGAATCAACAGCCAGGGCCTCGCGCGCTCCCAGACGAACGCGCCGATACACAGCAAGAACCCCATGCCTAGCAATGCGGGCAGCGATAACGGAAACCATTCTGCCAGCAGCAGGCCGGTGGTATAGAGCAGGGCAACCTTTACAAGCGGGTGGCGCATCTCTCTCTCCTTTGATTGTGCGATTATTTATGCCGTCCTCAGGGCGGGAAGGCCAGCAGAAATTTTGTTGCCGGGCGCCTGGCGTTAGGGTTCTCCGTTTGAATATTTCCGGCGTTGGCCGGTCAAACCCGACCGGTAGATTTGCCGATTCACGCCATGAAAACCAAACGCGCGTTCACGCTCATCGAATTGCTTGTCGTCATCGCCATCATCGCGATTCTGGCCGCGCTGCTTTTGCCGGCGTTGAACCAGGCCAAGGCCAAAGCTTGGTCCACGCAATGCCTCGCCCATCTGCGGCAGGTCGCCATGGGTATGCGGATGTATGCCGATGATTCGAACAGCCGCTATCCCATGTCCGCCGGCACCATCGCTTGGGACCAAACCGACCCGGTCTCGGGCGTGCAAAGCTGGATGCAGCAGATCGTTTCCTATGTCGGCACCACGAATGTCTATCGTTGTCCAGCCAACAAGCTTGTGCCCCCCGCAAAGCAATCGAACTTCAACTACTTCAACGGCACTCGCGCGGCATTCATCGCTCCGGGATCGAAACGCGCCGCGGTCCGTGGTCAATCCATCCTTTATCCGTCCTGCTACGTGATGGCGGGCGACACGTTCGACACCAAGGAGGACACGCTCGAGTTCAACCCGCTCGATGCCGACAAGGATGACTACACGCAGAACTGCGTCGGTGGTGCTTCGAACGGCTTGCCCGCCATCGGCTGGCAGGCGCACACCGGTGGACAGAACCTCGCCTTCGAGGACGGGCACGCCAAGTGGTATCAGGGTTACAAGCCTACGGAGATGACCTTCCGTTACGACGAGATGCACGGCTGGCAATAGCCGTCCGGTGACGCGGCTCAGGCCCGGCGTTTGCAAGAGGGATTATTTTTTCCTGCCCCCGTATTTGTCCTACCCCGGCTGGCAGACTTGGCGCGTATGAAATTGAAATCACTGTTCCCTTGGCTGCGCCGTCATGAAAACAAAGTGCTCGTCAGCTTCGGCGCCGCGCACCTGCTGCAAAAGCGGGAAGGCGGCTTCGAACTCCGCGGCGGCACCCGCGCTGAACGTCAGGCCGCCCGCGAATGGGCCTCCCTCTTCAAACACGAAGCGGCGGTGGAGTAGCCGCCGGCGCTTCACCACTTCTTCGAGCGTCGCCCGGCCCACCACACGGCCAGCAACCCCAGCGCGCCGCCGAGCGTATCAAGCAGCACGTCCAGGAACGCCGCGCCGCGACCGGGCACGAAGATCTGGTGGATCTCATCCGTGCAGGCGTAGAGGAACACCGCCGCCAGCGCCCAGCGTGCCTCGCGCGGATTCCACGGGCGCGTGTCTTTGCCGGTGTATTGCCGTTTCGCGCGCCACAGCAGGATGGCGCAGCATGCGTATTCGGTCAGATGCGCGCACTTGCGGGCCACCAGAACGCAGTGCCCGACGACGTCATCCGAAATGGCGGGGAACAGCCAGCGCAACACCGGCTCGATGATGCGCGAAGAGCGACTGACCGACGCGCTGTCCGCGGAGCCGATGAAAATCAGCGACATCCACAGCAGGGGTGGCAGCCAGAATTTGATGAACAGCCAGACGCGACGCACGGCGCACAACATTGGGGGAAAAGCGCTGCCCGGAAAGCAGAAAGCGGAATGGGCGGCGCGGTGTTTTGGTGTTTGCGTCCGCTTCCCTGCTGTGGCAGACAAACGCCTCATGCTGAAACTTGGCGTCAACATCGACCATGTCGCAACGGTCCGGGAGGCGCGCTATCGCGGTTTGCCCGCTGGTGAGCCCGATCCCGTCGCCGCCGCTTTGGAATGCGAGGCGGCCGGTTGCCACGGCATCACCGCTCATCTTCGCGAGGACCGTCGCCACATCCAGGACCGCGATGTCTGGAAGCTGCGCGAGGTCATCAAGACCCGTCTCAATCTTGAAATGGCCAACTCGCCCGAGATCGTCGAGATCGCGCTCAAGCTGAAGCCGGACATCATCTGTCTCGTGCCCGAGCGCCGTCAGGAGGTCACCACCGAGGGGGGGCTTGATGTCGTGGGGCATCTGGATTCACTGAGTGAAACTCGCCGCCGCATGAGTGATGCGGGCATCGAGGTGAGCCTGTTCATCGCGCCGGATATTTCGCAGGTGGCTGCGTCGGCCCAGACGGGCGTTCAGTTCGTTGAATTGCACACCGGCCAGTTCGCCGAGCATTTCGCGGATGAACGTGCCCGCGAACGCGAGTTGAATCGCTTGATCGCTGCTGCGGATGAGGCGCATCGCCTTGGCTTGCGGGTCAATGCCGGTCACGGCTTGAACTACGAGAATCTTGCCACGCTGCATCGCGTGCCGCACCTCGTCGAGTTGAACATCGGCCACAGTATTGTGAGTCGCGCCATCTTCACCGGCCTCGCCCGGGCTGTGAAGGACATGCTCGCGGGGATGGCGGGTTACAAGGGCTGACATGCTCCTCTTCCGCGAAAAGATTCCCGCCGACTGGTTGCCGCGCATGTTGGCGAACCTGCCGGATGTGTTGGTGGACCACGCGCAACTGGAACGCAAGGCGGCCACTTCCGCGCTCAATCTGGAAAAGTTTCCCGACCTCCATGCCAATGTGCATGAGCTGAATGCCATCGCCATCGAGGAGCTGCAACACTTCGAGCTCGTGCTCGGCTTGTTGCGTGAGCGGGGCATCCCGTTTCGTGCGACGTTTCCGAGTCCGTGGATCAGCGGGCTCATGCGTGCCGTGCGCAACGGCAGCCGTCATCAGGCGATCGACCGGTTGATCTGCGGCGCTTTGGTGGAGGGGCGGAGCTGTGAGAAGTTTCAGGTGCTGGCTGCGGCGCTGGAGACGATTGATCCGCAACTGTCCAAGTTCTACGCCAGTCTGGTTGAATCCGAGGGAAATCACTACGCCACCTATCTCATCATGGCGCGGCATATTGATGAACCCGAGACGCAGCGGCGGCTCGATTTCTACCTCGACCTCGATGCAGAACTTGTGCGCCAGCCGCACGGGCATCCCATCCTGCACTGATCACCACGGCGTGCGGCAGGGATTGCCCGGCTCTTCGGGAAACACCTGCGCGACCTCCGTCAACTCGCGGGCTTGGGCGACCAACTGGTCAGAGCCGTTCACCACGATGGCGCCGCGCGCTTTCGCCCACACTTGTAGGTCCACCGGCGAATTGCCCGCGTAGTCAAACCCCTGCAAACCGAATCGCTCGACCAGCAGCGCGGCCTTCGCTTCGCCGCGCAGATTACGCTGCCCGTTGCTGGCCAGCACTTCATCGAACAGCCCAAACCGTGCGGCAATCTTGCCCGCGATGGCTTGGTCGGATGCGGTGGCAAGGATGAGCTTTCGCCCCCGGGCTTTTTCTTGTTTCAGAAATTCCACCAAGCCGTGGTGAAAGGGGAGGGCGTCGACATCGACATTCGCGCGGGCGGCGACTTGCTGTTTCAAGTGCGCGCGCCCTTGCACGAACCACACCGGAAACAGCAGCGCGCACCACGGACGCCTCCGGGCCACATCCTTCAACGATTCCCAGAGCATGTCTGTGTTCAACAACGTGCCGTCAAGATCCACGCAGAGCGGGACCGTGAGAGCGTTGACGGTGGCATCAGGCACACGCCGATGCTGCGGAAGGCGCTGGCGGTTGACAAGGATGGGAGATGCGGTGCGAAATGCCCGTCCGTCTGGCTTTGAAATTCCAGTGGCTGTTGTTTGGATTGAATTGGGTTGCGATGCTTTCTCCCTGCCATGGGGCGGGGTGACGGCGAGTTCGATGTCCCGCGCGGTGACGCTCGCCGCTTCAAGGCAGCAGGCAAGCCGTGATGGGAAAAGCAGGTTCACCTGTCAAACAGCCCAAAAAACCAGTTGCCGCGCGGGTTTTAACTGGTAATGTCCGCCTCCCTTTCGGGCCTAAAAGCCCGGTGGGGAAACGTTGAACGGTCTTAAATTGACCGGGTTCGTGTGAATCCGGCGGCCACAACAACATCTAAATCAATCCCGTGTTCCGCGGGATGCCTTGGCAAAGCCGGGGTTTCAACCAAAGGAAAAACTAGTGAGCACTATCGGAGTTAAGGAATTGTTGGATGCAGGCGTTCATTTCGGGCACCAGACCAAGCGCTGGAACCCCAAGATGAAGCAGTTCATCTTCGATGCCCGCAACGGCATCCACATCATCGACCTCAGTAAGACGGCCACCCAGTTGCAGGCCGCGTGTAACTTTCTGACCGAGACCGTCCGCAAGGGCCAGTCGGTCCTGTTCGTCGGCACCAAGAAGCAGGCGCAATTGACCATCAAGGAAACGGCCAAGGAAACCGGCCAGATGTTCGTCTGCGAACGTTGGCTCGGCGGCACCCTGACCAATTACTCCACGCTCAAGCGCTCCATCGCCCGTCTCAAAGAGATCGAGAAGATGGAAGCCGACGGCAGCATCAATCAATACGTCAAGCAGGAGCAGTCCATGATCCGTCGCGAGGCCGCGCGTCTCACGAAGTATCTCGACGGCATCCGCTCGATGGACAAGATGCCCGGCGCGATGTTCGTCGTGGACCTCAAGCGCGAGCACAACGCCGTCGCTGAAGCCCGCAAGCTCAAGATCCCGGTCGTCGCCATCGTGGACACGAACTGCGACCCCGACCATGCGGACCTCCCGATCGCCGGCAACGACGACGCGATCCGTTCGATCAAGGTCATCCTTGGCGCCATCGCCCAAGCGGTGACGCAAGGCAAGGCGGAGTTCGAATCCAAGCGCAGCCGCAAGTCGAACGACGAAGCGGCTCCGGCTGAAGTCGCTGCTCCCGCTGCTGCTTAAGTTGATTTTCAACCGGGGAACGCGGCGCGCGTGCGCTCGTTCCCCGTTTTTTTAACCGCAAACTGATTCAGGAAAATTATGTCTCAATTCACTGCTGGAGATGTGGCCAAGCTGCGCGAGATGACGGGCGTTGGCATGATGGATTGCAAAAAGGCGATGGTGGAAGCGAACGGCAATTTTGACACCGCCGTCGAGATCCTCCGCAAGAAGGGCCAAGCCGGCGCCGCGAACAAGGCGCTCAAGGAAGCCCGCGAAGGTCTTATCGTCGCGCACGTCGTGCCCGGCGGCAAACTCGGCGTCCTCGCTGAGATCAACTGCCAGACTGACTTCGTGGCCCGCAACGACGACTTCAAGGCGTTCGCCGACGAGATCGCCAAGGCCTACGCGGCGAACCCCAACGTGGACCTCGAAGGTCGCCGCACCGAAATGGTGGCGAAGATCGGCGAGAACATCCGTTTCGCCCGCAACGCCCGCCTCCAGGTTTCCGGCGCAGGTCAGGTCGCGGCTTACATCCACACCGGCGGCAAGGTCGGCGTGCTCGTGGAAGTCGGCTGCGGCAAGGACGAGACCACCTCGAAGGAAGAATTCAAACAGCTCGTGAAGGACATCACGCTCCAGATCGCCGCGGCGAATCCGATTGCCGTCAGCCGCGAAAACGTGGACGCGAAGGTCATCGAGAAGGAACGCGAAATCGCTGCCGAGCAGTTCAAGAACAAGCCTGCGGCGGCCATCGCGAAGATCGTGGAAGGCAAGCTCAACAGCTACTTCCAGACCGTCTGCCTCGTGGACCAGGGCTTCGTGAAGGACCCGGAAAAGACCATCTCCGCCTACATCGGCGAAGTGGGCAAGAAACTCGGCGACGAGATCAAAGTCCGCAGCTTCCTCCGCTTCCAAGTCGGCGAAGCCGTCGCGAGCTAAGCGAACCAGTTCATTTGCACGAAGGGCGTCCGCGAGGACGCCCTTTTTGTTTTCAGTGAAAGAGTTTGCGCACCTCGGTCACGAGAGTTGCGACACCAGCACCTTCAATGACTCCGGCGTCGGGTTTGAAGCCAGCTCAACCGCAGCGGCCGTGTCAGCGAGCGCGAAGCGATGCGTGATGAGCGGACGAACGTCGAGCTGCCGGCTGAACACCAGCTTGGCCACCTGCTTCTGCAACGTGAAGTCCGCCGAGTAGCTGCCGATCAGATCCACTTCGTCCACGCAGATGCGCGCCAGGTCCACCGGCGTCTCCGCGCCGCGCTTGGTGTGCGCGAACAGGAGCACCTGCCCGCCGCCGCGCAGCAATTCGAACGATTGCTTCACCAGCACATCCACCGGCACCGCGACCACCACGGCGTCCAGCTGCTTTGCGAACTTTGAGATCGCCGCATCGTTCTTCGGGTTCAACGCCCACTTCGCGCCGAGTTTGCGCGCGAGCTGCAAGCGGTTCTCGAACAAGTCCGTCGCCAGCACGCGCAAGCCGCGCAACGCGAGGATGCGCGTGAACATCAGCCCGATCGGCCCCTGGCCCGCGACCAGCACACGGTCGCCGGGGATGAGGTTGAGCCGCTCGACGGCTTTCAACACCGTGTTGACCGGCTCCAACATCGCACCTTCCTCGAACGTGTTCCGGGCGGGGATTTTCACCACGCCGGGCAGCACGAATGGCATCACGCGCACAAACTCCGCGTAGCCGCCGCCCGCTGGCTCGAAGCCCGCCGTGATGCCCGTGCGTTTGTAAGTCTCGCACTGGGCGAACGCGCGATGCCGGCACGCGTGGCAATCCAGACAGGGCACGTGATGATGCAACGCCACGCGTTCGCCGACGCGGAACCCGCGCACCAGCGCGCCAGTCTTCACGATGGTTCCGGCTGTCTCATGACCGAAGATACGCGGGGGCGGCACGGTGCCGTAGTGGATCTTCTTGATGTCCGTGGGGCAAACGCCGCAAGTCGCCACGCGCACGAGCAGTTCCTTCGCCCCGATGCGCGGCACCGGCAACTGTTCCACCCGCAGATCACGCGGCCCGCGATACACCACGGCAGACATCGTCTTCGGAATCGTCATGGGGCAATTGTTATGCAAACCGGGTCGGGGTTTAAAGGGACGAATCGGCTAAAGATATTTTTCCGCCCAATCCGGTGTGCAGGGATTGCCCGCGGCGAAATCGGTGAACCAAGCTTCGGGCGCACAGCGGAAGACCCAATCCTTCAGCAGCCAGTTGAAGCGCAGGACTTCCGCGTGCAAGGCGTGGCAGGGCAGGATGAGCTGGCGGCGATGTTCCTCCGTGAACCGTCGTTCCACGAAATCGAGGTAGAGTCGTTCGTTGCCGCCGTAGATCTTGTCGCCCACGAGCGGGTGGCCAAGGTGCGCGAGGTGGATGCGGATCTGATGCTTGCGGCCGGTATGGGGCTGGACGCGCAACAACGTGAAGCGGCCTTCCGCCCGCTCAAAACGCTGGGCGACGAAAAAATCGGTTCGCGCTGCAACCCCGTCCGGGCGCACGCAATCTTTCACTGCGACCACGGACTTTTCGTCGCGCCCGAGCGGTTCCTGACAGGAACCGGAATCGGTGGTGACGTGACCGTGCACGATGGCGAGGTATTCCTTGGTCACTTCTCGCTCGGCAAAGAGTTGCTTGATCTTGCCGACGCGATGGTCGCCCTTCACGGCCAGCACCACGCCGCTCGTTTCGCGGTCGAGGCGGTTGACCAGGTGGACCGGAGTGTCGCCGCCGACGTGTAGTCGCACCCGGCTGATGAGGCTGGAATAGACGTCGCCCTTCGTCGGATGGCAGACGAGGCCGGCGGGTTTGTTGATCGCCAGCAATTCCGCGTCCTCGTAAAGCACTTCAAACAGTTCCGGCATGTCCGCAAATCGTAGGTGAAAGCATTGAATGATTAAACTTCTGATTCGTCTGAAGCGAGCAGCAGGCTATTTACAGGTCCTGAACGCCTGTTGTAGTCTGCGCCGACCAACCACCCGGAAACAAACAACAACGACTGATGAATCAAACCATGTTAACCAAGGCCCTGCTGTTGGCAGGCATTACCATCACGAGCGGAACCCTGCTGGCTGCTGAAGGCCAGGCGCCCGCTGCTGAAACCCCCAAACCCGCCGCTCGTCCCACGGCAATCCCGCCGGCTTCGTCCAAGCAGGGGCTGACGTTCGAGAAGGATGTCAAACCGCTCTTCGAGGCTTCCTGTGTGAAGTGTCACGGCGCCCAAAAGCCCAAGGGCAATCTGCGCCTCGATACTTTGGAAGGCGTCCTGAAGGGCAGCGAAGACGGCAAAGTGGTCACCGTCGGCGACAGCGCGAAGAGCAAGCTCGTCGCCTCTATCGCCCGTATCAACCCGAAGACGGCCATGCCGCCCGAGCCGCGCGGTCCGCGCAAAGGTGGCCCTGGCGGGCAAGGTGGACCTGGCGCGGCACCCAAGGAAGGTGCTCCCGCTGGTGGCGCCGCCGCACAACATCCCGCTGGCCAAGGTGGTCCCGGAGGCCCCGGTGGTCCTGGCGGTCGCATGGGCCCGCCCGCGAAGCCGCTGACGGCTGAAGAAGTCGGCATCGTTCGCGCGTGGATCGATCAAGGCGCGAAGTAAGTGAAATAGCCTTCAACCCGGGCGCAGCCGCGAGGCTGCGCCCTTTTTATTTTGCCGCCGCGTGGACGCGTTCGAAGATGACGTCGGCGATGCCTGGTTCGCTGCCGACGCCGGGGGTGTAGCAGAGGGTCTTGCCGTTTCGTTCCGTTGGATTGCGCCACGGCCATTCGCCGGTTTGTCGCCGGGCTTGGACCGTTTCCGCCGTTTCTCCCAGCAGCACGGGGATGTCTTCGCACACGTGCAGGCCGTCGCTCATGAAGAACGGCACGACCACGATGCGCGGGGCCCGCACGAAGCCGGGTATGTCAGCGATGCGAGGTTCCTCTTCGAGGAAGGCCGGATGCACCTCGGCAAAAATCTTCCGCGCGGTGATGAGTTCAACCTGTCGGTCGATGGACTTGCGCGAATCGGGATTCAACGCCGTGCCGTGACCGGCGATGACGAGCGCGGTTGAGGGTTGAGGGCTGATCGTTGAAGGCGAACCGCCCAAAGCCGCCGCGGCGCGGGCTAAAATGATTTCCGTCATCATTGGATGCGTGCCGACGGGATGGCAGTAAGTCACAGCGCGCCCATCCAGCCGCACGGTGCAAGGCATCACATCCTGCGAACCAGCAGGCAAACCGAGTTCACACGGGATCGCTTGGCGCGTGAAGTAACCTTCGCTCACGAATAGCGGCACCACGAACACGCGCGGTGTGCGGATGGCTGCCAGCGCGGGGCCGATGCGCGGTTCGATCTTGAAGAAACCGGCACGCACATCGGCGAACACGCCGCGGCGACGCAGCGCCTCTGCATGTTGATGCACCGTGGCTCCGGAATCACCGTTCACGGTGGAGCCGTGGCCGATGATGAGCAGCGTGGCGTCGGAGAATGTGTTCGCAGGCACGAGGACGATTAAACGGTTCGCGGAGAAAATGCCAAGCCTAGTCGCACCGCAGCCGGAAGAGTCGCAGCCTTGAGTTGGCTGGCAAGGTCACCGGTGCGCTGATGCCAAGGTCATACCAGGGCCCGGCTATTGTCTCGGCACCTTGCAGCCGGAAGCCCTCGCCGCTCCAGTTCAGGTGCAGCCCGCTGGGATCACGGTCGGCCGCGATTGGCTCCGGCGTGCATGCCGGAGTGGTGGCCAGTTGAGAAATGCGGCAATCCATCCCGTCGCCGATCAAGATTTCCAGCCCGTTGAAGGCATCGGGCGGTGGAGTCGTCGGGGACCAGTCGGGCAGGATGCGCACTTCATCGCCCGTGCAGTCGCCGGAGCAATCCAGCCCGCTTAACACACTGATGGAGTTCGAGCCGCGTAACCAGATTCCGCCCGTCGCAGACTGGCCAACGACCGCCGGGAATGCATCCAGCATCACGAGCGGCGAGTTCAGCGAAGCGGCCAGGTTCGTTTCAGCTAGCAGTGACGTGCCATCCCAGAGTTGGACGGTCACGGTGGCTACGTCCCATTGCGAGAAGTCGGCGGCCAATTCGACGCCGGTCATTGCGCGGGTGAAGCGGATAGAGTTGGTCTGCTGCTGCGCATCGATCACGTTGACGATCTGTTCCTCATCCGGGATGTCGCCATTTTCAAAGTGGCGCCGCCGGAATTCGACGGTTGAGGCATGGCCGAGATTGGCCTGAATGCCGCCACCCTCACCGTAGCCGGTGAAATCCAGGCCGGATTCTGCGCCATCATTAAACGCTTTCAGAATGGTGACGTGGCCGTCGCTCCACGAGCGGCCCATCGTGCTGATCGCAGGATTATCAAAAGCGACCGCGGGCAGATTGGTGACGATCAAATCCAAATTCGTGATCGGTGCGGGAGTGGTCGAAGCGAGCGGCGTGAGGATCAGCCGGGCGGTCTTGTTCGCCTGGCCGCCGCCGCGTGGACCGTTGCCGTTGATGCTGGCACTCCAGCTTTTGTGCGCGCTGTCAGGTGTCCAGTCGCAGAACGGGAAATCGAGCATCAACTCGCTGGTGCGGCAGTCGAGCGTGACCGTCATCACGACGCTGGTGGCGCCGTTGATGGGGGCGAGGATGAGCGCCGCGTTGGTGCTGGCTTCCGCTGCGGAGGAGGTGAACGAGGAGAACAAGGCGCCGTTGGTGCCGATCGCGATGGTCCGCAGGGAAGTGGTGGGATTCGCTTCAGGCCGGGTCACGTGCAGATGCCCGTCAGACGTGCGTCGGATCTGCAATAGCGTCGAGCCATTGGTGCCGCCGGGGGCAGGGGGCACAGCGAGATCGAAACCTGCGCCCGTTGCGGCATTGAAGTTCAGCTCCGTGCTGAAGGTGAATTTTTCAGCCGCGCCAAATTCAAAGCGCGGGCCGTCGCTGCCGCTGGTGGCGAAGTTTTCAAAATTTGCGCTCGGTCCGCCGTTCGCCAGGCTCGGCAAATGCACCGCACGGGCGGAACTCACGCCGCTATTGCTGCGGTTGGTGAGGGTGAACGGGATGCCGATGATCCAGTCCAGGCAGCCCCAGCGGGTCACGCGTGCTGGACGGACGACGATGAGAAAGGAGTTGGTCACGACCTGACCACAGGTGCTCGTCATGATGCAGTTGACGATGTTGGTGCCGAGCGGGAAGGCGCTGCCGGAGGGCGGCGTGCAATTGATCACGGCCACCGCGCCGACGGAGGTCACGTTGTAATTCACGATGGCCGAAGTGGTGCACGTGGTGGTGTAGATGTTCGGTGGCGTGATGACGGCGGCGAGCAGGGATTGCACAAAGAAATTGACCGTGGCATTCGTGCTGTTGCCCTGACAGTCGCTGAACGTCAGCGTGACCGGCGTCATGCCGGGGGTGACCACGGTGCCAGCGGCGGGGAATTGGCTGAATAGCACCGGCCCGCAGTTGTCGGCGGCGCAACCGCTATTGGTCAGGAAGGCGAAGTTGGGGACGATGCCGTTGCAGCCGTTCGTGAACAGCAACGGCTGCGTGTTGGTCAGGATGCAGTTGCCATCGATGATGGGCGGTTGGCTGTCCGTCGCGAAGACCTGCTGGCTGATGTTGGTCGAGTTGCCGCACAGGTCGGTGAAGGTCCAGGTCCGTGTCACATTCAACGGGCAAAGGGTGTTGGTGACCGTCGCGATCGTCGTGCTGACGTTCGTCCCGCTGCAAAGATCGTAGGCTGTCACGGTTGGGAACGTGATCGGAGAATCGCAAGGCACCGGGGTTTCAGGCAGGATCAGGCACGGCGAGAGGACTTGGACATCGTCGAAGTAGTAATACGAGTAGTCCGAGTGGAAGGTGCCGTTGGTGGCGTTGGGCAGGATGGCTTGCGCAGTGGTTGCGGCATCGGAGGCGAAATTGCCGAGCGTCAGATGATTCTCTCCGCCGGTCGCGTTGTAATAGCCTTCGATGAGCGTCCAGCTGTTCGGCGACGTGATGACATTGTTGGCTGGGTTCGCGATGTGCGCCACGACCGGGAAGGGCGCGGTGTTGTTGGTGGTCATTGCGCCGACGGAAAAGTGCGCGCCGAGATTTGCGATCGCATACCCGCACGCGTCGGCGAGGCTCACGCGGAAGGAGACGTAATACGTCTGGCCTGCTTGCATGGGGGCGGCGAGCGGCACTTCCAGATATTCGCGCCAGGTTGTGTTTGCATTCGTGACCCCCCAGCTGCTGAAACAGATCGCCCCGGCGTAACTGCTCCCGTCGAAGGCCGCTTGGTCGCCCAGCACGTTTGACGGAACCCCGAACAATCCCGGCGTCGAGCAGGCGTCGAAGCAATCCGGCGTTGCGCCGGACGGCGTGAACCACGGGGCGGCGAGGTTGAATTGCGAATACGTCATCGGGCAGCCGGTCTGATCCTCGAAGCTCCCGTTCGGAACCATGTTCGTTCCAGCGCAGACGGGGAAGGGCGGGGCGGTATCCGTGACCGTTCCGATAGTCTGGGTGATGTTGGTCGAGTTGCCGCACGAGTTGGTGAACGTCCAGGTCCGGGTCAATTGCAGCGGACAGATCGAGTTGGTCAGCGTGGTGATGCTGGCGGGCGGAAGATTGGTTTCGGCGCACGCATCGTAACAGGTCAACTCCGGGAAAACGATCGGCGTGCCACAGGGCACGACGACATTGGTCGGGACGCTGCACACGGCCTGCACTTGGACGTTGTCGATGTAATAATAGGAGTTGGCGGCTTCGTAGCCGTCGGCGAGCGTGGCGGTGGTGGCGTTGTCGGCCCGGAAATTGCCGAGGGTGATGAAGGATTCCCCGCCGGAGGCGGTGAACATGCCTTGCACGAGCATCCAACCATTCGTGGACGCCAGCGGGTTGCCGGCGGGGTTCTCCACCTGCGGCACCACCGGCAATGGCGATTGGATGGCATAGTTCGTCACTGGTCCGGCAGAAAGATGCGCGCCGAGTTCGGACACTGCCCAGCCAGAAACATCCGCAAGACTTGCGCGAAACGAGACGAAGTAAGTTTGCCCCGCCACCAGCGGTGTCGTCAGCGGCGCTTGCAAATATTCGCGGTAGTTGCTGTTGAGCGAATAGGCGACCAAACCGGCATATGCATTGCCGGCATACGCATTCTGGCTGCCCCGGAAATTGTCCGGCACGCCGACCCAACTAATCGTCGCACATGTGCTGAACCAGTCAGGCGTTCCGTCCGTCGGTTGATACCACGGCAGTGCGTAAGCCAGTTCGGAGAGGTCGTCGGGGCAGTTGGTGTAAGTCTCGAAGCTTGGATTAGGGACGAGGTTTCCACCGCCGCAAACGAGGAGTGGCGGCGGTCCGGCTGCCGGCAGCCCCGCTGAAAGCGTGATGGCGGCCAGACACAGCAGCAAGCGACGGAGATGAAACCTCATTATCTGGGCCTAAGGCTAAACAGTTAAAGGGTGCCGATGGTGGTTCTTGTGAATGACTACGATTAAGCCCGATTGGGCCATTTTTCAAGGTTTTGCGTGATTAAACATTGGTCACGAGCGCAAAAAAAGCACGGCCCAAAGGCCGTGCTTTGCGAAAGGTTATGGGCTGAATCCTAGCTTCGCGCGGGCAGATTCAATTCTTTCCATACCGTGCGGGCGCACCAGTCACCGAAGCGCTCGCCGTTCGTGCGCTCGGCCTTGAAGCGGACGAGCAACGGACGGAGTTCGTTGAGCACCGCGTCGTAGGCGACGTTGTCCTTGTAAACCCGCGCGAGCCGCGTGCTGGGTTCGTTGCCGCCGAGGTAGAGCTGATACTTCGCCGGGGCGCGACCGACGAGCGCGACTTCCGCCATGTAGGGCCGGGCGCAACCGTTCGGGCAACCGGTGATGCGGATGATCAATTCTTCGTTCGCCAGACCGACTTCCTTCAGCAGCGCGTCCGTCTTCGCGACGAACTCGGGCATGATGCGTTCGGATTCGGCGAGCGCGAGGCCGCACGTGGGCAGTGACACGCAGGACATCGAGGCGAGCTGCGTGGGCGTGCCTTGTTTATCCGCGTTGATGCCGTGCTTCGCGAGGATGGCGTTGGTTGCGGTTTTCTGCGCGTCGTCGAGGCCAACGAGGATGACGTTCTCGGCGGGCGTGAAACGGAACTCCGGCTTCACTTGCTCCGCAATCTCGCGCAGCGCGGTCTTGGTGTTGGCACCGTGCGCGTCTTGGATGCGGCCGTCCTGCACGAACAAACCGAGGAACCATTTTCCGTCGTGCGCCTTGCTCCAGCCGTAGTGATCGCCCTGACGGACGAACTTGTAGGGCCGCGCGGCACCGAGCTTCGCGCCCATGCGCTTCTCCAGTTCGGCGCGGAACCAATCCACACCGCGTTCTTCGACGACATACTTCAACCGCGCGTGCTTGCGGTTCGTGCGATCGCCGAAATCGCGGTGAATGCCCACAACGCCGTGCGTCGCTGCTACGACTTGGTCGGGCGTGATGAAACCGATGACGTCCGCGAGGCGCGGAAACGTATCGGGATTGTTGTGGCTGCGGCCCATGCCGCCGCCAGCAGTCAGATTGTAACCGACGAGCTTGCCGTTCTCTTCAATCGCGATGAAGCCGAGGCAGTTCGTGAAGATGTCCACGTCGTTCAACGGCGGAACGGTGAAGCCGATCTTGAATTTGCGCGGCAGATACGTGCGGCCATACAACGGATCTTCCGGGTCCGCAGCGGCGTTCACCTTGCTCAGGTCGAGCTGTTCGCCGTTTACCCAGATCTCGTGATACGCTTTGGTGCGCGGGATGATGGAATCCGAAACGCGTTTCGCATCGGCCTGCACTGCGACGCCGACCGCGCCGGTGGCCGGAGCCGGCGGTGCCATGACGTTGCGCACGACGTCGCCGCACGCCGCGATGGTGGTGACGAGCGCGTGGTTCAAGTCGTGGATGACCGCGCGCAAGTTCCCTTTAACCACATGATGGAACTGGATGCCCTGCCGCGTGGTGATGCGGAGCGTGTTGTTGCCGTATTGCGTCGCGAGCCGGTCGAACACCAGATACTGCGCCGCCGAGGCGATGCCGCCGGGGCTGCGCGTGCGGATCATCATGATGTATTTCTTCCCGGTCTTGCGCAGGTCGCGGTCGTCCTGTTGATACGTTCCGTGGAACTTGAGGAACTGGTTGTCGTCCTCGCTGAAATGGTCGAGCGACGCATCCGCCAGCGTGGGGGCGATGGTGCCGGCCAGCGACGGGCAGGCGTGCTTGATCTCTTCGTTGTGCGTCAACTTTGCTGTGGGTTCGCTCATAAATTTAAAACAACTCTCTACGTTAAATCCAAATCACCGATGCGCCAGCGGGCGCCCGTTGGCAGTCCCGGCTTTAGCCGGTCCGCGTGCTTAACAATCCGTTCCCGACCGCCTGAAGGCGGGACTACGAACAAAACTAGATCGCAAATTCCTCATCCTCGAAACGGAACTTGTTGGGCGGCGATTCCAGCATGCCGGCGGCCAGCGTGAGGTTCGTGCCCTGCTCGATGAGGATGAACGAGCCGGTCAAACGGTTCTTGCGATACGCGTCCACGACCAGCGGCTTCGCGGTCTTGATGCGGATGTCGCCGATGTCGTTCAACGCGAGTTCATTCGTGGGGTTCACTTCATACGTGCCCATGTCCACGCGTCCGCTGATGCCGGAGACGATGGCCTGCACCGTGTTCGACGTGTGCTTGAGCAGATATTTTTTGCCCGGCACGAGCGGCTTCTGATTCATCCAGCAGACGCGCGCCTGAAATTCACTGCCCACGCCCGGGAAATGGTCGAGGGCGACGATCATGTCGCCGCGGCTGATGTCGAGGTCGTGCTCTAGCACGAGCGTGACGCTCTGCGGGCAGAACGCTTCCTTCACTGAACCGTCGTAGGTCCAGATCTCTTTCACGGTCGAACGCAAACCGCTCGGCAACACCGCCACGCCATCGCCGACCTTCACGATGCCGCACGCGATCTGGCCGCTGAGGCCGCGGAAATCGTGGAGCTTGTGGTCGGTGGGATCGTTCGGGCGATTCACCCATTGCACGGGGAAACGCAGGCCGGTCATGGACCAGTCGCTCGCGATGTGGACGGTTTCGAGATGATACAACAGCGACGGCCCCGGATACCACGGCGTGTTCTTGGAGGCTTCGACGACGTTGTCGCCTTGGAGCGCGCTGATGGGGATGAACTTCACGTCGCGGAAGACGTCGAGGCGCGGGAGGAACGATTCGATCTCCTCGCGGATCTCGAGGAAACGCTCCTCGCTCCAGTCCACGAGGTCCATTTTGTTGATCGCAAAAACGATGTGCGGGATGCCGAGCGTCGCGGCGATGAACGTGTGGCGGCGCGTCTGTTCGATGACGCCCTGCCGCGCGTCCACGAGGACGATGGAAAGGTTCGCCGTGCTCGCGCCAGTGACCATGTTGCGTGTGTATTGCACGTGGCCGGGCGTGTCGGCGACGATGAACTTGCGGCGCGGCGTGGCGAAGTAGCGATACGCGACGTCGATGGTGATGCCTTGCTCGCGTTCGGCGCGGAGGCCGTCGGTGAGGTTGGCGAGATTGATGGTGCCGCCGCCGGTGATGTCCGCCGAGCGTTCGAGCGCCTCGATCTGGTCCTCCATGATGTTCTTGGAATCATAGAGCAGCCGGCCGATCAACGTGGACTTGCCGTCGTCCACGGAGCCGCAGGTGTTGAAGCGGAGGAGTTCGATGGGATGTGACTTCGTCGCGGTCATGGAAAAATCAGCTGTTGCGGTAATTCTTGTGGCAATCTGTGCAGCTTTGGCTGACGGACTTGAAAGCCTCGCTCGCGCGCGGCGCCGGGCGACCGGCGAGTTGCTGGTGCAGATCCTCGGCGGACTTCAACGCAGCACCGAGTTTGCCGTGGAAATCTGCGGAGCGCTGCGTGATCTCCGGCAGGCGCTTGAGCTCACGAAATTGCTCCACCAGCATCAACGCCTCGTGTTGCGGCGTGATGTCCGGTTGGTTCATCGTCGGCTGCCAACCGGCGGCCTGCGCGAGCTTCAGGTTCTCGAAAATGTTATCCACGGCCACCATCGCCTCCACGAGCGATGACGTTTGGGCCACGGACGGAAAATGGTTCGGGACGGCGGCGAGTTGTTCGGCGGTCGGGGCGACGAAGCGGCTCGCGGCGCGGTAAAGCCCCTGATACTCGGCACCCGTTCCGGCTTGGTGCATGAACTCCTCGGCCTGCGCCGCGCTCCAGCCCGCGTCGGCCATGCAAATCACGCTGACCGCCGCCGGTCCACGATGCTTGCCGTGATGGCAATGCACATAGATCGGCCCGGGCGAAACAGCGGCGGCCTTGGCAAGTTCAGCGACGCGATTGGTCGTGATGCCGTCGTAGCCGATGGGCAGATGGATGTAACGCAGGCCGTGCTTGTCTGCCAGTTCCACGTCCGGCTTCGAGCCGTCCACGCTGATGATGGTCTTTACGCCGAGTTTCGCGAGGGCGGCAAAGGCTTCGTCCCCCTCCGGCTGCGCGCCGGAGAAGACATTCGTGGTGGCGCGGAAGAAATTATGGATACCCGGCAATTCCATCGGCTCCACGGCAGCTGCCAAGCTCGTGCTCGCAAAAGCGAACAGGCCCGCGACCGTGAGGCAGATTGAAGTGTAAGGCACCCGTTTCATCGGCTCAGAAATATCCGGCCTTCTTGCGGTCTTCCATGGCGGCTTCGCTGGCCTTGTCGTCGGCGCGGGTGCCGCGTTCGGTGACGCGGGCGGCGGCGACTTCGCTGATGATGTCATCCACGGTGTCGGCGCGCGATTCGATCATGCCGGTGCTGATCATGTCGGCGATGGTGCGGACGCGGACGATGAGCTTCTTGCGCTCCTCGTTGGGCCGGGGGCGGCCGCCTTCGAACGGATCGGGCTTGCCGGCGACGGTGTGTGCGGGCGGGACCGGCAACCATTGGTTGCCGCGGCGGAAGCATTCGCGCTCGTGGCTGAAATAGATGTTCGGCACCTCGAGCTGCTCTTTCTTGATGTATTCCCACACGTCCATCTCGGTCCAGTTCGAGAGCGGGAAGACGCGCATGTTCTCGCCGGGATTGAGCCGGCCGTTGTAAAGGTTCCAGATCTCGGGCCGCTGGTTCTTCGGATCCCACTGGCCGAACGCGTCGCGGAAGCTGAAGAAACGCTCCTTTGCGCGGGCCTTCTCCTCGTCGCGCCGCGCGCCGCCGATGCAGCAATCGAAACGATATTCCTCGATGGCGCCGAGCAACGCAGGGATCTGCGCGCGGTTGCGGCTGATGTCGTTCTTGTTCAGCACGACGGTGCCGGCGGCGACGGCGTCCTCGACGGAGCGCACGATGAGCTTCGCGCCGAGCTGCTTGGCGCGGCGGTCGCGGAACTCAATGAGCTCGGGAAATTCATGGCCGGTCTCGATGTTGAGGAACGGCATCGGGATGTCCGCCGGGCGGAACGCCTTCTCGGCGAGGCGCAACAGGCAGATGGAGTCCTTGCCGCCGGAGAACAACAACGCCGGCCGCTCGAACTCGCCCGCGACCTCACGCATGACGTGAATCGCCTCAGTTTCCAGATACTGCAGATGATCTAGTTGATATGAACTCATGTTTAACCACGGATTCACACGGATGAACACGGATGTGAACCTGTTTTATCCGTGTTCATCCGTGTCCATCCGTGGTTGAAATCAATTTGCTGCCACCGCTTTCCCGCCCCACGACGCGTGCAAACCGCACTCGCGCTTTTCGTCGGCTTTGGCCGGATCGAAATAATCCCACTCGTTCGGGAGATGGTGCTGTTTCAGATACGCTTCCATCTCCGCGTCGCTCCAGTAAAACACAGGGCTGACCTTGAGCGAATTGAAATTTGCATCCGGCGAAACGATGTCGAGCCCGGCGCGATTCGGATTCTGCACCTTGCGCAACGCCGTGATCCAGATGGCGGGCGCGAGTTCCTTCATGCCGCGCTGGAACGGCTCCAGTTTCATCGCGGTGCTGAACGCCTTGATGCGCGCCTCATTCTCGGGCGTCGGCTCGGGCATGCCGCCGTAAACCGCGTCGTAATGCGCCGGCGTCA
>JBEGQI010000038.1:0-4883 GCA_041181065.1 Verrucomicrobiota bacterium | reverse complement strand
AGCGACGCACCTGAGCCGCACGCCGCTTTCGCTCAATTCCATCGGCAAAGGTTACATCATCGGGAAAGCGAGCGATGCGGCCTTGAAAGTCGCCGGTGTGACCGGCGTGGTTGTGAACATCGGCGGCGATCTTTGTGTGCGCGGCGATTTGGCGGAGCCAGTGGAGCTGGTGAATCCGCGTGACGATGCCGAGAACGCCCCGCGTATCGCGCGCATCACGGTCCATGAAATGGCGGTCGCGACGAGTGGCGATTATCGGCGTGGCGTGGACATCGCGGCACGTCATTACTCGCACATCATCGACCCGCGAACGGGCCAGCCGGCGGAGCAGGTCATCAGTGCGACCGTGATCGCTCCGGTGCCTGCGGATGCGAACGCACTGGCGACGGCGTTCTGTGTGCTCGCGCCAGAGGAAAGCCTTCGTCTGGCGGCTGCGCTGCCAAACATCGACTGCTTGTTGATCACCAAGGAAGGCAAGCGCGTCGCGAGCCGCGGTTGGAGCCGGTGGGAGACGCCATTGCAAGTCGCCGCCGTCGGGGAGGTGCATCTTGGCACGGACAAATCCGCACCCGCACCATCGAAGCCGGGTGATTGGGATGCGTCCACGGAACTCACCGTCAGCCTTGAACTGGCGCGTCCTGCCGGTCGTGCGCCGCGGCCTTTCGTCGCGGTCTGGATCGAGGACAAGGACAAGTTCCCCGTGCGCACGCTGGCATTGTGGTATCGCGGCGACCGGTGGTTGCCGGATATGCGTTCGTGGTATCAAGGCGACCAGCTTCGTTCCATGGCCGAAGGCACGAACATCGTCGCATCCGTCTCCAGTGCGACGCGGTCGCCGGGCAAATACACATTGAAGTGGGATGGCAAAGATTCCGGCGGACATCCGGTCAAGGCGGGCAAATACACCGTGCTCATCGAAGCCGCGCGCGAGCATGGCACGCATCAGTTGTTGAAGCAGGAACTCGATTTCTCCGGCAAGCCGCAGCATTTCGATTTGTCCACCAACGTCGAGATCAGTGCTGCTTCGCTCGATTACCACAAGAAGACCGAGGTCAAGTGACGGAATGAGCGACCAGCCGCATCACGTCCACGGCTATTGGCGTCGACACGTCGCCGCGCTGTTTCGCTGGCTGCACATCTATCTCTCGATGGTCAGCTTCGTGATCCTGTTCTTCTTCGCGATCACGGGCATCACGCTCAATCACGCCGGCTGGTTCGGAAAGAACGCCGCCAGCACACGGACCCGGAAGGGAACGGTCCAGTTGGATTGGGTGAAGACCAAGGACGCCAGCGCGGTGGACAAACTCAAGATCGTCGAGCAATTGCGGGCTGTGCATGACATCAAGGGCGCGCTGGGCGAGTTCACCGTGGAAGACGCGCAGTGCGCCGTTTCATTCCGTGGCCCGGGTTACACCGGCGACGTCACCATCAATCGTGAGACCGCGGAATACGAACTCATCGAGACGCGCATGGGTGTTGTGGCCATCCTCAATGATCTCCACAAAGGCCGCGACACCGGACCGGTCTGGAGCTGGATCATCGACATCTCGGCGGGGCTGATGGTCGTGGTTTCGATGACCGGCCTGGTGCTCATCTTCTTCATCAAGCGCCGCCGGATGACGGGATTGCTCGCGCTTGTGATCGGCGGATTGCTGTGCGCGTTGCTCTACTGGCTCTGCGTGCCTTGAGCCACTGCTTGCCGGGCTGCCGCCTGCAAGCTTGTTTCATCTGCGCCCATTCCCTAGTTTGCGCGCACTTTCTCGGATGAACATCGGCATTCTCACTCACGAACCGTTCCATCCGCCGAGCGGCGGCGGATCTTCGCAGGCCATTTACCTCGTCGAAGAGATGGTGCGGCGCGGGCACGCCGTCCACGTCTTCGCGCCGCAGGCCGACAAGGTTGCCGAGCTGGAGCAGAAGTTCCGCATCAAGATCCATCCGTTCACGACGTGGAAGATGGGCCGCTACGCCAAGCTGCGGAACCTCAAGTATCTCGCGTATCCCTTCTTCCTCGAAAAGCTCGTGCGCCGCGTCGCGAAGGATGTGAAGTTCGATGTGCTGCTGGCGCAACACGCCATCTCGTGCGTCGCGGCGGGCAAGCTGCGACGCGAGTTGAACTGCGCGGTGGGGATGAACTTCCTCGATTACCTCACCGGCTACTTCGATAGCTGGCCGAAATATCTCGCGCCGACGCCCGTGGTCAACCAGCTCAAGAAGTTCGAGCTGTCGCTGCCGATCAAGTATCACGCGGAAGCGGTGTTCACCATTTCGGATGTGCTGGCGGATTTGTTCAAGGAAGCAGGTTATCCGGCGGAACGCATCCTGCCGATCTACTACGGCTACGATGGAAAGCTGTTCCAGCCGACCTTTGAACCTTCACCCACGCCGCTCGTCGTGATGCACGGCTCGCTCGATCATCATCACATCAACGAGTTCGGAGCGAGCGCACTGCGGCAGATTTATGCGAAGCGGCCGGACACGAAGTTCCGTTTTGTCGGGCACAAGACCGATGCGTTGTTGAAGGTGTTGGCCGCGTTGAAGGGACACGTTCCCGAGACCGCCATCGAATGCACGGGGTTCGTGCCTTATGCCGAAGTGGCGAACAAGATCCAGAACGCGACCGTGGGCATCGTGCCGTATGCGACCTCGACGGGCGCGCATTGCACGGTGGTGGCGAAGACGGTGGAGTATGCCGCGATGGGCATCCCGATGGTGTGCACGCCGCTGCGCGGGACGGTGCGTTACTGGGGCACGAATCCCATCATCCGCTTCTCGAACATGAATCCGGACAGCTTCGCTGAGCGCGTGCTGAGCTGGTTCGACGAACCGCGTGTCGCGCGGCTCGCGTGGGCGAAGGCGGCGAGTGAAAAGGTGCTCAAAGAACTCGACTGGGTGCCGTTCTCGCAGCGCGTGGTGGAGCGGTTGGAGGTGATACACGAGGAGCGCAGATTCACTATTGCTCCTCAGCTCGATAAAACTTGAGCAAGTTGTTTGTTGCTGAGGCGTCTTTGAAGTCAAAATCACCCACGACGGGCGGGTTGGTCCACAAGGGTTCCCAATTAAGAAGATTTGAAGAAGAGTGAATGATCACGGAACCGTGTCCTGAAAGTGCCTTGAGTTTCAATTGGAAGCCTTCGTCCGAATGCAAGCTTGCTCCGGAAAACAATGGGATTGTTCGTTGCACTAAGACGTTCATCTCAGGACCCAGGGTAATCCCGACATTGTTGCTCGCGAGGCATTGATAAACGCCGCTATTTGTAGTGGAAGCAGCAGTCAGCAGGAACGTTGAATTGGTCGCCCCGAAGATTTGCGACCCGTTGAAAAGCCACTGGTAGCTGATCGGTTGCTGCCCAAGAGTGGTCGAGGAAAGTTCTATGCTCGCGCCAGCAACGCCGGTCTGCGGATTCCGCCTTACAACAAAATAGGGACGGCCATCGTTCATCACAGCGAGGTTGTGATTTCCTCCAGCTCCAATTTCTACAACATTGGTCACACCTGCCGGAACATTAGTTTGGCCCGCGGTCGTGAGGCCCCACATCACGATGGTGCCGTTTTGTTTAAGAGCGAGGTTGTGGTAGTCGCCGCAGGCGATGGCAACCACGTTGCTGAGGCCCAAGGGAACGTTGGTTTGCCCATATGCATTCATTCCCCACGCCACAACAGTGCCATTACTTTTTATTGCTACGCTATGGTAGGCTCCTGCGGCTACTGCAACGATGCCGCTTAGGTTGGTTGGCACCATTGACTGGCCGAAATTGGGAGTGATCCCTGTATTGCTCGCCCCTGCGCCCCATGCCGTAATGGTTCCTGAATCGCGAAGAGCCAAATTGTGAAATCCCCCGCATGCGACGGCTATCACGTTGCTCAAGCCCGGCGGTCGATTGGTCTGCCCGGCGGAATTAAATCCCCAAGCGAAAACGGTCCCATTGCTCAGGAGGGCCAGACTGTGGTAGGCCCCAGCACCGATTCCTACCAGAGTTCCAAGATTTGACGGAACAACGGACTGGCCGTAATCGGGGCTTGATCCGGTATTATTCGTTCCGGCGCCCCAAGCTGCGATTGCGCCGTCATTCTTCAGAGCTAGATTGTGAAAATTTCCCACCGCTAATCGCGTCACGTTGCTCAGCCCGGCTGGTGGAGACGTTTGCCGGAACGAATTATTACCCCAGCAGGCAATGCCGCCATCAAATCCAAGTGCAACGCTGTGACGCAAGCCACCATCGACTGACGCAGCGTTTGTTATCAATTCAGGAATGGAGATCTGGCCGTAAGAATTGTCACCCCAGGCAATCAATCTTGCTACCACCAGATTCACAGCCACGCTGTTTGTTGAGCGGACGTCGTTTATGACCGTCACTTGATAAGTGCCGGCATTCGTCCAGGTCGCCCCTTGGATCAGAAGCGAGCTATTCGTGGCGCCACCGATATCGATGCCATTGAATTGCCATTGAAACTTGAATGGTGTGGAGCCTGTTGCTGCGACCTGAAAAGCTGCATTTCCACCGGGAGGAACACGCTGGCTCTTCGGTTGTTGGGTAATGCTGGGCGGCACCGGAATCACAGTCAGTGTTGCGGTTGTGGAATTGGTCCCATATGGGTTTATGGCCAAGGCCGTGTAATTTCCGGCGTTGGTTGCTTGAACACCGTAGAGTGTGAGCGAGGCATTTGTCGCGTTGACGAGATCAGCCCCATTGAGCTGCCATTGATACGAAATCGGCGGTGTTCCCGTGGTCGCGGCTTCAAATGTTGCATTACCTGTGGCGGTGATTGGCCCCCAACGGTCATACCACTTTAGATGAGATGGTTTCCGGTGGTTTCGGTTTGTTGTTTTGCTTCCACTCAAGGTTCTGGTGGAAGGCGGGCGTAGCCCGACTGGAACCAGA
>JBEGQI010000037.1:0-3621 GCA_041181065.1 Verrucomicrobiota bacterium | reverse complement strand
AGGTCGCTGTGTGCAAGAATTTCAAAAGGTTATGCAGAAACTGACAATTTATCATTTGCTGCCTTCTCGTAGTCTTGTCGCCGAACCACCGCAAATCAGAACAGTAATCACATGTCAAAATCCACCCCATGGACTCGTGTATTCGGCGCAATATTGGCTGTTGGACTCCCGTGCTGGGTAAATGGCCAGACGATAGTGTTTCAGGATTCATTTCCGAATGGTGCCTTGAGCACGATAAATCCAAGCGCTGCCAGCCCCGGGACATTGAATGGCGCAAGGACTGCGTATGAAATCGCTTCTTCAAAAAATGCCACCACCTCATCTGTCACAACGAATGGCCTGACGCTGGCCACGGCCTCAACCTCATCTGGTTACACCGAGGCGCAGGCGATGTTCACTAATTCGCCGGTTGTTCTCAACGCTGCGGGCCAGTTCATCGAGGTGTATTACACGTTTACGGACACGAATAACTTCTTCAACACGACCCCGGCGGGCAACAACATGCAGATCAATATCGGCCTGTATAACTCCGGTGGTAGCGCCCCGACCAATGGAACTCTACTTTGGAATGGTGGTTCGACAACTGGGCTTTCTTCCGGAGCCGCTACTGCCGTAAACGGCGGCACAAAGGGGTGGGTTGGATACACTGCACAGTTTGCTTACACACCCACTGGCAGTGGCGCCAATCCTTCTGCCATCGCCACGCGTCCGGCCCAAACGGGTGCGAATAATCTCAATCAAGGTATCGGCACCGGCTCCGGTTATTCTGGTGGCGCGAACCTTGTCACGATGGCGGGTGTTGTGGGGCAACCCATCCTCACTGCGGGTAGCCAATACACCATGCACATGCGGATCACCTACGTCAATGCCACTACGCTCGCGATTACCAACACGCTCTACAACGGCGTGGGAACGGGTGGTTCCGTTGTGTCTGCGGGTGGTTGGACTGGAAGCATGGGGCTTCAAACCACCACCATTTTAGCCACCTCGTTCGATGCGCTCTGCATCGGCTATCGTCCCACGACCAGCACAGTGACTTCCTTCCAAATTAACAAAGTCACCGTCGCCTTTTTCGACCCGAACGCTCTCTCTGCCCCTACAATCACCGGATTGACCAACCGCACAGTGGAAGCCGGCGCGACTGTAGTCCTGAACCCGACTGTGACGGGATCACCGTTGCCTACCTATCTGTGGAAGGAAAACGGTTCCAATATGCCAGGCCAGACCAGCGCTTCGTTGACACTGTCCAGCCTCACGACTAACCAGAGTGGCAATATCTATTCGCTCACGGCGAGCAATTCCCAAGGCGTGGTGACCGGTAACATGACCTTGACCGTTACGGCGCCGGTCTTCTCCACCATGACGGTGGCTGGGACCTCGCCTGCCAACGGAGCCACCGGCGTTTTCTTGGATGCGCCGCTGGCCATCACCTTTAGTTCCGTGGCCAAGCTTGGTTCAACTGGATCCATCAAAATCTACAACGCAACCAACCCTGCTACCCCCGTGGACACCATCAGTGCATCGTTGGGGCTGCTGCAACAGCGCACCTTCCCGGGTGATGGCCAATCTTTCACCTACACCACATTCGCCACCAACGGTGCGACGATCACGGTTTATCCGCACTTCAACGCGTTGGCGTCGAATCAAACCTACTTTGTGACGATTGACCCAAGCACATTTACCGACGCAGGCAACACCAACTTCATCGGTCTGACGGACACGAATGCCTGGCGGTTCACTACCAAGACCCTGGGCGCCGTCAATCCTTCCAGCATCGTCGTGGCGGCGAATGGCAGCGGGGACTTCAAAACTGTTCAGGGCGCGGTCAATCTCGTTCCGAGCGGCAACACTACACCTCGAGTCATCACCATCCGGGACGGCGAATACGACGAAATCATCAACATCTCTGGTAAGAACAACATCACCCTGCGCGGCCAGAGCCGGGCGGGCACCCGCATCGGTTACGCGAACAACGCCAACTTCCAGACTGCCAATAGTGGTTCGACGCATGCGCGCATGGCGGTGAAGGTCGGCGGCAACGACATCACGTTTGACAACCTTACGATCACCAACAGGACACCGCAGGGTGGCACGCAAGCGGAAGCGTTGATGGTGGAAACAGGGGCCGCACGCTGCATCGTCAACAACTCCGAGATCTCCAGTCGGCAGGACACCATCCTCGTCAATTCGCTGTCCTCCCAGCTGTATTGTTATAACAGCACCATCCGCGGCAACTTCGACTACATCTGGGGCGGCGGTAACATGTATTTTGACAAGTGCAACATTCACACCATGGCCGGTGCGGCAGGTTACAACGTTACCGCCGCGCGCACGGCTACGAACACGACGAGCACCTCCACCTATCTTTGGGCAAATTCCGGCGGTGGCTTCTCGGCCAACGGCGTGTCTTTCGTCAACTGCACTTTCACAGCTGATTCCGGATTGAGCGGCATCACGCTTGCGGGCTCGAACGGCACCGCGGGTAACAATGCCTCCTGGATTCGCTGCAAATTCGCCTCGAGCTACGTCACCATGGCTTCGTCGCTCTTTGGCGGGAACTTCGTCTTCTGGCAGTATTTGAACACCGACTTGGCAGGAACAACGCCGGTCACCTTCTCGACGCCGACAACGCTGCCCGATCTGGATTCGCGTCAGTCGTATGCGACGAATGTTACCTCTTGGTTCTACGGTTGGACGCCGCAAGCTGCACCAAACATCCTCACCAATCCCGTTGGCACCTATCTGGCGCCGGGTGGCACCGTCACGTTGAGTGTGGTTGCGACGGCAGTCCCTGATCCGACGTATCAATGGCAGAAGAATGGAACCAATGTTCCCGGGGCTACGAGTGCGACGCTTTCCATCCCCGGAGCTGTGGTCGCCGATTCTGGCAACTACGCGTGCATCGTCTCCAATGCGGCGGGCAGCGTTACGAGCAGCAGCGCGACCGTCACCGTGAACACTACGCCGGTTGCGGGCGCGGATTCAGCGACTGTTCAACACGGCGGCACCACCACCATCGGCGTTGCCAAACTTCTCAGCAACGACACCGATGCCGATGGCGACACGCTTTCCATCACCGCAGTCAGCGCGAATGCCAGTCTCAGTGGTGGCATCGTGACTTACACGGCGCCAACGAGCGGCTCCAGCGCCACCATCACCTACACCGTTGTGGACGGCCGTGGCGGCACCAACACTGGCACCATCAACGTGACACTTACCAGCAGTGGGGCGAGCTACAATCAGCTTGCCGCCACGGTCATCGGCGGCGGCGACCTCGAGTTGAGTTATTTGGGGATTCCCGGGATCAATTACGCGCTCGAAGTCACTCACAACCTCACACCGCCGGTTTCTTGGGTTCCAGTCCGCACCAACGCTGCGGCAAGCAACGGCGTTCTGCTGTTCACCAACACGCCTTCGCTTTCACCCACGAACGATTTCTATCGCACGCGCGTGCCTTGATGGGGCGGCCTTTTGACTTTGGTTGGTTGGTTTGGCGGGAGCCATCTGAGGGGGTGGCTCCCGCCTTTGTTTTGCGTGTCGATTGTTCCAACCTTGAAACCACGGCGCGCTTTCTTTTAACTCTCCGCCGTGCCGACCAAAGTCATCGCTGTGGCGAACCAG
>JBEGQI010000036.1:0-7070 GCA_041181065.1 Verrucomicrobiota bacterium | reverse complement strand
CGCCGGCATTGAAGTGGGGTTCCACCGACGTGTATCGCGAAGATGCCGAGGGGAAACCCATCTACGACTGGAGAATCCTCGACGAGATCTTCGACACTTACATCACGAACGGCATCCATCCTTACGCGCAAATCGGCTTCATGCCCGAGGCACTGTCCATCCGTCCGCAACCTTACCAACATCACTGGAAATCCGGCGACAAATACAGTGACATCGAAACGGGTTGGGCTTATCCGCCGAAGGACTACGCGAAGTGGGGCGAACTGGTTTATCAATGGGTGAAGCACTGCATCGAACGTTACGGTCGCGCTGAAGTAGAAGAGTGGTATTGGGAAGTCTGGAACGAAGCCAACGGCAGCTATTGGAAGGCGAAGCCGGAGGAATTCCACAAGCTGCACGATTACGCCGTGGACGCCGTGCGCCGCGCCCTGCCCAATGCACGCGTTGGCGGACCGGACTCCGCGGGCACGGGCGGCAAGTGGACGCGCGACTTCCTCGAACATTGTCTGCGCGGCACCAATTACGTCACAGGCAAAATCGGCACGCCGATCGACTTCGTTGCGTTCCATGCGAAAGGCTCACCAACTTTCACGAATGACCACGTGCGCATGAGCATCGCCAACCAACTTCGCACCATCAACGAAGGCTTCGCGATGGTCGCGTCGTATCCGGAGCTGAAGCACACGCCCATCGTCATCGGCGAATGCGACCCCGAAGGTTGTGCCGCGTGCCAAGGTGACCAGCTCGGCTATCGCAACGGCACGATGTATTCCAGCTACACCGCCGCGAGCTTCGGACGTTTCCAAGAAATCGCCGACCGGCGCGGCGTGAACCTGGACGCGGCGCTCACGTGGGCCTTCACGTTCGAAGGCTACCCACCCTTCGCAGGCTTCCGCCAACTGGCGAGCAGCGGCATCAATCATCCGGTATTTAACGTCTTCAAGATGCTCAGCCAGATGAACGGCCAACGCCTCGCCGTCAACAGCACTGCCGCCGTGCCGTTGGAAAGCATCCTCAAGAACGGCGTCCGCCAGTCGCCCGATGTGAGCGCACTCGCGGCGCTCGACACGAACCAGCTTACCGTCCTCGTCTGGCATTATCACGACGACGACGTGCCCGGGCCGGAAGCGGAAGTGACGTTGCAGCTTTCAGGCCTGCCCGCAGCGGCGAAGTCGGCGAAGCTGACGCATTACCGCATCGACGTGAAGCACAGCAACGCCTTTGAAGAATGGAAGCGCCTCGGCTCGCCGCAACAACCCAACGCGCAACAATTGAAGCAGTTGGAAGCCGCCGCACAGTTGGCCACCGCGGAGAAGCCGCAGATGTTTAGGTTCAAGGGCGGCTACGCGACGTTGAAACTGACCCTGCCGCGGCAAGGCGTCTCCCTGCTGGTGCTGGCTTGGTGATCAACGCGTCTCACTACGGAAGACGGTCAGTAAGTTGGCTGGCACCGCGTATTCGAAGGAACGGTCTGGAACAAGTTCTGCGCAGAACCCGCAGACAGACACAAAAGCCAGGTCCTCGAAATGATTCGAAGGCGAGTCATGATGACTGTTTGAACTTTTGAATGGTGGGCCCGCTCGGATTTGAACCGAGGACCAAGCGATTATGAGTCGCCTGCTCTAACCGCTGAGCTACGGGCCCAACCAAAGACGGTCGGCCACATCCTTTTCGCCCGAGTCAGCATTCGGGGCAAGCTCAATCAGACGCAGCATTGACCTCAAGCCCGGTTTCCTGTAGCCACGCGGCCACATTTATGGAAACCACGCTCATTCTGTTCAAACCTGACGCCGTCAACAAACATCTCGTCGGCCAGGTGCTCTCCCGTTTCGAGGCCGCCGGCCTGAAGATCCGCGGCATCAAGATGTTCAAGGCCAGCGACGCGCTGCTCAACGAACACTACGCCCACATCGCCAGCAAGCCGTTCTTCCCGGAAGTCCGCAGCTTCATGCAACAGACGCCCGTCATCGCGCTGGCGCTCGCCGGCGACAACGTCGTGGCTCGCGTCCGTGAACTGCTCGGCCCGACCGATTCCAAGAAAGCCGCCAAGGGCACCATCCGCGGCGACTTCGGCGTGGACGTCATGGTCAACGTCTGCCACGCGTCCGACGGCCTCGAAGCCGCCGCCGCCGAACTCAAGCGCTTCTTCAAGCCGGAAGAATTGTTCAGCTACTAAGCCACGGCTCATCCCTTTACGAGGCGGGCAGCGATGCCCGCCTTTTTTGTTTGTAGTCCCGGCTTTAGCTGGTCCCGAGCAAACGCAGGAACTGCCAACCGGCTAAAGCCGGAACTACAAACTAAGGCAAACAGACAGCGACGCGGGCTGAAAACGCATGTCGTTTGGGTTGTTCCAAACGCGCGGAGAGATTCTATTGGAGCCATGAAACAACACCTGTCGGTTTTTGCAGCGCTGACTTTGGCCTTGTCCGCCTTAGTCACTCAAGCCGCCACCAACGAAACCGAAAGTGCCGAGGCGAAATACACCGCCACCATCACCAAGCGTTCGGCAGACATAGTGGATGCGTTGTTCCTGTCCGATGGCGCCAAGGCCCAGCGCGTTCAAGCCATCCTCGTCGCGCAATACCGCGCGCTAAATACATGGCACGAGCAGCACGATGGCGAGTTGAAGAAGTTGAGCAAGGACACCAACGCCGTCGCGAAGGCGCAGGCAACGCAGGTGCAGTCGTCGGTGAAGAAGATCCACAAGGAGTTCCTCGCCAAGCTCGCAACGGAGCTTCAGCCCGCACAGATCGACACGATCAAAGACAAGATGACCTACGGCAAAGTGAAGGTCACCTACGACGGTTACGTGGAGATTGTCCCCAATCTGACGGACGCTGAGAAAGCCCGCATCCTCGAACTGCTCAAGGAAGCGCGCGAGGAAGCGATGGACGGCGGCAGCGCTGATGAGAAGTCCGCCATCTTCAAGCGATACAAGGGCAAGATTAACATTTACCTCTCCGCCCAAGGCCACGATGTCTCCAAGGCTTACAAGGATTGGGGCGCGAAGCAGAAGGAAAAGAAGACGGTCGCTCCCTGACCTGAATCGTGGCTGTCTTAAGCCGCAGCGCTCAATGCACAGGCGTTGCGGCACTCAGTGGCTCTTCAGACACAAGGCAGACGGCGGGAATTATTCCGATACTTTGAGACGCAGAAAGTTTGCTGACGCGGAGTCTTCGATGGCTGGGAGCAGGTTGAACGTGACCACTTCCGTTTGGCCGTCGCCAACCGCTTCCACGGCGATCTGTTCAAGTTGCGCGCCCGGGATAGGCGTCCAATTGAACAAGTCCGTGCTGCTTTCATAACTGTAAGTGAGCGCACCGGGCGCAACGCGGCGACGGTGGCTGACGGTGAAATAATTCTTGTTTTCCTGCGGCTTCAAAGTAGCCGCTGCGTTCAAGACGCTTTCGAAGTTGGGCACCTTGGGATCCGTGTTGATCGCATACTCGAGGAAGTTGATTTTACCGTCACCGTCGAAATCTTCATTCGGCCCCGAGCCGGGACCGGACAGCCCCAGCGCATTGGCCCAAGTCTCAAAGCCCGTCAAACGGATGGCGCTGATCAGGAAAGTGTTGGTGGTGGTGTTATCCGGCGACACCACCAGCGTGGTGAAGAAGTTGGTGCCGGTCACGAGAGCCGTCGCGGGGCTGCTGGCGCCCGGCGGGACGAAGGTGCCGTTCACTTTGACCCTGGCTGCTGGATCGGAAGCGGCGGGCGTCTCGAACAGGCTGTTGACCGCGTTGCCGACCGTCACGAAGTAAACCTTGGTTCCAGAAGCGAACGAGGGCGAGAGCGCTCCGCTGCTGACGGCCAGACCGCTGAGGCCGGCGTTGCTGGTGGGCACGAGCTGATCGATGCCATAGGTGGTTCCCAAACTGTTGCTCGCCACGCAACGGAAGTGATAACCGCCGGGTGCGAAACCGTTGAGCGCCGCGCTCACATTCACACTCGCGGTGCCACTCCCCGCAGATTGAACCGGGCTGTTGCTACCGTAGGCCACTGTTGGACCGTATTGAAACCAAAAGGCCGTCGGCAGCCCATTCGGTATAACGTGGCCGGTCAAAGTGATGCTGTTGGCCAGCCCGTTGGTCGCGGCATCGGTGAAAGCTTCGGGCACGGAGATATTGGTGATCGTGACCGTGTGAGAACTCGTTCCAAGATTCGCCCCCACGGCATTGAACAGTTGCAGCACGATGGTCTCCGCCGATTCCGGGATGAGGTCCTGATTAATTTGGATGGGGATGTCCTGATTTGTCGTGCCGAGCGGGAAGGTGAGTATTCCATCGGCGAGATTGAAATCATAGCCGCTGCCGGCGGCCGTCCCGCCGCTCACGCGATAACTGACCGTGACGTCATTGGTGGGCGTGCCAGTGATACGGACCGGCACGTTGAACACGCCGTTGCTCTCCGTCACGACGCTGCTGGCGGCGGCGAACCCAACCGTCCCGCTGGCGAACGCATCGTTGTCGCCGAGCAACATGGTGGCGCTGCCCATCAACAATCCGTAAGTGCCGGGAGACGGCGCGAGGTTCATCGTGATACTTTCCACGCCCTCGGGAATCGTGTCGTTGACCGCAGTGATCGTGATGTAAGCGCTCAGAGCATTGGAGAGAATCGTCACGGTTCCAGTCGTCCCGGTGTAATCCACTCCTTCCGTGGCGGTGCCGCTCATGGTGTAGTTCACTGCCAGTTCGCTTGCCGTGGCGACTTCGCGCGAGACGATGAACCGCAGCGCAGAGCCGGTGCTGGCCTCCGTTCCAGCTGTGGTCAATCCGCTGGTCGTGTCTGCGACGGACACACTCACTGTGGGTTGATCCTGATCGAGGATGAACCCTGTGGCACTGGCGGGCTGACCCGGCATCAACGTATAACCGCTGCCCGGCAACAACGTGAGCGTCACCGTCTCAGCATCCTCAATCTCGGTGTCGGCCAGCGCGCTGACATTGATAGTTTTCGCGGTGTCAGCCGCGGCGAACGCATTGGTGCCCGGCAGCGCTGTGAAATCGGTGCCGCTCGTCGCCGTGCCGCTGATGGAATAGTTGACCGTGATGGCGCTGCCGCTGGCTGGCCGGATGATTTGAAACGCCACCGCCGTGACGGAACCGGATGCAGGCTCGGCGACGCCGCTGGTGATAAGCTTCACATAGACTTGTGAACCGTCGTTGTCATTGATGTTGACGGTCGCGGTCCCGGAGCCGCCGATGACGTAATTGGTCGCACTCCGGAGCAGGAAAATCACATCCTGTGTGCCTTCATCCACCGCATCGTCAATGGGCCAGATCTCCACGCGGGTGCTCATCACGCCAGCCGGAATGACCGCGCGCCCGTCCAATCGCCGATAGTCCGAGCCATGCACTGCGCGACCCGCAAGGGCGTAGTCTACGGTCAACGCTTGTTGCGGATCTCCGCCTGTCCGCGTGAGCGTGAAGACGCCGGGATCGCCGGGTGTTTCCGATGCGGTCGCATCGGTCGCGACCACGGTGACCGTGGGCAAATCATTGTCGGTGATTATGGCGGTTTGGGAACTCGCCAGCGTGTCGCGGGCATAACCGGCATTTGCAGTGATGGTCACGACCGCCATCTCCGTTCCCTCCTGCGCCGTATCGTCCACGGGAGTGAGCGTGAAAGTCACGTTGGAACTGCCCGCAGGAATGACCACTGACGCAGGCGCCGTGAAATCTGCGTTGCTCGTGGCCGATCCGGTGTAGTTGAGGAAGACCGTCAGGTTGGTGGTGGTAGCACCGTTGCGCTCCAATTGGAACGTGGCCACGTCCGGCCCGCTTTCCGAAGCCGCGTTATCGAGGCAATTGAGTTTCACCACCGGCAACGAGGCGTTCTCGTCGTCGATGATGGAAACCACCGCGACCGCCGGGCCAGCGAGGATGTAGCCGCCGCTTGTGTTCGCGAAATTCAACGCCGCGTATTCCGTGCCTTCTGCGGTGCTGTCATTCACCGGAGTGACCGTGATGTCGAGGTAAGACGCGCCTGCCGGAATCGTGTAGAGCGAAGTGCCGCTGCCGCCGCCATTGGTCGAGGCGGTTGGCGCGGGTGTGAGCGTGTAGTCTGTATTGCGGGTGGCCGTGCCGGTGTTGGAGTTAAAAATCTGCACCGCTAACGCGCTGGCCGTGCTGCCCGTGCGCTCGATACGGACCGTTCCTGTGCCAGGTGACGCACCTTCATTCGCGATGGAGTCTATTACATTGAGCGTGATGGTGGGGAGCAACGTGCTCGTGAAGTTCAAGTTCGTCTGGCTCGGCCCGACCGTGACCGGATTCGCAAAGCCGGACGGCGTGAAGACATTTGGATACAGCGTCGGCGTGATCGTGTAGCTGCCCGCCGCAAGTCCGCCGAGGATGTAATTGCCGTCGCTGTCGGTCCAAGTGCCCTTGAAGGTGGCGCTGTTCGGGTGCGAGGTGGAACTGGACGGAGCATAGTTCGCGACATAGACCCCTTCCAAAGGCTGACCGTCCGGGCCGGTGATGGTGCCGCTCACAGTGAAGGTCGTCGGGCTGCCCACCGTGATGCGGAGCGACCGTGTCGTCTGCCGGCCTTTCATGTCGCTGGCGGTGCAGAGCACGTGGTAATCCCCCGCGGCGCTCCACGATTTCGTTTGGATGGCGCTGTTGTTTGTCGAGTAAGTGCCGTCACCAAAGACCCAGGCATAAGCGAGTGCGTCTCCATCCGGATCGAGGGCCGTGGCCGAAAACGTGACCACGCCGTTGATGGCCGGAGCGTTGGTGCTGGCGCTGATGGAAAGCGAAGGCGGGTGATTGCTGGGCACGTCGCCGACCGAAACATAAACATCCATCGAAGGCGGCGTGGTGTTCAGGTTTTTGGCGACGGGCGTGATGAACACATTGACGTCGGGATCACCGAAGGTCCGGCCCACCCAGAGCGCGGAATCGTTGCGCGTGTCGGTGATGCCGTTGCCGAAGGAACCGGGCGTCATGTCGAGCAGCTGTGCGCCCTTGTTGCTGCCGTCCGGCGGACTGCCGCCGCTGCCGCCGATGTTGCCCTGCCCCCAGCCATCCCACGTCACCATCAGGCCGCTCATCAATCCAGCATTGCCG
>JBEGQI010000035.1:0-2768 GCA_041181065.1 Verrucomicrobiota bacterium | reverse complement strand
TGAAGGAGCACCCGGCGGAAGCGAAGTGATCCACCTCGCGCCGGGTGGTTGAGATGATTAAGCCAACGCCGGATAATCCGTGTAACCTTTCGCGCCTTGGCCGTAGAACGTGCCGGAGTCCGGCGTGTTCAAGGGCGCGTTGAGGGCAAATCGTTTCGGGAGGTCCGGATTCGCGATGAACAATTTGCCGAACGCCACGGCGTCCGCGTGACCGGTTTGGAGCAGTTGCTCAGCGGTGTCGCGTGTGTGCGCTTCGTTCGCGACGAACAAGCCGCCGAACTCTTTCTTCAATTGCGGTGCGATGGAATCGGGCTTCGCCGATTCGCGGGCGCAGATGAAGGCGAGCTTGCGTTTGCCGAGTTCACGCGCGACGTAGCCGAAGGTCGCGGCGGGATTGGAGTCGCCCATGTTATGGGCATCGCCCCGCGGCGCGAGATGCATGCCGACGCGATTTGCGCCCCAAACGGCGATGGCGGCATCGGTGACTTCGAGCATGAGCCGGGCGCGGTTTTCGATGGAGCCGCCGTATTCGTCGGTGCGCTTGTTCGTGCTGTCCTGCAGGAACTGGTCGAGCAGGTAACCATTCGCGCCGTGGATTTCCACGCCGTCGAAGCCCGCGGCTTGCGCGTTCTCAGCGCCTTTGCGGTAAGCGGCGACGATGCCGGGAATCTCTTTCAATTCCAACGCGCGCGGGGTGACGAACGATTTCAACGGCCGCACCAAACTCACGTGCCCGCTGGGGGCGATGGCGCTGGGCGCGACGGGCAGGTCGCCGTCGAGATATGAGGGATCGGAAACGCGGCCGACGTGCCAGAGTTGCAGGAAGATTTTGCCCCCGGCGGCATGGATGGCTTGGGTGATCTGTTTCCAGCCTTGCACTTGCTCGGCGGACCAGATGCCGGGCGTGTCGGGATAGCCGACGCCCTTGGGGCTCACGGCGGTCGCTTCGCTGAGGATGAGTCCGGCGCTGGCGCGTTGGATGTAGTAGTCGCGCATGAGTTCATTCGGCACGCGGCCGGCGCTCGCACGGCAGCGTGTGAGCGGCGCCATGAAGACGCGATTGGCCAGTTGCAGGTCACCGAGCTTGAGGGGTTCGAGCAGTTTCAAATTTCCGTTCATATCGATTTAAAGTATTTTTGGGCGGCCCTATTTAACGGCAGTTGGTCGGATTGGCAAATTAGGTTTCGACACTTCAACTTTCAGTGAATCGAACCCGCTCCGCGAAAGTCGGAATGCGTATGCGTAAACTTGAATCCATTTGGCTTGCATGCTGGCTGTTGCTGGCGGTGGCTGGCTCGCCGGTCGTCGCGCTTGCTGAAATCTCCGCCACGAATCATCCGTTTGCCGGGGTCGCCTACTTTGCCGAGTTCCGAACCAATCCTCCGACGCGCTTGTTCGTCGCAGAAATTGATCTGACGAATCCGCAGGTCCAACTCCACGTCTCGCGTGGTGGTGCGGACCCGGACGGTCCGGGCGAATGGCAAACCACATTGATGCAGCCGACAAAGATCGCAGCGCGCGAGAAGTTCGACCTCGTCGTGAATGGTGATTTCTTCAAGGCGCGCGGCGTGAAGGATGCCGAGGGCACGATCTCGCAATATCGATCCAGCCTCTGGGCACTCGTCGAGGGGCCGGCGGCGACTGGCGGGCAAACGTGGTCCACAAGCACGAGCGCGCGGCCCTGTTTTGTGGTGCACACAAATGGCAAAGTGGCGATTGAAACGCTGATGCAACCGCCCGCCGACGCACGGGAGGTCGTGGGCGGCAACACGATGCTGTTGCGCGATGGGAAACTTGTTCCGCACACGAACAAGGCTCGCCACCCGCGGACAGTCGTAGGTTTCGATGCGAAGCGGACGAAGCTGGTGTTGATGGTTGTCGATGGACGCAAGCCTGGCGTTGCCATCGGGATGAACTACGATGAACTCGGCGGGGAGATGCTGCGGCTCGGCTGCACTGAGGCGTTGAACTTGGATGGCGGCGGGAGTTCGGTGCTCGCCGTGCGCAACGGCGCGGGTGGAAAGTTCCACCTGCTGAATGAGCCGACCGACGGCCGCGAACGCGCGGTCGCCAATGTGTTGGGCGTGACGGTTCAGCGCGCGGCACCGAAGCCGTGAATTTCCCCATTTGCGGATGGTAAGATTCTTTGACCGGAGTCAAAAGTTGCATTGCTACATCGGTTTCATTGCTTGCAGCACATTGCCGACAAAGTAGAATCGTGCGTGATGTTCAAGTCGTTCGCCACCGGTTCGCTTCTGGCCCTCGGTTCGGCAGGAGCGCTCTGTCTCTCCAGCCTGACCGTTTCTGCTGCCCAGAAAATCCGGGTTTACGAAATCCCGAAGGAGCAAACGTCGTCGCACGGTGAAGCGTCTGCTCCCAGCGGCGCGGCCAATCCTCATGCAGGGATGCTGATGGCAATGCCGCGCCTGAAGTGGGTGAAACTTCCCGACGGCTGGAAGGAAAATGCCGATCCTGGGCAGATGCGCGCGGCGAGCTTTGCCATCACGCAAGGCGACAATGAAGCTGAACTTGGGGTCTATCCAATCGGTGATGTGCCGAATGTGGAACTGGAGATTCTCAACATCTGGCGCAGCCAGTTGAAACTCGAACGCTTGACGGGAGACGCGGAGCTTGCGGGTTTGGCGAAGGCCGTGCCGGTGGGGAAGGATTCGGGAAAGCTTTACGACTTTGCCAGCTCAGAGCCGGTGTTGGGGGATAAATACAAGGCGCGGATGCTGGTTGTGGCTCTCAAACGCGCGGATGCAAAT
>JBEGQI010000034.1:0-5368 GCA_041181065.1 Verrucomicrobiota bacterium | reverse complement strand
CCATTCACTCCCATTCGCAAGAAGTCGCAATACATCACGTGGCAGGCGAATGATCCGCTGGTCCACTTCACCACCGGCGACCTCGTGACGAGTGGGGCCGGGACTGGTTTGGTAGATGAGCAGCCCAATGGGTCTATTTACCCGTTGCCCAATATCGGCAAGTTGAACACCCGCTTTGAGCCGTGGGGCGGCAATCCGGGGAGTAGCGCGGGGGATTCGCAACAATCCGGCGTGACAGCCAATGACCCCGCGGCCAAGGACCCGGGCGTGTTTTCGTCCGACTATTGGGATTTTCCGACGAACAAGTATCCCGCGCTCGGAACGCTCGGTCGCATCCATCGCGGCACGCCGTGGCAGACGGTTTACATGAAGTCGGCGGAAGTGAATCTGGGAGTGTGGACGAATTGGAGCGGCAATCCGAATCTGTTGGATGCCATCCACACCCAGCCCAAGATGGACCGTGTATTGTTCGACCTCTTCACGACTGCGGTCGACCAGAACGCGACGCGCGGGCAGGTGAACGTGAACCAAACGAATCTTGCGACTTGGTCCGCCTTGTTCGGTGGCGTCATCGGTTTGACGAACACGACCCCCGATGCGGACTTGACCTCTGTGCAACCGTTTTTGCGGTATGAGCCGCTCGTCATCGAGCCGGCGAGTGTCAGCGGCGGTGACAACTCGACGCTTGCGAAAATCTATCGCGGCATCAATGCCACGCGTGCCTCGGCTCCTTACAACGGCTATTTCCGTCACACTGGCGATATTCTGGCGACGCCGGAACTGACCTTGGCATCGCCGTTGTTGAATACCAACAGTTCGCCGCAGTTGAGCCGGGGTATCAGTGATTCAGCCTACGAACGGCTGCCCCAGATGGTCATGAGCCTGTTGCGCGGCAATGATCAACCGCGATTCACGATTTACTCCATCGGCCAGACATTGCAGCCCGCCGCGCGTTCGCGGGTGATGGCGGCTGGGCCGTTTTTCAACATGTGCACGAATTACCAGATCACGGCGGAGGTTGTGACCCGCACGGTGGTGCGCATTGATGGAGCGCCCACAACGCCCAGGGCGGTCATCGAGAGTTACAACATTCTCGGACCGGAGTGAGGCTGGTGGAAAAACTAAACGCAGTTTGAAGGTTTTTATGTCTAGACGATCGATTTTGGTGATCGCGGTGTTGCTGCTGTGCTGTGGTGTTGGCGCATGGTGGTTGAGCCGGTCGCATCAAAGCGCCGACGGGCCTGTAGCTCCAGTTGCCGCCGCCACGAACGCGCCCGCCTCAAAGGCTTCGGCGTCTGCCGCTGTCACGCCGGCGAATACGGCAGCCAAGTCGTCCAAGGCGTCGCTGCCTGCGGATCCATACGCGCGTTATCGCTTGAGCAATACCTCTGAGTCGTTGAATGCATTGCTGAAGCGGGACAGTGCGTTGGTCCTGGAAAATGCGCGTTACGACATCAGCCGTCCGTTGACGGTGAACATCCCGGTGCATCTTCGCGCGAAGGACGATCCCGGTTCATACATTGTCAAATCGTCTGGCAAGGCGGACGCCGCATTTCAGGCGCGTCTGGTGGCGGCTGGACTTTCGCCGGTCGCTTACTTCCCGCACGATGCGTGGCTGGTGCGCGGTTTGAAATCGCAGGTGGATGCTCTGAACGGCCAGCCCGGCATTGCTGCTGTGCTGCCGTTCGAACCGTATTACAAACTCAAGTCGTCTTTGCTTGCGCTCGCAGTGGACGAGCAGCCGCTGCCGCCGGGGATGTATCTGAACCTGCTGTTGTTTGCGGATGCGAAGCCGGCAACGCTGAGTGCATTGGCCGGGCTGAAAACGCGTGTCCTCGCGGAGGGACCATCGCCCTTTGGTCCCGTGTTGACGGTGCAGGCGCCGCTGGATTCGTTGGCGGCTTTGGCGGGCTTAAGCGGAGTGCAGATGATTGAGCGTTCTGCGCCGCGCACGGTCGCGAACGATTTATCCCGGGTCAAATTGGGCGTTGCCGCCAATACGGTGGTCCTGACCAACTTTTACGGGCTCACCGGTTCCAATGTGACCGTCGCGATCACAGACAGCGGGGTGGATATCACCCATCCGGATCTTGTGGGTCGCGTCCTGACGAATTCCTACCGTTCCAGTTTTGACGCCGTGGGACACGGCACGCATGTGGCGGCGATCATTGCGGGAAGTGGGGCCGCTTCGGCGACGGTTCTGTCGGCGCCGCCCGGTTCGTTGACGAATGCCAGCCTTCGCGGCAAGGCACCCGCAGCGACGATCTTTAGCACCCGACTGGATGAAACGCTCGACGCGGGATTAGGGTTCGAGGCCTACAACCAGCAACAGATTGCCTCCACGAATGCGCTGATCTCAAACAACAGTTGGGGAAAAGTGCAGGACTACGATTACGATCTGGCGGCGGCTAGCTACGATGCGGCGGTGCGTGATTCGTTGCCTCTGGTTCAGGGGATGCAGCAAATTTGCTACGTGTTTTCAGCGGGTAACGACGGCGGTGGGAATGACGACGGCTTCAGCGGTTCGGCTGGTTCCGTTGTTTCTCCGGGCACCGGCAAGAATGTCATCACGGTCGGCGCACTTGAACAGCTTCGCAACATCACCAACACAGTGGTGATCGATGACGTCACCAACGCCGTCTGGAAATTTGAAACCGATTCGGACAATCAGGTCGCCTCGTATTCAAGCCGCGGGAACGTGGGCATTGGAGTTGAAGGTGACAATGGACGCTTCAAGCCGGACGTGGTCGCGCCCGGTTCGTGGGTGGTCTCCGCCAAATCCGGCCAGTTCGACGAAGGGGCTTACTACAGCACGACCAACGTGATCAGCGGCTCGATTGAAAATGAAATCGTTCAGCCCGGTAGATTAAACCAGTATCCGCCGATTTTGGTTCCGCTGGAAGCGATCCAACTTCGGATTGTCATCACGCCATTGAACTTCGGCACGAACGGTTATACGAATTTTCCGATTTACGTCACCACCGGCACCACGCCGACGTTCACGGATACGGTGCGCACCAATGTCTTTTCAATCCCCTCTGATCTGCCGCTGACGCCGGGGGGCGTTTACTACTTTGCGGTCGGGAATCCGACCAATATCGCCCTTGGTTACACGGTGACGACGGAGATCACGGTCACGAACGTCCTCGGGGATTATTACAAGGTGCTGAAGCAGCTCAATAACGCGCTCGGGCCTTACTATCGCTATGAGAGCGGCACCAGCATGGCCGCCCCTGGAGTTTCCGGCGTGCTGGCTCTGATGCAGGAGTATTATCAGTCACGGATGCAACTCACGAACAGCCCGGCTTTGATGAAAGCTCTGCTGATCAACGGCGCCCGGTCCGCCCGGTCCGACTACAATCTTCAGGTCCAGAACACCAGCATCAATCATCAGGGTTGGGGATTGCCGAATCTGGTGGGCAGCCTCGCGCCTGCAACCAATGGGGCAACCGCGAGCAGCATGTGGTTCTATGAACAGAATCCAACGAACGCGTTGGCCACCGGCGATTCCATGACGCGAAAGCTGACGCTGAGCACAAACTCACAGGTTCTGCCGCTTCGCGTCACCCTCGTCTGGACGGATCCTCCCGGCAATCCTGCGGCGGGCGTGAAGTTGGTCAACGATCTCGATCTCATCGTCACGAACCTCGACACCGGGGCGGTTTATTTCGGGAACGACATTCAGTCGGGTGATTTCAACGGGGCCTGGGATACCAACACCTCGCCTGTCCTCGACAAGATCAACAACGTCGAAAACGTTTACATTTCGAAGGCGCTTGGCACCAACTTCTCGGTGACTGTTTACGGGCGCCGCGTCAATGTGAACGCGGTGACCAGCCATACCAACAATTGCGTGCAGGATTACGCGCTCGTCATCTCTAGCGGTAACGGCGAGGTCGCAAATGCCATCACCGTCGCCGAAGCGCCCGTCGCAGCGATACCCTTCGCGCGCGTTCTCTACGTCACAAACACGACGGCATTGCCGTTGTTGAATCAGACTGTCGGGGCGAATGCGCCGCTCGTCTCCGGGCTCAACGGCATGACGAACCAGTGGCAATTCTATGTCATCACCAACTACGGCACGAACGCGAATTTCACCAATGCCGCATTCCTCACCTTCTCGCCGCCCACGCTCTCGGTGCCGCGCATGGGGGTGAATTCGTCGGTGAAGGGTGAATTCTCCCGTGCCGAGGCGGATATCGATTTGTATGTTTCGACTGATCCGGCTTTGACGAATCTGGATCCGGTGGTGGTGGGCGGAGCTTTGCGGTCAGTGGGACGCGGTGGCACCGAAACGATTGTCATCGCGGACTCGGCCCCGGGAAAAGTGTATTACATCGGCGTCAAATCGGAGGATCAGATGGGCGGCCAGTATGGATTGTTGGCAGCCTTTAGCGACAAACCGTTCAGCACTCGTGACGCTAACGGAAACATCCGGGTGGACGGTTTTCCGACGCCGATCGAGATTCCCGACGGCACGCCGTTTAAGCCGGGGTCCGCGCTGGTCTATGGCATCGTGGTCGATGAGGCCAAGGTGCGTCGCGTGGTGGTGACGAACACCATCACTCATGAAAACTTCGGTGACCTGCTTGGCAATCTGAGCCACGGCACCGGCTTCTCGGTCCTGAACAACCACTCTTACGGCAGCGCTTTTACAACACAGACACGCATCTACGAAGATAATGGCGAAAATGACATTCCGGGTTCGCAGCATTCCGACGGTCCGGGCAGTTTGCGGAATTTTGTAGGTGCGGAAGCCATTGGCCAGTGGATGTTGACCATGGTTGATAACGGGCCCACCTCGACGGGGCGCGTTGACAACCTTATCCTGACCCTGGAACCGCAGGACATTCTTGGCAACGGCGATAACTTGACGATCCAGCCGTTCAGCTGGACCTACGACTTTGTTGACGTGCCTGCCGGGGCAACGAATCTGACGCTCACGGTGGCAAACATTTCCGCACAGCCGTTGCCGGTGGATCTTTATATCCGGTTTGAGGACTTCCCGGATTTTACCAACTATACAAAGAAGGCGACGATGGATCCGATCACGGACACCATGACGCTTTCGATTTATGACATCCCGCCATTGTTGGTGGGCACCTACTACATCGGCATCTACAATCCGAACGGTGTTGTGCAAAAGGTGAACCTCAAAGCCAAGATTGACATGGACCTCTCCGGTTTGGTGCCGGTCGTTTACAAGTTCTCCGGCACGATTCCCATCAAGGATGATGCGGTGACCACGGCCACCATGAGCATCACCAACGATCAGGAGATTGTCTCGACTGAAGTTGGTTTGACCGTCAATCACGCACGTGTTTCGGACTTGGCGATCCAACTTGAAAATCCTGCGGGCAAGCGTGTG
>JBEGQI010000033.1:0-3631 GCA_041181065.1 Verrucomicrobiota bacterium | reverse complement strand
TGGGCATTGCAGCTGCCGAGGCGCTGGCGTTGCGGTTCAACCACACCGGGAATTTTTTCCGCGCGTGGGGCAAGCTCGGCACCGACGAGTTCGAGAACATGGCCATCATTGATTGCATGATGAACCTGCCGTTGCTGTTCTGGGCGTCGCAGGAAAGTGGCGATGCCAAGTTTCGCACCATGGCCATTCAATCTGCGGACACGACGTTGAAGCATTTCATCCGCGCCGACGGTTCGGTGTATCATGCGTTCCGTTTCGACCTGAAGACCGGGGCGCCGATTGGCGGGGACAACTACTGTGGGCGCGATGTGGAAACGCACTGGGCGCGTGGCACCGGCTGGGCCATCTACGGTTTTGCGATCGCCTTCCGTTACACCGGCGACAAGAAGTATCTCGACGCCTCGCTCCGGCTCGCCCGCCGGTTCAACCAACTGCTTGGCCATGACGCCGTGCCCGTCTGGGATTTCCGCCTGCCCGCAGGTGAGCCCGCGTTGCGCGACACTTCCGCGGCTGCGGTCGTCGTTTGTGGTTATCAGGAATTGGAGAAGCTTGGTGCTGCCGACGCGGCCATCCGTAAGACGAAGGCCTCGCTGTTAGCGAATGTCTGTATCGAAAAGCTCTTGAACTTCGACCTTAACTGCCCCGGTGTGTTGCGCGACGGACAGGTGGGCGTGAACGGTCCCGGCTCCGCGCAGAACGCCTACATGACGTGGGGCGATTATTACCTGATGGAAGCGCTGGACCGCGAATTGCATCAGGGCGAGACTTGGTGGTGATCCGGCGTATGCGTTGTATCCTTCGTGCCTTGGTCTGCGGGCAAGTGTTGTTGCTGGCCTTGGCCGGTTCGTCTTTGCACGCGACCAATGTTGATGTCCAGTGGGACAACGGCGCCTCCAATAGCGTCTGGCTCAACGCGACCAATTGGGCTGGGGACGCCTTGCCATCCACTGGACTCGGCACAACCGGCGACAAGCTGCACATCAATCTTGCCGGCGCGAACCGCGCGATCTATTCGACGGGCGCCAACACCTACCAGAACTTCCGCATTGGTGACAGTGCGACCGGCGAGTTGCTCGTCACGGGCGGAACGTTGGCCAGCGATGGCACGTTGGTGAGTTACGTCGGCAGTGGCGGTCGTTCGGGCACGGTCACGGTGACAAACGGTTCACTCAGCTTCGGCGGCTACCTGGAGGTGGGCTTGAGCTCGGGCAGCGTGGGCACGTTGGACATCCGCGGCGGACTGCTCAACTCCACCCGCAACGGAACCGTCGGTGGCGTGACGTCAGTCAGTATTGCGTTGGGTGACGGCGCGGGAGCGACGGGGACGTGCATCCTTTCGGGCGGCGAACTGCGCACGCGCACGGGAATCTTGCTCGGAGCCAATGGCTCCACCGGTCGCTTTGAAGTGCGTGGCGGTGGTGTGGCCAACATCGGAACGGAGAACGCGGCTGACGACGGTTTCTGGGTGCAGAATTCCGGCAGCACGCTCGCGGCCTACGTCACCAACGGCAACCTCGGCTCCATCTACGTCGCGAATCTCGCGAGCGTCGCCGGCACCTACAGTCGCGGCAACGTGATCTTCATGCCCGGCTCCAAACTGGAACTCGGCTTTCTCGGTGCAACCAACGCTGGCGCCTGGGACCTGATGAAATTCGACGGCTCGTTGCTGACGAACTGGCTTTCGCTCGCAAGCGGCACCGACACCAACTGGAGCTTTGCCTTCGTTACGAATGGTGCGCAGACTATCCTGCGCGTCACTTACATCTCGGCCAATCTTTCGCCGCCGACGGGCATCGTCGCGTGGCCGGGAAATTCACAAGCCACCGTGCGCTGGTCCGCTACGCCCGGGGCGACGAATTATTTCCTGAAGCGTGCGACGGTTGCCGGCGGGCCTTACACGGTGACCAACACGCTCACTGGAACGACCTTCACCGACACCGGATTGTCCAATGGCGTCACCTATTATTACGTCGTGAGCGCCGCGTTGACGAATGGGAGCACGGGGAATTCCTTTGAGGTGCGCGCCACGCCCTACGGCGGGCCGTTCGTGCATCCGGGCATCGTTCATACCATCGTCGACCTCGAGCGCATGCGGACAAATGTTCTGGCGACGAACAATCCGTGGTTCATGGGTTACACGAACATGTTGGCGGACGCGCATTCTTCAGCGGCGTATGCGATGGCTGGCCCGCAAACGACGATTTACCGCGACGCCATCACCGGCGGGCGGCCTTTTGACTTCGAAGATGACTGCGGCGCGGCGTATCAAAATGCATTGCTCTGGTATCTGACCGGCGATCCGGATCACGCGGCGAAGGCGATCCAGATCCTCGACGCCTGGTCCAGCACCTGCACCAGTGCAACGGGCACGGACACGCGGCTCGCCTGTGGATTGCAGGGCTACAAATTCATCACGGCGGCGGAGATCATCCGTCACACTGGCGCGCCGTGGTCGCAGGCGCAGATCAACACCTGCAGCAATTTCATCCGCACCGTGCTGTTGCCGCAGAACCGCATGTATGGCGGCGGCAACTGGGGGCAGATCGGTGCGTGCAGCGCGCTGGCTGCCGGCGTTTTCATGGACGACGAGCCGGTGTTCAACGAAGCTCTCAACTGCATCAAGTTCGGTTCGCCCATCGAATGCGACATGGGCATCGTGAACTACATCAATCCCGGCGGCTGGACGACCGAAGCAGACCGCGACATCGGTCACTGGGGTCTCGCGCTTAACAATCTGGCCCAGTGCGCGTGGATTGCCTGGTGTCAGGGGCTTGATCTCTGGACCTTCCAGAACAATCGCATCCTCACTGCGCACGAATATCTCGGTAAATATTATCTCACGACCAACGTCACCTACGTCGCCGGAACCCAATGCGACGGGCCGTCGAACGGGAGCATCACCACAACCGGCCTCGGCACAACCCTGGCTTCGATGTGGGAGCAGGCATTTCATCCGTATCAAAATCTCATCGGTCTCGCCTCGCCCTGGACTTCGAACATGGTCACCAAAGTCCGCCCGGAAGATTACGATCGTGACCATATCGGCTTTGGCACGCTCGTTGCCGCGCTGCCGCCACGGCCGGCGGGCTTGCCGGTGCTGCCTTCGGGGCTCACGGCAACGTGGAGTAATGCGCTGGTGAAGCTGACGTGGAATATCGCTTCGAATGCCGCCAGCTACTTTGTGAAACGTGCCACCTCGCGCGGTGGTCCTTACACCACGATCAGCGGTGCGTTGGCGACGACAAATTACACCGACGCGACCGTGGCGAATGGCGTGCTCTATTTCTACAAGGTATCCGCCACGAATGCGGTCGGTGAAACGGCGGACTCCGGACTCGCGACGGCGTATCCTTCAGCCGGCGTGCCGGGCGCGCCGACGGATTTGGTGGCTGACACAACTTCGCACTCACGGATTGATCTCACCTGGAATGCCGTTCCTGGTGCGACGAGCTACTCGATCCAACGTGGAACTGTAAGCGGCGGCCCTTACGTGACGATTGCGCACGGCCAGGGCACGATCTTTCCGAGCTTCGCTGATACTGGGCTGACGCCCGGCTCGACCTTCTATTATGTCATCACTGCGTCGAACAGCATCGGGGCCAGCGCGCTTTCCTCCGAGGTCAGCGCCAGC
>JBEGQI010000032.1:0-10328 GCA_041181065.1 Verrucomicrobiota bacterium | reverse complement strand
AAGCGCCGCCTTCGGCTTCGCCTGCCAGGCGCGGCTGGTTCAGATGGTTGACGATGCCCGCTCGCGTTGCGAGTGGATGTTGGAGGGCCAGCACGGTGCTGGTCTGATAACTTGACTAATCGTGCCGCGCCTTCGGGCGCTGAAAAGCAACACGACCCGCTGACTTGCGTCAGCGGGTCGCAAAAAACCTGACCACACCGGCATTACGCCACCGCTAGCACCCTGACTTCCCGTTCCAACCGCCGCCCCAATCGTTCTTCTTCAACTTCCAGATCGCGGTGGGTTTGCAGATTCAGCCAGAACTGCGGCGACATCTTGAAATACCGTCCCAGGCGCAGCGCCGTGTCGGCTGTAATGGAACGCACGCCCTTGACGATCTCGTTGATACGGCGCGCCGGCACGCCAATGTCCTTCGCCAGCCGATACTGGCTCAGGCCCATCGGCTTCAAGAAATCCTCTTCCAAAATTTCGCCCGGCGTGATGTTGGCCAGCAGTTTGTTTTTCATAACGTCTTAATGGTAGTCCACGATTTCCACTTCGTGTGCGCCCGATTCCCAGCGGAAGCAAATCCGCCATTGATCGTTGATCCGGATACTGTGCTGCCCGCCCCGCCCGCCCTTCAACGCCTCCAACCGGTTTCCCGGCGGCACGGCCATATCCTGCAATTGCACCGCGGCATGCAGTTGCAGCAATTTCCGCCGGGCCGTTCTTTGGATGTCGTTCGGCAGCCGCCGCGACACCTGCCCGTGGAATATCTTTTCCGTCTCCGCACACGCGAAGTTCTCAATCATTCTGCTCCGAACCATAACGCCAGACGGTATTAACGGCAAGCGTTATTAGCTGCCTCATCCCCGTTCAACTTGGTGCATTTTCACAGTGCTATTTGTAATCGGCGCAGTAGTTCAAGCCACACTTGAAGTATCCTTCCCACATCAATCAGTTCGTCCGTGCAGGTTCGCACCCGCCACTATTTTCACAAATGGCTCAAAACGCAAATAAGGCGATTCCATATTTTCACGCCTGAAAACAGTCCCTTTGAGCCGTCCTCAACGTCATTCGTCCTATTCCTCTCATCGGTCCTATGAATTTGTGAGACCCTTGCCGTTCGGACCTCACGCCGCCAGGAGCAGTTGATCGTCTCACCGCCCGACCGGACTATTTTGAAGACTCGTTCCCGCCTCGCCGCTCCTGACACAACTTCGAGTGCGCCGGAACTTTGCTCCGTTCGTGCGGCGGCCCAGACCAATTGCGAGAGGCCGCCACACTGGCACTGCGCGAACCAGCAATTCGAGGCGCGCTCTGATTCACGCCGCTCCAATTCCATGTCTGCTCCCGCGCGCGACCGCCGACGCTCATGCCGGCCATAGTTGGTGCAGAGCACATCTACGAGGCCGGCACCAGACCGCTTCACAGGTATTCGAATGTCGCGGTCAGCGGTCTTTTCGCTGACCGCGCGCACGTTCACGCGCCACCACGTTCGGCAGTCCCACATCCAGCCTACCCGTCTGTATTGCTCGAACCGCTTTATGTGCGCTGTCCGGCGGAGGAAATTGAATCGCTGCCTTCGGCTTCGCCTGCCAGGCGCGGCTGGTTCAGATGGTGTGACGCAACCTCGCTTCGCTCGCGACGGCGAACCTTCACTGCGTTCCGGTTCGCCTTGAACTCAGAAACCAAAAAGAGCCGGACTTGCGTCCGGCCCTTCTCGTGGGGTTGGTGGTGCGCTTGCGCGCAGAAACTTGGAACGCAGCCAACCTACACGCAAAACCACGAGACGACAGTCACCATTGCGGGGGACATCAAGGCAAGTGCCGCTGGCACCCCGCGCTCACAGACCCGCGCCCAGCCGCTGCGTTTGCCGCCACGTTGCTCGCCGGTGCGGCTCGCACGTTCCCCGTCCACCCGGCGGCGCATGCGCGCAAGTCGCGGGACTGTTCGCGGCGCACGACGGCAGACTCGCCAGCTTGCCGACCACTTCACTCCACTCACGCATCTGCTGCGCAGGCTCCGCAGACCGCTTCCGTTTCGTTCCGGGTGCGGCAACTGGCGAGACTGCCGATGCAGACATTCGTGCGCGACCCAAAGACAGCGAAAGCGATCGCCCCAACTCCGAGAGACTGATGGCATTCGCTTCACTGCGTTGCGCGAACCCTCCGGCGACGATGCTCGCTCCGCTCCGCGTCTGGGCCTTCGTTGCCATCAGACTCTCAGTCGTTCCCATTGTTGGACTGCCCTCGGCGCGGATGGCTGCGGAACGGCACCGCTCGCGCTCCCTCCACCCCGGCGCGGCGGCAGCTCGTTCCTCCGCCATCCGCGCCGAAGGCAGTGAGGCCGTAGCGGCGGTCTGGTGACCGCCGGTGACTGACGCAAACACCGCGCTTTCTGTTGCTGTGCTCCGCTCAGGCACTGGCATGAGGGTCGGCACACCGAAACGATGCTCGCTGCAAGTATTCGCTGTGCGTCTGGCGGTGTGCCTTGCTCGCCGACGCTGTGACATAACGAACTTTGTGCGACGCAGGGCTTACTTTATTCCGGACGGCTGAGGCTCTCCGCTTCGCGGCCCCTCTCAGCCTGGAATAAAGCTACGCACAAAGTTGCATTATGCCCCAGCGGGCGGGCATCCCTCATGCCAGTGCCCGAGCTTCGCAGTTGAGTTAGTGACGCGCGGCTGAAACCGGAATCAGATCAGTTGGCTCGCTTCGCTCGAATCATGGCGTGGCCGTGTCACACGACCACGCCCCGGAGTTTTCAGGTCCTTTTTGCTCTGCCGGTTTGTCCTCTGCCGTCGCTCTCCACGCCTCGCCCTCCAAACCCAGCCTGCCTTTGCGGGCCCCTTCTGAAGCGCACTTCCCGCAAGGAGGGCTGGGGGCTCGGCTTTTTGTGAAGAGCGACGGACCGAAGACGCACAGCAGGCACACAAAAAAAAGACCATGAAAACCAAATCACAAAACAAAATTGAAGAGCTCGGGAGCCGATCCGCACAGGTGGTTCCGACTAACACCAACACCGAAGCACAGAGCGCAGCCGCGCCTGTGGAGAAGAAAGACAATCGCCTGCCGATTGATTCGGAAGCTCGGAAGAAGAACCGGACTTTGCCCACACCAAAGGTGTTGAACCTTTTGCACACGCAGTTGCCCGCCGCGTATCGCTTGGCCGAGGTGGTTGGCAAGTGGGTTTGGGTGACGTTCAAGGAGCAGCCCGCCGCCGAGATGCGCCAGCAGTTGGCGCAGCTTGGGTTTCACTGGAATCGCGAACGCCAGGCGTGGCAGCACCCCTGCGGCAAGTTCAGCCTCAGCAGCAACACCGACCCGCACGAGAAGTATTCCACCTACCGCCCCGCCCACATTCGCTGCAGCGCGAAGGCCCAGCCCACGGAGGCGACCGCGTAACCACCACCGGGGCGCGGTGACAGCGCGCCCCATTTCATCACTCACCATGAATACTTCCGACACCTACTTGCAGACCGGCGACGTGATCGCCTACGCCGGACAGATTTGCCGCGTTGTGAAAGTCTCCGAGAGTTGGGCGACGGTCGCCATCACGCGACCCGCCCGCACCTTCACCACGCTTTGGGGCAAGACCGTCACCTTTCAGCCCAGCCCCAAGCTGGAGCACATCAGCCCCAATTCCTGCGTCCCCATCCTCAACCGCCAAAGCGTATGACCATCGCCGCCGCAGAGTTTGCCAACACCGGACTTCATCGCGCCGTCTTTTTTGACGGCCCGCAATCCGACACCAACGCCGACGGCGACGAGATTCCCGTCTGGGTGGTTTATGTCGGCGACGACGAAGCCGAGCCGACCGGCACCGTTTATCGTTGCCACAACTTCAACGCCGCCGAGGAACTTGCGAAGCGCATGGCCCACGACCGCCGCCTTGATCTCATCCACGAAGCCTCTCCCGCATGAAAGGACAACACTCCATGAACGAAGACCAAAACATAAATCCCGAAGAAGCACTCGCCGCCGTTTTCGGCGAACCAAAACAAATCGCCGACGGCATCACCGCCTTCCGCCCCGTCGTTTACAGCTACACCCGCAAGCAGGCCATTGCCGACGGTGTGCAAGTCGAAGTCACCAAGACCGCGCAGGAAGCCGGAATTCGCTTCCCCGTGTTTCTCACCCGCGCCGTGTATGACGCCTACGTGACCGTGCCCCCCGGTGTTCAATGCCAGGACGAGGCAGGCCGCTTGTGGGATGTCGTGTGGATGCTCCGCTTCGCCATCATGCGCAGCCACGGCCACACCGACCGCGTGCCCGTTGCGCTCTACGTCCGCAACGACAACCACCGCGCCAAGCTGGTGAAACTCATCGCCCAGTGTGGCCCGCTGGACATGGACGACCCGAGCCCCGCCATCACCGTCATGATGCCGGACGAGGATTGACCCATGAAGTTTGACCGCTACCTCCGCGCCGAGCGTCGCCCCATCACGGGGCGGCGCCTCGCCGCTGCCAAGCGCGCCTTGCAACGACAGGCCGACGCCGTCGCGCTCTTCCCCGAACTCCAACCCACCCAGACACCGGAAGAACGCTGCCGCCAGTTCGACGACGCTAGCCTCGCCACCGTCCAACGCTGGCGTGACACCCGCGCCGCCAACTGGCGACGCGCCCGCCGTAACCTCCGCGACTTGCCCGCCGACATTCAGGCCCGAGTCCACCAGCGGTGGACACGGAACCGCTTCATGCCGGGCGACCCCGTTTACTTGTTGGAATCCATCCGCGCCGTTTTGAAGGAGGCCCAGCCATGAGCGACCAGAGCTTGATGTTTTTCGAGGCCGACGCCGTCGCCGCCGAAGCCGCGAAGTGCGAAGCCCAGCGCGCCGCCGAACAACACGAGCGCGAGGCGAAGCAGGCCGCGAAGATCCTCGCCGCGCTCGCACGCCAGAAACGCAAAGCCGAGGAAGAAACGGAGAAGAACCGCCGCCGCTGGAAACGCGAGGAGGCATACCGCAAGCGCCATGACATCCTCGTCGCCCAGTGCGGCATCAATTGGTATTCGCGCCGCCGCGACGCCGGCATCTATTGGACGCATTGCCGCACCTGCGGCCAACACCTCATCTACACCGACGACCGGGACGCCAAGCCCCAGGAGTGCAAAGGCCGCAAGCCGTAGCCGGTGGCAAGTGCGGCTCGCGCCCCAAAAAAATTTCGCCTGACGGCTCGCGCATGTCAGGCGAATCCATTTTTCCGGTTGGGCCTCACGCCGGCCCAAGCCCGCGCCAAAGCGCAAGCGCTCTGGACTCCTTCTCTCACCCCCATCACCCTCCGGACCACGATCTCACGACCTCTGGTCACGCCCAGGTAGCGAAGCGCGTCGGCGGCATCATCAACCCCGTTGCCAACCCACCGGAATCGGTGGGTTGAGAAGAGCGTCAATCCTCCATCTGGTGCACTTTTGGTCTACTCTTGGTCTACCGCCTCCGCCCATTCCATCCCACTTCTGTAGCACTCTTGTGCAACCCGCCTCTGGCTGAACCACCCTACTTTCACCCTACTCTTACCCCACTGTTGATTACGATCTCATCGGCGACGGTGACACCCGTGACACCCTCGTTTTCGCGAGGGTGTCACTACGAAACGCTTGAATGACGCCGCTTTCGGAGACCTCGTGACGCCGTGACACCCTGTTTCCTATTTTAACGAGAGAAAAAGGAATTTTTGAGAGATGAAGAAAATAGAAAAATATTTGTGCAGCCGGGAGCAAACCATGCTTTTGGGTGTCACGGCGTCACCAGCCGCAAGGTTATTGGGTTTAGTTGCGTTTTGAGGGTGTCACGAATCAGACCGAGGGTGTCACGTAGGAGGTCGACGATGCCCAAGCCCCGTGTTGCTGATGCAACATCGGGGCTTTGCTATTTGCGACGCTAAACCGCCTGTTTGCGCCCACACCCCGCCTGTTTGCGCGGTTGGCATGCCTGTTGACAGGGATGAAAGGCAAACAGCATGAAAGCAATTGAAAGTGAAAACATCCCTGAAATCCAATCGCTCAGCGGTTGGTGCCGCCGGATCGGGCGGAGTCACGTGACGGTTTGGCGCTGGCGCGAGAACGGCTGGCTGACGACGGTCAACATCGCCGGGCGACCGTATATCACGCGGGAGACGATCCTGGACTTCAAACGGCGGGCGGAAGCCGGCGAGTTCGCAAAGGCGCATCACGCTCCGGTGCCGCCGCGGGCCATGAACAAGGATGACGTATGATGCGCCCGGGAATTTCCAATGACATGCTGGCGCGAGCCGGCGTGCGAAGCGTCAACGCCGACGAGGCGATGGGGTTGTGCAACTTGGCGGAGCCCGGCTTGTGGCTGCCGTATCGCGATGCCGATGGCAACGCCGTCCGCGACGGGGTCACGACGTATGGCCGACTGCGCTTGGATACACCGCAAGGGAAGAAGAAATACCACCAAGCGGCAGGCACCACCGTCCATGCGTATTTACCGCCGGGGTTGAATGACTTCAAGGAGACTGGCGGTGACCTGTATCTAATCGAGGGTGAATTCAAGTCGTTGTCGTTGACGGAAGCGGGGTTTCCGGCGGTCGGCATCTCGGGATTCTATGGGTTCGTTTTGCCTGACAGTGATGAACTGGTGCCGGAGCTTGCTGCGGTCATCGCCCGGCGCCAACCGCAACGCATACTGTTCTGCGGCGATTCCGACACGGCGATGAACTTCCATTTCGCGCACGCGGCGGCGCGGCTGGCGAATTTGGTGAAGCCGTTGCCGGTGTTGTTGCCGCGGATTCCGACGAGCGGTTTCGGCAAGGGCGCAGATGATTGCCGGGCCCAACTGAACGGGACGTTTGAATCATGGTGGCGCGAGCGCGTTGATATCGCGGTGGCCGTCACACCCGAAACCACCGCCGGCCGGCTGGCGGTCGGTTTGTTCGAAGCCGAAGCGGAATCCTTGGCTACGTTGAAAGGCACCGCGCGTCTGGAACTTGAGGAACGCGTCGTCAAACTGGCTGCGGCATTGCCCAAGCCTGCAACGCTACAGGAGCGGGTGTTGGCCGTCGCGACGAAGCAACTGGGCATGGGCCGTCGCGGATTGTTGCGGGCGGTGAAGGAGTTGCAGGACCAGCGCCGGCAACAAACGGACCCAAAGCCGATTGATGCATTTTACGATCCGGCCAAACGCTGCTATTGGATCCCGAATGACCGTGGCGAGATGATCGAGGTATCCGAAACATCCATGACGCGGCATCTCATCAGCGCCGGTTTCTTGAACGACAAGAATCACGGCGTCACCCAGCTCGACGAGGAATTGATCCGTCTGCAACGCACGCGGGATGTTGTGTATGCCGGGCCTTTGGCCGGTCATAGCGTGGGATTGCAGGAGCAATGCGGTCAGCGCATCCTCGTGACGCGTCCAGCACGGCTGTTGTTGCCGGTGGCGGGCGACAGCCCGGCCATCCAGCAATTGATCTGCGACCTCTTCGATGATCCCGACCATCCTGAAATCGAGCAGATTCCGTATGTGCTGGGCTGGTTGAAGGTGGCCTACGAATCACTGCTCAACCAACAACTACGTCCCGGTCAGGCGTTGGCAATCGCCGGACCGCGTGATTGCGGCAAATCACTGTTGCAGGCGCTGATCACGGAAATCTTCGGCGGCCGGTCGGCCAAGCCCTATCGCTACATGAGCGGAGCGACCGAGTTCAACGGCGATTTGTTCGGCGCCGAACATCTGATGATCGAGGATGAGGTGGCGTTCACCGACATCCGCGCCCGCCGCCACTTTGGTGCGCGCATCAAAGACTTCACCGTCAACGCGACGCAATCGTGCCACGGCAAGAACCGCCCCGCGTTGAGCCTGAAACCGTTCTGGAGAATGAGCATCACGTTGAACGACGAGCCGGAGAATCTGCTCATCCTGCCGCCGATCGATGATTCGCTGGAGGACAAGATCATCCTGTTGAAGGCGAAGAAAGCCGGTCTGCCCGCGGACATCGGCACCGCCGATGGACGTGCGCGTTACTGGGCGCAACTCATGCAGGAGTTACCGATGTTCCTCGACACGCTGATGCAGTTTCAGATTCCGGCAACGTTGCAATCCGGTCGGTTTGGCGTGAAGCATTTTCAGCATCCGACTTTGATCACGGCGCTGAGCGAGATGTCGCCGGAAATGCGATTGATGGGATTGATTGATGCCGCACTGGCGGAACATGAACACATCGGCAAATGGACCGGCACGGCGACGGAGTTGGAACGGTTGCTGTCAGAATCAAAGATCGGTTTTGAAGCGCGCCGATTGCTGGATTGGAACAATGCGACCGGCACGTATCTGGGACGCCTGGCGAAGAAACTGCCCAATCGTGTTCACGGCCAGCGCACGAACACTTCGCGTCAATGGACAGTCTATCCGTCGAACTGGGTCTGGAGCGGCACGGAATCGGTCGAGGCCAAAGCGGCCTGATGAGGGAAATGTTCGCAGTTACTCGCGGTGCGGCCGTTTATATTGGATGCTGGCGTCTTGATCCTCATCCGCTGGACTCTGTTCCAAGCTGGCCGGGATGACCCGCGATTTGGCAAGGGCCAACTGTTTCTGCCTAACCTCGACAGCCCACCGAACATGCACTGCTTTCAACTTCGGTTTTGAAAGCAACTCGGTGACGTCTTCAACAAACCGGACCTCTTCGGCAGGAATGAGGACTTTTCCATAGCCCCGGCAGATCTTCCGATGGTGTTCTTCGGCGATCTCGCAGTTCTTGGGGTGGATCGGAAACCCTTCCTGCGGTTCAATGAACCGCCCGTCAACGCGTCCGAGGTAGTTAAACGGCACGTTGCTCGCGGACCAAGGCGCCGCCATGTCGTAATGAATTGATGCTTTTACCAACCCAAGAAAGAGCTGCTGCCGTTGCTCCCGGGTCAGCTTCTTGTCCCGGAAAAGCTGACGTTGCACTTCGTCGTTCTCAAATTCGTAATTCCACAATGCGTGGCTGACATCGCCCCGGTCGGCCGGGCAACTGGCCAGCCGTGCCGCCCACTCCTCTGCCGTATCTGTGAAAATGGGGATCTTTTTTCCGTCCGGGCTTCTGAACAATTCAAGCAGGTATTCGCGGCGGTTTTCGTGCTCGCCAAGTTCCAACTCGGCCTCGGCCCAAAGTTCCAATGCTCGACGCACCGCATCCTTGGGCCGCGCATTTGGCGGGGCGGCGAGTGCCGCCAGTTGCGCCAATTCAAATGTGGTGGGTCGTTGTTTCATGGTATCCCCTTAGAGATTTGCCGGACTACCTTACTTCGTGGTCCCAAAATCCAATTTTGCTGCCATCGCCTTCTTGTGCTCGTTCGCCAAATGCCCATACACCTTCCCAATCAGCACGCCGCCATCCTGGTGTCCCACCCAGCTCGCAATCGTCATGAAATCCACGCCCGACATCACGCAATAACTTATGAAATGATGCCGCAGATCGTGGAAACCAAACTTGGGCAATCCGGCCGCGGTGCGCGCGAGGTTCAACGATTCGCGGAACGTGCGTGCGGGCGCGTCCTTCTCGCCACGCTGGGGGGAGGGGAATAGCCATTCCGTGTCCGGCGCCTTCCGCTTTCGCATGTCCGCGAGCAATGCCGCCAGCTTCGGGTTGAAATCAACCGTGCGGCCCTTGTGGTTCTTGGTATCTCCGTCCGCGCCGATAGTCACATGTCCGCCATCGAGATCCACATCGGCCCATTTCACGCGTAATGCCTCCTTCTCGCGCGCTCCGGTGAATTGCAGGAAGCGAAGATAATCGGCGAACTGTTCCGCGTTCGCGGTAACAGGCACAACCTCGCCCTTGTCATTCCTGCGTGTGCCGGACGCGGTTTGAACCACGCGGTCAATGTCCGTTGCGCTGGTGAGGTCACGCTTCCGGGTTTTCACCTTGAGCGGCTTCAATCCGGCAATTGGAAGCGCGGACAGGTGCCCGTCGTCAATCGCACGCTTCAATACATTGCGGAGCACAATCACATTCAAATTGCAGGTGCGCGGACTGCGACCATGTTTTAGCCGCTTGGTGACAAAGTCATTCACATGCGCCTTGCGGACTTGGTCCAGCCGGATGTCGCCCAAGTGTCGCTTCCATTGCTTGAGCATGGCCTTCTCTCCAATGACGACACGATGTTTCTTTGCGCCTTCCCCCGCACTGATAGCGTCAAGGTAGTGGTCTGCGTAGTCGGCGAAGCGTGGAGCGCGGCGGCGCTGAGCTTCAAGTCCGGTGTCCCGGCGCTTCGTGCGGAGTGATTCCATGCTGGCCACTGCCTCCGCCCGTGACTTTACTGGCTCGCTCTGCTTATCCGTCAGGGGGATTCGTTGCACCTTGTTCTTCCCGGTGACGGGATCGAACACGGTGAGTTGAGCGTAG
>JBEGQI010000031.1:0-11302 GCA_041181065.1 Verrucomicrobiota bacterium | reverse complement strand
AGCGAGATGCACTTGTTGGGGGCGTTGGTCGAGAGCCAAGACTCGGTAAGCCCATACCACTCCCCGCCAGATTCGATGTGCCAATCATGCGTGAGAATGGTCTTGTCAGGTTCGGCGAGGTTAGCATGTGAATTCAACACGCCAAGCAGCAGCGCACACGCAAGTATCAGTGAGGTGCGCATAGCCTAGGTGGCATTATCATGTGGCCCTCTCTGACTGACTCTCAACAACAAGCTCCCAACCAGTAATCCAATCAGCCACGGAAACCCAACGAACAAACTCATCAGGGCCAGCCACCCAAGATTGAAGGAGTCGAAGATTTCCAACCAAGTGTAACCGCTGAAGTGCCCGATGACGCAAAGCGTGAACAGTTCCGCGCAAATGAATGCGCCGATGAAATCTATAATGGCCCAGCGCCGCCAACGGCGAAGCACGGCCGCAAGGAGGAAGATGAGAATCGCCATCGTGGTGGCCTGCGGGCGGAAGTCTCGACCGCCAGCACCCTGCCACAAAGGCGGTAAAAACGCTCCTGCGACCGCGCACAAAATCATCGTAAGTGTAGCGGCTACGCAGTGGAGAATCGTCATTTTGACTGAAGGTCTCATTCGCGTCGTCCGTGGCATCCCGGTTCACTTGCCGTATCCACACCTACCCCGGTTCTACGCTTGCAGCAATCCAGAGTCAATAGTGCGGGCGGACACCTTCACGTTCGTCTCTTGGACTGCGGCGGGAATCGCAGCGCCACGCCGCTTTCGCCCGCACGGATCACCTTCGAAAGTTCGCCCGCCTCGCGCCCGCCCGAAAGCGGTGTCGCGGCGTCCGCCTTGCCACCGCACTCCATGCCGCCTTTACTCCCGGCGAACACTCTCCGCTCCTTCCAGCAAATCTGGACTCTGTCCCGGAGGGACACAACTTGAATAGCCGTGGGCGCACGCCCACGGTAACCCGCCCAAACATATTCGACCCCGCAGGGGTCGCACGTTGCCTCCTTCTCTCACCGTGGGTTTCGGTCTTGCGCCGGCGGCTCACGAAATGGAGTTGTCCCGCGAAGGAGCGAAGGTGGCGGTTATTTCGACTCCAGCTTGAGCTTCATGGTTTGCTTGCTGGTGATGTCGCGCTTCTGGCCGCCCATGTTCATCGACATCACAGATTCAGACTCGGTTTCCATTTCGCCGCTGATGGGTGAGACTTTGCCCAGGTCCATCACCATCTTGCCCGTGCCCTTCCCCTCGATCTTGGAGACATCCATCTTGAGGTTGGGCATGGCGGGGTTGGACATCTTCTGATTGCCCGCGTGCTGGGTGGAGGTGGTCTGGATGGTGACGACGTCGCCGGCGATGGAAAGGATTTCGTAGGTCTCCGTCTGGTTCATGCTGAGGCCGGAGTGTTTGACCTGACGTTCGACCTGCCATTTGGCGCCGACGCCGACGGCTTGCTCAGGCAACACTGACAGGCCCATGGAATTTTGAATCTGGGACATCTGCCCGGCCATCGGTCCGGCGGGTTTGCCCGTCATCTTCAACTCGGTCGATTTCGTGATGCCTCGATTGGTGATCTTTCCCTCGATCTTCATGCCCTTCATCGTGGCCAATGCGGCGGCGATGCCCTTGTTCACGGGGGAATCGTCCGCGGAAGCTTCGGGAGCCTCCGCATCCAATTGCGTGGAGAAGGTGATGTCGCCGTTCGCCGCCACTTCGGCGACCTCGGTGGTGAGGTTGAATTTCATCGGCGGCATCTTCATCGGGGGCATGCTGTTCATGGCGCTCATGTCCATCTCCATCGTGGTCTCCATGGTCAAGGACTGCTTGTCGCCGGCTTTGGGATGCAGCCGCAATTCCACCCGTGGCTCGGCGCCGGCGCTGAGTAATTTCAAGTTCGAGGAAACCTTAGGCGACTCAGCCGGGGCTGCAGACGTCGTGGAACCGGTGCTTTGCGGAGCCGGTGATGGCAGAACGGGCTTAGGGGTCTCGCCGCCTAGTTTGCCGGAGACGTATTTGAGCCGGTGCATGACGAGGTTGGGATTCCACGTGGGGTTCTCTTCCCGGAACTTCACCAACTGCCGTTGCGCTTCGAGATACTTGGCCTTCGCGTTTTCGGTCTGGCCCTTGTCGCTCAAGGTATCGGCCTGATCCACGATGTCGTAGATGTGCAGATACTCTTCGTCCGGACCTTCTGCGTGCGCAACTTGAGCCGCCAGCAACGCCAGCGCACCAAGGGTCATAAAAAGACGGCTGATCGAAGCCCGGCGGAATGTGCAAAGTGAATTCATGCGTGGACGTTAAATCCCACAGTGAAGCGGTCAAAGCATTTTCGGCTGGCTGTCGCAAAGCTGAATTCCTCGCTTTAACTCACCCACCTCAATTCCTATCCTGCACCCGTGCGCACCGTTCAAGTCCCGCTAGGCCAACGCAGTTATCAGATCAAGATCGCTCCGAAGCTTTTGCCGCGTCTCGGCGAGGAATGCCGCCGCCTCAAACTCGGCGCGCGCTGCGCTGTCATCACCGACGCCAAGGTCGGTCCGCGTTACGCAGCCAAAGCGATCGCCAGCCTGAAGCGCGCGGGGTTTGAGCCCGTGGTCATCACGGTTCCCGCCGGTGAAACGGCGAAGAGCCTCACGAACGTCCAGCGTTGCTACGACCAACTCGCGGCGAATCGGCTGGAGCGGAAGTCGTTCATCATCGCGCTCGGCGGCGGGGTGGTCGGCGACCTCGCGGGCTTCGTGGCCGCGACGTATCTGCGCGGCATCCCGTTCGTGCAAGTGCCCACCACGTTGCTCGCGCAGGTGGATAGCTCCGTCGGCGGCAAGACCGGCGTGAATCTCAAGGCGGGCAAAAATCTCGTCGGCGCGTTCTATCAACCGCGCCTCGTGCTGTGCGACCTCGACACGTTGAAGACGCTGCCGCCACGCGAATTCCGCGCCGGTCTCGCGGAGGTCATCAAATACGGCATCATCTACGACGAACCGTTGTTCCGCCGGCTGGAGCGTGATCTGCCAAAGCTGTTGCGAAAGCAGACCGCCGTCTTGGAGCCGGTCATCGCCCGCTGTTGCGAGATCAAGGCAGACGTCGTCGGCCAGGACGAAACGGAGAGCGGCTTGCGCGCGATCCTGAATTTCGGCCACACCATCGGTCACGCGCTCGAAGCGATTTCCAGTTACGGCAAATATCTCCACGGCGAAGCCATCTCGATCGGGCAAGTTGCCGCCGCGCAATTGTCGAGCGGCTTGCTCGGCTTCCCCACAGAACACACCGCGCGCGTCACGGAGTTGTTCCAGCGCGCGGGATTGCCAACCACGGTGAAACTTTCCCGCGCCCAACGACGCGACTTGTTCAACGCCATGCGCCTCGACAAAAAAGTCAGCGCGGGCGAAGTGAAATTCGTCCTCGCGAAGAAAATCGGCAAGGTCGTCTGGGGCCAGCGCGTGCCCGACGCCGCCATCAACCAGGTTCTCCCATGAGTTCTGTCAGCGAAACCATCGTCCGCGAATACTTCGAGCTGCACGAGTTCCTCGTCCGCCAGCATCGCAAATATATCGCGCAACCACGCCGCGAAGATGACGACATCGACTTCTTCGTCCTCAACCCGCACCCCGAAACTTCCTCGACTCCCCTGCCCTTCGTGCTGAGTTCGCCGGACTTGTTGCAAGTTGAGCGCGCCATCGTCGTCGTCAAAGGTTGGCACACGGAGACGTTCAGCCCCGCGGTGTTGATGAACGCGCCGGAGATCTTTCGTTTCGTGGAACCCGCAACGTTCAAGCAAGCCGCGAAAGCGTTCGGCGAAGAGGGAACGCCGTTGAAGATTCTGGTCGTGCCGGCGTTGCCCACGAACGTGGAAGCCCGCGACCAAAGCATCGCATTGCTCCGCGCCAAGGGCATCGACGCCGTGATTCCATTCCGCACGATGCTCACCGAAATCATCGAGAAGACGGAGACGAACCGGAACTACCAGAAGTCCGACCTGCTCCAAGTCGTCCGCATCCTGAAGAACTACGAGTTCTTCCGTGAACCGCAGATGGAACTCTTCAAGACCCGCAAATCGCGTCGCGCCTAATCTTTCGCAATGCCCTCCGCCATCCAGCGTTTGCTCTCACTCCCGCCCGGCATGGCGCGGGAATTTGTCGCCCTCGAAAACAAATCGCGCCCGGAGTGGTTCGCCACGTGCGACCCCGCAGGCAGCAAGCTTGGCTCCGGCGGCGGCACCGCCCACTTGCTCGCCGAAGCATGGCGCGACACGGCCAACGGAAACTCTTTTGCGACGTGGCTGAACCACAGCCGCAAACTTCTGATCCACGGCGGCGGACAAAGCCGTCGGCTCCCCAGCTACGCGCCGGTAGGGAAATTGTTGATGCCGCTCCCCGCGTTTCGTTGGGCCTACGGTCAGCGCCTTGACCAGACGTTGCTCGACGTGCAATTGCCCGATTACGAGCGCGTCCTCGCGCACGCCGGGCCGAAGACCGTCGCGATGATCACGAGCGGCGACGTGCTGTTGCGCTTCGACCGCGAGTTGCCGCCGTTCCCCGACGTGGATGTGCTCGGGCTCGGCATGTGGGTCACGGCCGAAAAAGCGAAGGACTTCGGCGTCTTCTTTTCGCCGCGCAAGAATCCGACCAAGCTGGCCTTCTTCCTGCAAAAGCCCGAGCCCGCGCGCACGCGCGAGCTCGCCGCGGAATTTCTCCCGCTCGTCGATACCGGCATGTGGCTGCTCAGTGAACGGGCCGTGCGCGTGTTGATGTCCAAATGCGGCTGGGACGCGAACGCGCAGAAGTTCGGCGGCGCGACGGCGAGCAATTACGAACTCTACGCGCAGTTCGGCCTTTCGCTCGGCACGCAACCCGCGCAACCCGACCCGGAAATCTCCGCGTTGACCTCGGCGGTGATTCCGTTGCCCAAGGCGGAGTTCTACCACTTCGGCACGAGCCAGCAATTGATCGAGTCCGTCGCAGCGTTACAGAATATCGAGCTCGACGAAACGAAGCTCGGTTACGCTGGCGCCAAGCGGCATCCCGACCAGTTCCTGCAAAACACGAAGTTCAAATTCCCATTGCGGCAGGAAGAGAACCACACGCTCTGGGTCGAGAACAGCACCGTGCCTGCGACGTGGAAACTCGCACATGAACACGTCCTGACCGGCGTGCCGGAGAACGCGTGGGACTTGCAGCTTGAAGCCGGCGTCTGCCTCGATTTCGTGCCCGTGGGCGAGGCGGAGTTCGCGGTGCGGCCCTACGGTTTCAGCGACACGTTCTCCGGTCGCTTCGGCGATTTGAGCACGAAATGGTTCGGTCGCAGCACCACCGAATGGCTCGTCGCGCGGCAGCTGACCTTGTCGCAGGCTGGCGTCGCCAAGGAGACGGACATCCAACAAGCCGCGCTGTTCCCCGTGCTCAAGCTCGAACAGCTCAACGCGCGTTTTCTCGAATGGATGTTCGCCGCCAAGCCGACGCCGAGCCCCGAGCATACTCAGCTCTGGCTTAAGTCCCTTCGGCTCTCCGCACAACAGATCGCGGAGCAGGCAAACCTCGGACGGCTTTATCAGCAGCGCGAGACGCATCGCCACGCGTGCCTCGCGCCGATGCTGCGCAACGGTCGTTGGAGCGTGTTCTATCGCCTCGACCTGCAACACACCGCTCGCGATTTCGCCCGCACGAACGTCGCGTTGCCCGACTCCAGCCTGAAGCAAGGCGACGAGCCGTTGAACTTCGTCCACGACGAGATGTTCCGCGCTGCCGTTCTGCGCGAACGCAACGACGCCCGCTGGCAGCAGCACGAAGCGAAAGCCTTCGCCCTGTTGCGCGAGATGATCATCCACGAAGCGCAGCTCAAGCTCGCGCAGCCGCGCGCCTCGATCCAGGAAGACCAGATCGTCTGGGGCCGCAGCCCGGTGCGCCTTGATCTCGCCGGCGGCTGGACCGACACGCCGCCGCATTGCCTCGAACACGGCGGCAAAGTCCTGAACCTCGGCGTCAACCTCAACGGCCAGCCGCCCATCCAAGTCTTCGCCAAACTTTGTCCGCGGCCAGAACTCGTGTTGCGCTCGATCGACCTCGGCGTCGAACAACGCGTGAAGACGTTTGAGGAACTCGACACTTTCGCACAGCCGGGCAGCGAGTTTGCGCTGGCAAAAGCGGCGTTTGCATTGGCCGGTTTTCTCCCGCGCTTCAGCAGCGACTCCGGCGCACGTTCGTTGGAAGAACAATTGAAAGCATTCGGCGGCGGCATCGAAGTCTCCATGCTGTCCGCTGTGCCGAAAGGTTCCGGGCTCGGCACCAGCAGCATTCTTGCGGCAACGTTGCTCGCCACGCTGGCTGATTTGTGCGGGCTCGGCTGGGATCGGCACACATTGTTCCAACGCACGCTCGCAATGGAGCAGATGCTCACGACCGGCGGCGGTTGGCAGGATCAGGCGGGCGCCATCTTCGGCGGCGTGAAGCTCATCGAGACGAGCGCTGGCCTCGCGCAAACCCCGAACGTCCGCTGGCTCCCGCCGCATCTGTTCGGCTCCGGACAGGCGAATTCGACCACGCTGCTGTATTACACCGGCCTCACGCGGCTCGCGAAGAACATCCTCGCCGAGATCGTGCGCGGCATGTTCCTGAATTCCCCGAACCATCTGCGCATCCTCAACGAGATCGGTGTGAATGCGGAACGTTGCTTCAACGCCATCCAACGCCGCGATCGTGCGGAACTCGTCGCCTCGGTCCGCAGGAGTTGGGAACTCAACCAAGCTCTCGACGCCGGCACCAACACGCCGGAAGTCGGCGCCATCCTCAATCGCATCGAACCGTGGACCGCCGCGTGCAAATTGCTCGGCGCCGGGGGCGGCGGATTCGTGCTCATCTTCGCCAAGGACGAAGTCGCCGCGGGTCGCATCAAGCATGAGTTGACGACGAATCCACCAAATGCGCGCGCGCGCTTTGTGGAAATGACCTTGTCGGAGCAAGGGTTGGAGCTGACGCGCAGCTGAACCCACTCTTCGCCTAATCGCTGTCCCCGGCCTGATAACCGGGGATTTATCCGGGATTGCCACGAAGATTTGCCAAGGTAGATTGCCCGCGATGTTGCTCGTCATAGACAACTACGATTCGTTCACCTACAACATCGTCCAATACTTGGGCGAGATGCAGGCGGACATGAAGGTGGTCCGGAACGACCAGATTTCCGTGGACGAAATCCGCGCACTGAAGCCGGAACGCATCTTGGTTTCACCCGGCCCCTGCTCGCCGCGCGAAGCCGGCCTCTCGAACGAAATCATCCGCACCTTCGGCCCGCAAATCCCATTGTTCGGCGTCTGTCTCGGACATCAATGCATCGGCCACACCTTCGGCGGGAAAGTCATCGTGAACCATCGCATGATGCACGGGAAGACCTCGCCGATTAAACACAACGGCAAGGACCTTTTCGAAGGCATGCCCAATCCCTTTGAGGCGACGCGTTATCATTCGCTCGTCATCGAACGCAGTTCATTGCCAGATTGCCTAGAGATCACCGCCGAGACCGAGGAAGGTGAGATCATGGGCGTGAAGCACAAACAATATCCGGTCTGGGGCGTGCAGTTCCATCCGGAGAGCATCCTGACCGAGAGCGGTCGGACCATCCTGCGGAATTTTCTGAAGCTGCACTGACTCATAGCATGGCATTGGACCGCCCTAAATTCGTTACGGTGCGCTGCCTGGCCTTGTTGCTGCCCCTGCTCCTCCTTGCGCTGCCCAGTTGGGCGGAGCAGATCAAGTTAGACACCATGAAAGTCGGATCGCGCGTCTATAAACGCGTGACGATTCTCGGCTTCAACGCCACCGATGTTTACTTCACGCACACTCAAGGAATCAGCAATGCCAAGCTGCGCAATCTCGAGCCCGACCTGCAAAAGCTCTTCCACTACGATGAAAATGAAGCCACGGCAGCCGAGCAGCAACAGGTGATCGACAACGAGGAATTCAACAAGCAGGTCGTCGTCACGATTGAAGAGAATGCCCGTTCGGCCGCCGAGATGAAACGGCGCAAAGACATGACCTGCGAGGAAAGCCTGGCCGATCCGCTGTCGGAGAAATCACCCATTGGCCGCGAGCTGCCGGAGGTGAAGGTGGACCGCTGGATCGGCAACAAGCCCGAGCCGCGCGGGAAATTCCAGCTCATCTACCTCTGGGCGCCGTGGAGCATGGCTTCGAAGAAATTCATGCCCGACATGAACACCTTGCACGGACGCTTTGGCCGCGACCTCGTGTTCTTTGGCATCGTCTCGGAAAAATCCTATGACCCGGAATCGGACTCCGGCACACCGTCGGACTTCCCGACCGGCATCGACGCCTCGGCCACACTCGTCAACAACCTCGGCGTGACCAGCGTGCCGCAAGTCGTGCTCGTGGACCCGAAAGGCATCGTCCGTTACCTCGGCAACCCCGGCACACTTACCGACAAGCGGCTCGAAGAGCTGGTGAAAAAATTCGGCCAGTAAGCTGCGCGCTTGCGTCGCCCGCGCCGGCTGGTAACAAAGGCGCGCCATTATGCGCGCATTCCTTTTGCACCTGCTGAACGTCTCGCTTGTCCTCGGACTCTCGCCACACTTCGCTTTAGCTCAAGGCACCAAGTCTGATTATGAACGCGCGGAGAGCCTGCCAAAGTTATTCAGCGGCAAGGTCTACAAAACCACGCTCCAGGCCAACTGGTTCGCCAACGGCACGAAGTTCTGGTATCGCAACGACCTCGCGAACGGCGCCCGCGAATTCATCCTCGTGGATGCCGTCGCCGGCAAGCGAACGCCCGCGTTTGATCACGCCAAGGTCGCCGCCGTCTTGAGCAAGACCAGCGGCAAGAAGGTCAACTCAACGTATCTTCCCATTGAGCGCCTGGAATTCAGTGAAACCGAACCGACCGTCTTGTTGCGCGGCGCCGAAAAGTCGTGGCGGTTGAATCTGGAAACCTACGAACTGGTGAACGGCTCCGGCACCGTGAAAACCGCGTCGTCGGTGCCGGTGTTGGATGCGCCGCGAGCATCGCAACGCACCGGCGAAGAAACTTCGGTGACGTTCATGAACCGCACGGAGTCCACCGTTGAGTTGTTCTGGATCGGCGAGGACGGTCAGCGCACGCACTACGCAAGCATCCGCGCGGGCGGACAGCATGAGCAGCACACGTTCGCCGGCCACGTCTGGCTCGCGGCGGACAAGGCGGGCAAACCAGTAGCCGTCTTCGAGGCCGCAGACGCAGCCGGCACAGCCATCATTGACGGAACGTGGAAAGGTCGGGAACGGACCAACCCACCGGCTGAACGTCGCCGCCGCGGGCAACGCAACGGCAGTGGTGGTGGCGGATTCGAATCGCCGGACGGCAAACACGTCGCGTTCTTCAAAGACCACAACCTCTTCATCCGCGAGCCGGACTCGGGCGAGGAGTATTCGCTCAGCACCGACGGCAGCGCGGATGACGAATACTCCGGGCGCGTCTGGTGGTCGCCCGATTCCAAGCGCGTTGTCGCACTGCGCACCAAGGCGGGCGACGACCGGAAGGTTTACTACGTCGAGTCTTCGCCCAAGGACCAGCTTCAGCCGAAGCTGCATTCCTACGATTACCTCAAACCCGGCGACAAGATTCCGCTCGCGAAGCCGCAGCTGTTCGACCCAGACAAACGCAAACACATCCCGGTGAGCGATGAACTTTTCCCAAATCCGTGGAGCATCACCGAACTACGCTGGGAACCAGACTCGTCGCGGTTCACCTTTCTTTACAACCAGCGCGGACACCAAGTCATGCGCGTGATTTCAGTCAGGGGCGAAAGCGGCGAGATCAGCGCCTTGGTGGACGAGCAATGCAAAACCTTCTTCTGTTACAGCAGCAAACAATTTCTCCAGCACCTGCCCGCGACGAAGGAACTCATCTGGATGAGCGAACGCGACGGCTGGAATCATCTTTATCTCTACGACGCGGCGACCGGCAAGGTGAAGAACCAGATTACGCGCGGCGATTGGGGCGTGCGCAAGGTTGAGCGCGTGGACGAACAGAATCGGCAAGTCTGGTTCACCGCGGGCGGCATCCGCGCCGGACAGGACCCATACTTCATCCACTACTGCCGCGTGAATTTCGACGGCACCGGGCTCACTGTTCTCACCGAAGGCGATGGCACCCACGCCATCGAGTTCTCACCCGATCAGCGCTTCTTCGTCGACACGTTTTCGCGAGTGGACCTGCCGCCGGTCCACGAATTGCGCCGCTCGGAGGATGGCAAGTTGATCTGCGAACTCGAACGCGCTGACGGGAGCGAGTTGCTCAAGACCGGCTGGCGTGCGCCAGAACGCTTCGTGGCCAAGGGGCGCGACGGCGAGACGGACATCTACGGCATCATCGTTCGCCCGACAAACTTCGACGCGAACAAGAAGTATCCAGTCATCGAGGACATCTACGCCGGGCCGCACGATTCGTTCGTGCCGAAGTCGTTTCAAACTTACTACAAGATGCAAAGCATGGCGGAACTGGGATTTGTCGTCGTGAAGATCGACGGCATGGGCACGAGCAATCGCTCGAAGAAATTTCACGACGTGTGTTTCAAGAACCTGAAGGACGCTGGCTTCCCCGATCGAATCGCGTGGATGAAAGCGGCGGCCGCGCAACATCCCGAAATGGATCTGTCGCGCGTCGGCGTTTACGGTGGTTCAGCAGGCGGCCAGAACAGCACGGGCGCCCTGCTCTTCCACGGCGACTTCTACAAAGTCGCAGTGTCCGATTGCGGCTGTCACGACAACCGCATGGATAAGATCTGGTGGAATGAACAATGGATGAGCTGGCCCGTCGGCCCGGAATACGCCGACAACTCCAACATGACTCATGCGCGCAATCTCACCGGCAAGCTGATGCTCTTCGTTGGCGAAATGGATGAGAACGTCGATCCCGCCTCGACCATGCAACTCGCCAACGCGCTCATCAAGGCCGACAAGGACTTCGACCTCGTCGTCATTCCCGGCGCAGGCCACGGCTCCGCCGAAGGCAAATACGGCACCCGACGCCGCGCGGACTTTTTTGTGCGCAACCTGCTCGGGGTTGAACCGCGCGTCCACTAAACGACACGCGGAGCTGTCCGCCTTCAGCCAGATTGAGTGCAAATCGCCAGCGCCGCACAAAGATGCCGTGAATTTTGTTTGCCGCTTTTACGCATGAAACCTAGAGTGCGCGCCCTCCGAAAGGAGGAAGGCAGCATTTTTGCTTACTGATTTTTATGGCTAAGAAACCGCTAACGACAGAAGAACTGAACAGCATCATCGCCGGCTTGCACAAGCTGGCGCGCAACCTTTGGTGGACTTGGGACCAGCAGGCTCAGG
>JBEGQI010000030.1:0-5015 GCA_041181065.1 Verrucomicrobiota bacterium | reverse complement strand
GCGGGCAACTCGATCGGCACCTTTACGATCAACGGCGCCGCGGTGTTGAGCGGCACGGTGGTGGCGGAGATCACCAACGGGCCGAGCGCGGACAAAATCGTATTCAATGGCGGCGCCACCTTGGGCGGCACGCTCACCGTCACGAGCCTCGGCACCTTGACCGCTGGCAACAGCTTCGATCTGTTCGACGGCACGACCACCGGGACGTTCAGCACGTTGAACCTCCCCAACGGCACGAACCACTGGAACCTCAGCGCCCTCTACACCACGGGCACGATCACCTACAACGGCAACTCAGCCCCGGTGGCCAGCAACTTCGACCTCGGCGTGGCTGTCGGTGGCTCTGCCACCGCTCCAGTCATCGGCAAATACGTGACCGACGCGGATGGCGACGCCGTGACGATCACCGCCGTTTCCACCCCGGCCAACGGCACCGCCACCATCGTGGGCGGCACCAGCATCACTTACACCTCGACCAGCACGGCGACGAGCGACAGCTTCACCTATACGGTGACCGACGCGCTCGGTGCGACCGACACCAAGACCGTGACGGTCAGCATCAGTTCGCCGACCGGCTTCAACCTGATTTCTGGTCCGACCTCGGTGGGCGGCGGGCAGTATCAATTCGACTACCTCGGCATCCCTGGTCAGCAATACGCCATCGACGAAGCGGCGAGCCTCACGCCGCCGATCACGTGGACGCCCGTGGCCACCAACACAGCGGCGGGCAACGGCGCGTTGAGCTTCACCATCACGCCCAGCAATCCGTCTGGTTACTTCCGCACGCGTTCCGTGCCGTGAGCACCGATGAGCGGGCAACACGAAACCCAAAACTAAATTGAAATGAAGAAGCTGATTCTCGCCTCCTTGGTTGCGGCGCTGTCGTCGCTCACATCCCAAGCCACGCTCTACACCACCAACTGGAACAGCGGCTTCGCCAACGCCGGCGTGGTGCCGGACAACAACCTGAGCGGCTGGAGCGACACGCGGACGGTCGGTGCCATCCCCGCCGGCACGTTCACCAGTCTCTCCGTGAACCTCAACCTCACCGGCGGCTGGAATGGCGACCTCTACGCCTACCTCGTCCACAGCAGCGGCTTCACGGTGATGCTGGACCGCGTGGGCACCGGCGTGAGCGGTGTCAGCAGCTTCGGCTATGGCGATGCCGGCATGAACGTCACGCTCGCTTCAAGCGGCACGAGCATTCACAGCTACGGCGGGGGCAGCACCTTCACCGCAGCGCCCACGGGCACGTGGATGACTGACAACACCAGCGGCAGCTTGGCTTCGTTCCTGAGCACGAACCCGAATGGCACCTGGAGCTTGTTCATCGCGGACCTGAGTGGCGGTGGCGTGAGCACCGTGCAGAGTTGGGGCTTGCAGATGGACATCGTGGCGGTGCCGGAAGTCGAGACATGGGTCGCGGCGGCGCTGGCCGGCGCCTTCGGAGCCTTCTGGCTGAACCGGCAGATTTGGGGCGGCAAACGTATTTAGAGACACGGTAACTTGGGGTGGGTCGCGGCGGAGATTGCTGAACGGCGATCTCCGCCTTTTTCAAACGCCTTTGGTGTCAGCAGTTTTGCCGACTTTTTCCACCGGCCAAGTCCTTTAGATTAAATACATGCAATCCCGATTCCGTTCTGCTCATCAGACCCGCGTCAACAGCGCTGGTTTTACGTTGATTGAACTCCTCGTGGTGATCGCGATCATCGCCATCCTTGCGGCGATGTTGTTGCCTGCACTCTCGCGTGCCAAAGCCAAGGCGCAGCAGATCAATTGCGTTTCCAACCTGAAGCAAACGGGTCTCGCGAACCAGCTGTTCGTGGACGATAACAACGACACGCTGCCGCCCGGCCCGGGAAAAACCGCCGGATTATATGGCGGTGTCCGTGTGAACTACATGGATGATGCCCGCTCACAGAGCGAGTTGGTCTATTATATTGCGAACTACCTGTCGTATCCGGCGCCCTCAACGACCGCCACCAATTATGCCAAGGTCATGTTCTGCCCGGCCTACGCATCCGCGATGAAGGTCAGCATTGATAATGGTTCTGTGGCCGAGCATCACTGCTATTTTCTCTACAGCGATACCAAGCTGGCTACAACCGATCCGGCCTACATTCCGATTACTGATCCAAGTTACAGCAGCCGTGTGACGCGCCCTTTTGGCTATCCGTCACCCGCTGCGCCACCGTGGAAGATTTCGTCCATTTTGTCCGCCCCCAAGGGCAATTTCGCTTATGCCCAGATTGATGTGGACGGCACGTCGTCTCCAGAAGTGGGTTGGTCGATACAGCCGCCGGCTAAACCGGTGCATGGCAAGGTTCGCAACGCGCTCTTCTTTGATTGGCACGTCGAAACCCGCAAAGTTGGTCCGGCCAATACGCTTTAACCCCACCTGAACCCCAACACAAACTAGCTATGAACAAACTCAAACTCCTCGGTCTGGCGGCGGTCGCATTGCTCGCGTCTGTCTCGGTCAGGGCCGATCTGGTCACTACGAACATCTTCGCGGACCTTGTCGTTCGCGGCGGCGGCGCGTGGACCAATACCAACTCTGTGGTGTTCACGACTGTTACCACGCCGGGAATCATTGAGGTCAAATCTGGATCATCCCTTGGCACGGCCGGCGGTGTTCGTAAAGGTTACTTCAAGTTCAATGTCCCGGCGAACATGAACACGAATGCCAATTTGGTGTTCACCTTCACCCTGGCCACGGGCAGCCAGAACCAGCGCATTCAACTCTACGGCCTGAACGAGCCATACACTAACTTCAACGCGGCAACTACGGCTTGGACGAACGCGCAGGCCAACAATGTGGCCAACTCCAACCTTTTGACGAGCGGTGGCTTGACGGCAACGTTGCTCAGCGTTTCCAACGTGATCACCACCGGTGCCGCGGTGCAACGATCGGTTACCATTGCCGGTGGAGCAAGTGGTTGGGGGCGCGTTCTGAAGAGCGATAATACCATCTGTCTGGCAATGACTGGATTGTTCGATTCACTCTACAACTCAGGCAGCCCGATCAAGATTGCCACCAACTCCGAAACGTTGACGTTTTACACCATCACCTCCGGCAATCCGCCGACCATTTCGACCATCAACGACTTCAGCATCGGTGATCAATATTCGGGCGCAACGGTCGGAATGACGAACTATTTCACTGTCGCCGATCCTGATGAGCCTGCGGGCAATCTGGTAATGTCAGCGTTTTCCTCCAATGAGTCGGCAGTGTCCTCGAACTCGATCTTTTTCGGCGGGAGCGGATCGAGCCGATTCTTCATCATCACCAACGGATTGGTCGCTGGAACCGCGAACATCACCGTCACCGCCACCGATTCGGCGGGCAATCCGGCCCAAACCTATTTCAAGATCACGGTCAACCAGACGGCCCCAAGCATCGTTGCTTCTCACACCAACACCTTGTTAAACACGGCAGTGGCCATGCCTGTCAGCGTGACCCAGCCTGGGCTTAACTCATCGCTGATTGCGCTCACCGCCAGCAGCGGTAACACCACGCTCGTGCAGAGCAGCGGGGTCGTGGTCAGCGGCACCGGCACGAACCGCACGGTCACGGTGACGCCAGTCACTGGCCAGGATGGGGTGGCGCCGATCATAATGATTGCTACCAGCACCAACATCGATACGGTGCTCCAGACCACCAACCTCATCTCGAGCACGAATCGTTATTGCGTCATGGTGCTGCCCTCGACGAATGTCGTGTTCTCGGATCGTTTTGATTATCTCATCACCGACATCACCGGCTTTGACCCCATCTCCACCGACTCGGGCGACTTTTGGTTCAGTCGTGCTGGCGCAGGCGGAACCAAGGTGAAGGTCTCTTCTGGGGTGGTTCAAATCCTCTCGGGCCCCAACGTTCAGAGCATCATCGCGCCTTTGAAGGGTGGACCTTACGTCCCCGGCGCGGGCCGCCTCTTCACGACCACCTTCAAAGTGCAATGGATCAGTTCGCCGGTGGGTTCGCCCGATTCCGGCAACGTCGTGGCGCTCTACGACGAAACTGCCGGCAGCACCACCGGTTTGCGCGGGCGTCTTTCCACGACCAATTCCCCCGGCGGCTTCCGGCTCCGCGTGCAGAACAGTGAGGCTGGTGACTACAGTGAACTTCCTGTGGATCTGGCGGCGGGCACGCTCTACACGGTTCGTCTCCAGCATGACCAGGACAATGCGCAGACCGTCCTGACGCTGGACCCTTTGGGCACGCCTGCCAGCGTAACCAATGTGGACATGTCCGGCCCGCGCACGTTGCATGATATCAGCCTGCGGCAGGGCACCGACACCGGCCCGCTCTTCATCGATGACCTGCAAGTCAGCGTCTCCACGAAGGCGGTTGTCGGGCCGACCATCACGGCAGATCTTCAGAGCATCACGAATTGCGACGGCACGACGAACACCTTGAGCGTTGCTGCGACCGGCACGGAGCGCATCGAATATAATTGGTTCAAAGTCTCGGATCCTACCAACAGCATTCAAACGGGCACATCAACCAACCACACTGTCACTGTGACTAACGGCGGTGATTACACCTACTACGTGGTTGTCTCAAACCTCTATGGCGTCGTCACGAGTTCGGTGGCCTCGATTGTGGTGTCCGTCCCGCCGTCCATCGGAACGCAGCCGCAGTCACAGACCAACAATGTTGGTGGCAGTGCGAACTTCACAGTGGCGGCTACTGGTGTGGGACCGTTCACATACCAGTGGCAACGTGCGGGAACAAATCTTCCCGGAGCCACAGCGTCATCTCTCACGGTGAGTCCGCTGACCACAAACGACGCGGCTGTTTACCAGGTGTTCGTGGCGAATAGTTGTGGCACCACTCCGAGCGCCACGGCCACGCTCACAGTGAATGCGTCGTCGCCGCCGCCCACGGTTCCCTCGATCACGACCATCACCACTTCGGGAGCGAACTTGCTGATCGATTTCACGGGTAGCAACTCGGATGTTCCCGGCGACTTCACGCTCGTTGGCGGAACTGCTGTGACCGCACCGATTAC
>JBEGQI010000029.1:0-5779 GCA_041181065.1 Verrucomicrobiota bacterium | reverse complement strand
GGTGCAAACTATTTGGCAGGCACCGACGAAATGAAGTGGCGGTTCTTCAACCTTCGTGTTCGTCGCCAGAGAGCTTGCGGTAGAGAGTGGCAAGGCTGACCCCAAGCATGATCGCAGCCTGTTCCTTGTCGCCGGATGCCGCTTCCATGACGCGATTGAGATAAGTTTGCTCCTGCTCTCGAATGTAAGTCTTGAGCGGCTTGATTGGCTCCGACGGACGCGCGGAACCCGTGGTCGTAGCGGTGTGGTTTGCACCACCGGAGGCGACCTCGGCGCTGACCGAATCGCTGACATGCGGCAATTCGGCCGCGTCGTTTGCGATGTCGCTTTCCGGGGAGATTCCCACCTTAGCCAGCAAGGAAGGCGGCAAATCGCCCACGCGAACGGCTCCATCTTCGCAAAGGGTGGCAGCGCGTTCGATGGCGTTTTCGAGTTCACGCACGTTGCCGGGCCACTCGTGAACCATCAAAGCTTCCAAGGCTCGCTTGGAAAGCTTCGGCGTGGGACCATCAGCGCGCGACTTCTGTTTCAAGAAATGCGCCACCAACAGCGGAATGTCATCGCGCCGCTCGCGCAACGGTGGCAGCTGGATTGGAATGACATTGAGCCGGTAGTAAAGATCCTCGCGGAATTTGCCTTCCTTGATGCATTTCTCCAACGGCTCGTTGGCCGCAGCGACGACACGAACATCCACAAACGCCGGCGTGTTATCGCCCACACGGCGAACTTCCTTTTCCTGGAGCACCCGAAGCAGGCGGCTTTGCAACAACGGTGACATGGACGCCACTTCGTCGAGGAAAATAGTTCCACCGTCAGCTTCTTGGAACAGCCCCTTTTTATCCGCAATGGCGCCGGTGAATGCGCCACGGCGATGGCCAAACAACTCGGATTCCAGCAGCGCCTCAGGTAGAGCAGAGCAGTTAATGGGAACGAACGGCGCATGCTGACGGCGGCTGTTGAAATGCAACGAGCGGGCAACGAGTTCCTTGCCGGTGCCACTTTCGCCAAGGACGAGCACGGTGCTGTCAGTGTTGGCAACCCGTTCGACAAGTTTGTAAACGTCCTGCATTTTCGGCGCCGTGCCGATGATCTGGTTGAAATGATACTTCTTTTTGAGCTGGCGACGGAGGAAGGTGGTTTCACTCACAGCGGTGCCGTAAGTGAGGCCGCGCTGGATGCACATGCGCAGTTCGTCGATCTTGAACGGCTTTTCGAGATAGTCAAAGGCGCCCTTTTTCATAGCTTCAACCGCCGTGTCGATTGAGCCGTATCCCGTGATGACCACCACCACGGCCGGCGGGCTGAGCGTGCGTGCCTTCTTGATGATTTCCAAACCCTGCGCGTTGCTCTTTTCGAGGTAAAGGTCTGTGATAACGAGATCAGGCTGATGGGCGGTCAAGCCAGCCAGCGCCGCGTTGAGATTCGTGAAAGGAAAGACCTCATGGCCATCTTCACGCAGGAGATCAGCGACCATTTGAACCATGGTCAACTCATCATCCACCAGTAGCACTTTGGCCATAATTTGTTTCTACTTCGGTTGCGGAACCCGGCTGGTCGGTGTATCCCGACCGGCCGGGTGTTTTCTGATAGTTCGCCCTGCAATCAGCGCTTGCTGACGACTTCGCTGAGCTTGAAGATCGGCAGGAACATACAAATGACCATGCCGCCGACAACGACACCCAGAAACACAATCAAGATGGGTTCGATCAGCGAAGTGAGGCCGGACAGCGTGGTTTCGATTTCATCATCCAAGAAATCAGAAATGCGCTCGAGCATTGCATCGATTTTGCCGGTTTGTTCACCGGCGGTGCACATGCGAATAAGCATGTTCGGAAAGACGGGGTGTTTGCCCAGCGCGGCCGAAATGCCCTCGCCGCGTTCGATATCACTGCTAGCCTGTTTGATCGCCTTTTCCATAACGACATTGCCAACCGTCTGGGAAACAATCTGAAGCACCTCAAGGATGGGGACACCGCTTCGAATCAGCGACGACAAGGTGCGAGTGAATCGCGCCAGACAGATTTTGTGGGCGATAGAACCGAAAATCGGGAGCTTAATTCGCTGAGCGTCCCAGAATTCCCGGCCACTTTTGGTTTTAATGAAGTGAAGCCAGCCGTAAACAATGCCGCCCATGCTGAGAAATATCAGGATAAACCAGTGTGAAACGAACTTGCTCAAGTTGATCATGAAAAGCGTCGGAGTCGGCAGTTTGGCGCCAAAGCCTTCATAAATCTCACCAAATACCGGAATGACTTTGATCAAAAGAAACGTGGTGATCGCAATTGCAACCACCGTTACAATAGTAGGATACATCATCGCCGACTTGACCTTCTTGCGCAGTCGGGCGGTATTTTCCAAGTAGGTTGCCAGTCGCGCCAAGATTTCGGCGAGCAAACCACCTTTTTCACCCGCACCCACCATGCTTATGTATAGCCTGGTGAAGACTTTAGGATGTTTTGAAAGTGCTTCGGAGAAGCTGTCCCCCCCCTCGACGCGAGCACATACGTCCTTGATGACATCGCGCATGACCTTGTTTTGCGTCTGATCAGCCAGTGCTTGAAGGCATTGAACCATTGCTAGCCCCGCGTCAATCATAGTGGCCAATTGACGGGTGAATATCACCAGATCTTGCAAGGCGACTTTGCCACCGCTGGTCTTCCCCTTCTTACCGACTTTTTCCTGTATGGAAACGACCAGTAAGTTGCGGTTCAAGAGGGCAGCAATGGCGGCCTGTTCCGTAGCGGCCTCCAACGTGTTCCTAATTTCGCGTCCGGTGGAGGTTTCGCGTGCGATATATGCAAATGACGGCATAATTTCGGGCTATTTCGAGTTGCTCTGTCTTCCAAGGGCCGGTTAAGCAAGATCTGCAAAAACCAGTTTACCTTTCGCCTCAGACTAGCACTCCCTGTTCCATGAAATCACAATTCCCTGAAAGCCCAAGAAAAGCTGGCATCTGGATGAAGCCCAGAATTCGCCTCACGACTGCTTTGCCCAAAGACCAGACAGCCTCCGCTAAGAGTTGGAAAACAGGCAATACTGCCCATTTTCAAGGGTTTTTGGGGCTAAACCCAACAATAGCCGTAGTTTTTAGTTGTCAAGAAGTGGGAATTTGCATAAGCATCCGCTTAACTACACCCAATCAGGGTGTTAGGAGTAAACGGTATTTTACTCCACGCGTGCAGTAAAAACAGAACCAAAACAAACACATCGGAGGAACACGAATGAAAATTAATCAATGGACACTGGGTCTGGCAGCTGTGGGTGTCGTCAGTCTCGCCTCGGCCGTTAATGCCGAAGAAGCGAAGATGAACGCCCTGCAGACGGCCCTCTCGAGCACCACCATCAGCGGTTATGTGGACACGTCAGTGGAATGGACCTTGGATCGCTCGAACGAGCAGACCTACATCCCGTTCCGCGACGGCAAGCAAAACGGCTTCAATCTCAACGTAGTCAAGTTGACCATTGAGAAGCCTCTGGATGAATCCCAGTGGGCTTCTGGCTACAAGGTTGACCTGCTGTTTGGGCCTGATGCGAACTATTACAACCTGTCAAGCAGCGCCCACGGCCCCGGTGACTTCGCAATCAAGCAAGCCTACGTGGCATTGCGCACGCCAGTGGGCAACGGCATCGACTGGAAAATCGGCACATTTGACACCATTATCGGCTACGAAACCTATGAATCGGGCAACAACCCGAACTTCACCCGCTCATGGGGCTACTACGCTGAACCCACGCAGCACACTGGTATTCTCGGAACGTATCGTGTGAACGAAAACATCGCGCTCGCGGCTGGTGTTGCGAATACGACCTATTCCGGCATCAATGAACGCAATGGTAACGCTCCTTGGCACAAGGCGGCCATGGCGTCGATCGCCATTACGGCTCCCAAGGACTGCGGTTTCCTTGCAGGTTCCACGCTGTATGCCGGCGCGGTGATTGGACCGGATGGCTATGACAACCAGCAGAACTACTATGTTGGCGCTACGCTGAACACCCCGGTTGCTGGCCTCAAGGCTGGCGTGTCATTTGACTCGATCAAAAACGCCTACTACAACGAAGGCGAAGACACTTGGGTTGTTGGCGTTTATGCCTCCTATCAGGCGACCGAGAAGTTGAGCCTCCATGGCCGCGCGGAATACGGCGAACTGTCTGAAGGTTCTTCCTATGACAGCAACAACATCGGCCTCACCGGCACGGTGCAATATGACCTCTGGAAGAACGTCATCAGCCGCCTCGAGCTGCGCTGGGACCAGTATTTCGAAAAGGGCACGGTTGAAGCTTACCGCACTGCGGACACCGGCCTCGGCCTCTACGCGAACTTCATCTACAAGTTCTAAGCTGAGTTAGCTTAATCAAAACCCCGCCTAGGAAACTGGGCGGGGTTTCTCGTTTTGATCGAGCCAAGTCAGTAAATCGAACGTTGCAAATCCTCTCAACCTCCGAGCAGCTTCTTCAACGCATCTTTTGCCTTTGCTTCGCGGGCCAGCCCTTCGGTCACCGGCACGAACTCCTTCTTTGCGATCTCAAAATACTCGCAATAGTTCGCCGCAGTCTTGTCCGCCACCTCATCCGCCCGCCGGTCACGACATTGATACGCCACCGTCTTGTCGTAGCTCGTGCAGTTCAGACAGACCTTCAGGTCCGAATTACACTTCACGCACGTCTCGCTACGGCCCGGCGACCGCGCGAAGGTCCATTCCGTCCCGCATTTCCAGCAATGTTTTGTCGCAGCCATGCGCCATTGATAATTGCCCCAGCTGGGCAATGCCAGAACGGAACGCTCCACACCTTTTCTCCTTTCGCGTATTTCGCAAGATTCGCCGATTCCTTAAACTCCCCCCATGAACATCGTCGTCCTCGACGGCCACACCACCAACCCCGGCGATTTGCGCTGGACCGAACTCGAATCCCTCGGCCCTTGCGAGATCCATGACCGCACCGCGCCCGACCAGCTCCTCGCCCGTGCCGCCAACGCCGAGGTTCTCCTGACCAACAAAGTCGTCCTCAACCGCGACACGCTCGCCGCGTTGCCCAAGCTGCGTTACATCGGCGTGCTCGCCACTGGTTACAACGTCGTGGACACGGTCGCCGCGCGCGAACGCGCCATCCCCGTCACCAACGTCCCCGGTTACAGCACCCGCTCGGTCGCGCAACTCACCTTCGCCCTGCTGCTCGAACTCACCCATCACGCCGGCCACCATGGCGCCACCGTTCGCGCCGGCCAATGGACCCGCAGCCCCGACTTCTGCTACTGGGATCACCCGCTCCTCGAACTCGACGGCCTGACGCTCGGCGTCATCGGCTTTGGCCAGATCGGCCGCGAGGTCACCCAGATCGCCCGGGCCTTTGGCCTGCGCGTGCTCGTCCACACCCGCACCCAACCTGAGCAACTCCCCGCTGGCGTGGAATGCGTCCCGCTCGACGACCTCCTCGCTCGCGCCGACATCGTGAGCCTGCACTGCCCGCTTACGCCGGAGACGAAACAACTCATCAACCCCGAGCGCCTCGCGCGGATGAAGCCCTCCGCCTTCCTGCTCAACACCAGCCGCGGCCCGCTCGTGGACGAACCCGCTCTCGCCGCTGCCCTTAACTCCGGCCGTCTCGCTGGTGCCGCGCTCGACGTCCTCTCCGTCGAGCCGCCGCCGGCGACCAACCCGCTCCTCACCGCCAAGAACTGCCTCATCACCCCGCACCTCGGCTGGGCCACGCGCGCCGCCCGCGAACGACTCCTGCAGACCGCCTGCGCCAACCTCCGCGCCTTCCTCGCCGGCAAACCGCA
>JBEGQI010000028.1:0-2555 GCA_041181065.1 Verrucomicrobiota bacterium | reverse complement strand
AGAGGTAAAGATTGGTGGGAGCGGAACCCTGATCGATCAGGTTCAGGGCCAGACCTGCCGTGCCGCCCACGGGCACCTGAAACCGGGTCGCCAGAAGCAGCGGAGCGGTATTGGCAGCTTTGGGATCGGTGCCCCTTTGGAATTCTTGCAGGTTCGTCAACGCATCATTGTCATCATCATTCGTCGCATCGGCGGCGGAATACTGGTTCAGCCCGTGCGAGACTTCCCACCAGTCCGGAATGCCGTCGCCATCCGAGTCGGCATCCGACCGGCTGACAGCTAAATCCAACTGAAACTCCCGCCCTCGTGCATTGTTCGAGATCAGGATTTCTTTTGCCTGGGCAGGGTCGACCAAATTCACCGGCACACCGTCCAGAGTGGCGACAATGGTAGGGATTGTCACAACCGGGGTGACTGCCAGACTCGCGGACAATTCATTGGCATCCGGCTTGAACTTCAGCGGAATCGATACGCGATAGGAATATTCGCCCGAAGGGCCGACCGGCCGCAATTCGGTTCTGTGAACAGAGGACTGCGCGACTCCGCCATAGGTCAGAGTCACCCGAAGGTTGCCCTGAAACACCTGATGGGCGTTGCCGCCATAGACATTGATCACTTTGCCGAAGAGAACCAGATCCGGTTCCGTGTACTGGGCGGCATCGGCTGGCACCCAACCAAGCACCAACAGGCCACAAAGACAGGCAATCGCCCAGACCTCACGCCCAAAGCCGCAAAGGGAAGCGCCAGGCATTTTCGCTGAAATCTGACCGCACAGCCGACTCCACATTGTTGATCCGTTCATAGTTTTCAAAGGTTTAAGATTCATCAGCAGTCGATTCACTGTTTGTTCGGGATTTCCGGCAGGTTCAGATTGGGAATTCGGTTGGCGGGGTTGCCGGACTTCAAGTCGGCCAGTGCGGCCAGCGCTTCGGGATGACGCCGCACCGGCGCTGCCGCCAGGATGCCGTGTTCAAAATCGGCCTCGATTTTTTTCCGCTGCTCCCGCAGCAGGTCGCTCTCCACTCGTCCCCGCACGCTGGCATAATCGGGCGCGCCGCCTAGTCGCCGCTCGATCAAGCGCACCAGGAACAATCCCTCGGGAACCTCCACCACTTCACTCAGATCACCCGGGGTCTGCAGGTTCCTGGCAATGAGTTGCACCGCGGAATTCCAGACCCCTGCCCCTTCCCCCGCAGCGGCATCCGCCGTCAACCAGCCCGCATCACCACCATGGTAGCGGGAAACGCGGTGCTCGGAATTCGTCACCGCCAGCACTCCGAACCCCTTCGCGACCGGGAAGGCGACGGGATCCGCAAGGACTTGGGCGCGAGCCGCCTCCAACCGTGGGCGATAACGTTCAGCCAACGGCGACTGGCCGCGCGTCTCAAACCACAGCACCGCCACGTGGACCTGCGCAGGCAGCAGGTAACGCGTCTGCTGGTGCTGTTCGTAATAGGCCTTGAGATCCTCCTCGCCGGCGCGCACAGCTTCCAATTGCGGCAGGAGCTGTTTCTGGCGAAGCCCCCCGATGAGCAGCCGATCGATCTCGTCGCGGAGCTCCGGGTCGCGGTCCAGCCCGGCCCGCCGGGCGGCATCCACCTGCGCGGCGCGGGCGATCAAGGCGTCCAGCACCTGCTGCCGCGCCTCGGGCGTGTCGGCGGCGGGCGACTGCCGCTGCCAGGCGCGGCGGAAATCGGCCTCCGTCACGGTCTGCCCGCCCACGGTCGCGAGGACCACGGACTCCTCCGCCGGGGCGGAGGCAGCGGCCGGCTGCCGGCTGCATCCGGCCGGCAACAAGACCATCAGAGCCGCGCCCAGCGTTCCGAAGAAATGTTGGCGGTTGAATCGCATCATCACATGCCCTGATTGCTGTAGGTTTCCAGATACAGTTTGATATCCGTCACGGTGTCGATGAACCGCTTCAGACCAGCTTCCTTGTCCGCATTGAGGGTGGCGCCGGGGATGATCAGCAGCCAGCGCGTGTTCCAGGCGGAGCGGCCGTAGAGCCGGCTCGACGAGTTCCAGCCCGGCGTGAGCGGGCTCAACGTCATGTCATTCGTGCCGGACAGGCCGTAATCGGAGATGAACGCACGTGAATCGCCGAAGCGGATGCGCTCGGCATAGGAGCCGTCCAACCCGTCCATCGTGAGTTGATAGGTGTAATTGCCCAGGCTCTCGGGGTTCAAGATGTAGGGCACGGGCAGGCGCTGGCTCACGACGTCCCAAGTGCGCATTGTCGGGAATTCCGTGTCCGAACAATACTGCCGGTCCTGCCCGACCGGCACGAGGTAGAACCGCGGGCTCGTAGAGAGCTGGGGACTGCTGCCCGCCGGGTCCACGTCGTAGTTCTGGAACGCCGCCGTGAAGGCGCGGACCTTGGTGGCGTAGTTCGCCGGGCTGAACGCGTGGTCCAATCCGCTGAGCGGCTTGCCGAAGAAGTTTTTGCCCACGGCGATCTCGGTGGAGAATTCGAGCACCAGGCCGGGCTGCGGGCCGTTGCTCGGGTTGGCGAAGGGCCGGCAATACTCGCGAAACTCCGGCACCTGCCACAGGTC
>JBEGQI010000027.1:0-2570 GCA_041181065.1 Verrucomicrobiota bacterium | reverse complement strand
TGGGGGCTCCGCAGCCGTCGGAATATGGCTTCGACGAGAGCGCCGTATTTAACGGTCCCGGCGATGCCAAGTCGCAGGCCAAGACGGATGCCACCGCTGACAATGCCGTGCGGTTCATCCGCGAGAGCAAGGGACGCCCGTTTTTTATGAATGTCTGGATTCATGAGAGCCATACCCCTCATCGCCCAACCAACGAGTCGATGGAACAGTGGAAACATCTCGACGAACAGAAACAAGTGTACGCTGCAGTGATTACAGACGGCGACAACGATGTCGGCAAAGTGCTCGCGGCTTTGAAGGAGACCGGCGTTGAGAGCAATACCATCGTCCTGTTCTCCAGCGATAACGGACCGGAATGGACAAATGAGAACAAGAAAATCAGCACCGACAAAACCGTGGGACTTACCGGCTACGACACCTATTACAGCGTTGGGGAAACGGGCGGACTGCGCGGTCGAAAGCGAAGTCTGTTCGAAGGGGGAGTGCGTGTGCCTTTCATCGTCCGCTGGCCGGGTCATATCACGGCAGGTTCGAGCAACGTGAAGACCGCATTCACTGCGGTTGATTTGTTGCCGACCCTATGTGCAGCCGCTGGAGCGACGTTGCCGAACGATTATAGCGGCGATGGCGAGAACCTCCTTGCGGCATTCAACGGCAAAGAAGCAGCGCGCACGCGCCCAATCTTCTGGGAGTGGCGTGGCAACAGCACCGAACCAGATTGGTGGCCGCGACTCGCTGTGCGTGACGGCGACTGGAAACTCACACTGACCTACGATGCCAAGCGTGTCGAACTGCATCATGTCGTCAAAGACCGCGCAGAAGCAAAGGACGTTTCCAAGGAACATCCCGAGACCGTCGAACGCCTCACGAAGCTTGCTCTGGAATGGAAGTCCTCATTGCCCGACAAGCCGAACCCCGAGTGCATAAGTAAACCGGCGCCCTGAGCTAGTCCCCTGGCGCCCTGTGCAAAAACCTCGCTCCGGCGTTTCTTTATTTCCGGAACTTCAGGGAATACTGGACGAGATATCGAAGCAGTGGGCCAGTATGCCCACAGAAGACAAAGCCTTCTTGGTCGGCCGCATTCTTGGTCAAATCATCCTCGAATTCGCCACCATGCTGGCAAGTGGTGGCTCGATACAAGCACTACGAGCGGGAGGCTGTGCTCGTTTCATCAACGCGTTGAAGAGTTTGGGTTTCTCAGACGATGCAGCTCGCCAGTTTATTAAGCTCATCGATAAAATACTCATCAAGCTCGACACTGGGTGCTTCGTGGCAGGTACTCTTGTATCTGTTAATGTTCCGGCCGACTCAAAGTTCTACGACACGCCAGACCAAAAAGATTCTTTTGGCGAAGAACCTACCCAAACCGCGGTTGCAACCATTTCTGCACGCGCCATTCAGGTTCCAATCGAGGAGGTGCCACTTGGCTCGATAACGTCCTATTGACTACTGCGCGTGCAAAGTAACGTGTCTGTATCCAGCTTTGCCCAGCGAAAGTGGTTTCGAAGGAGAAGTTGGTCTTGGCATCCTCAACCGCCACGCCCATCTCCACGCGGCCGTCACCGACGGCGTCTTCCTGCCGGGAACGCACGGCACCGACGGGCCGCCGGCGTTCCTGCCGACGAGGCCGCTCACCCAGGGCGACCTTGCAGCGCTCACCGAACGGGTCCGCCGCCGCGTGATCGGTTGGTTCAGGCGGCAGGGGTTTCTCGATGCGCATGCCGCGGCCGACATGCTCGCCTGGGAGAACAGTGGGTTTTCGATCGACGCGAGTGTGCGGATCACGCTCCTCGACCGCGACGTGCCGAGCTATTTTCAGTCGCTCGAGCATCTCCTGCGGTATTGCGCCCGGCCGCCCTTCGCACTCGAACGGCTCTCCGTGATTCGCGACGCCGACGGCCGCATCGCTCGCATCCGCTACGTGATGCCCAGGCACAAGGCCGCCACCTGGGTCGGGCCCGGCCGGAAGCGAAAGTCCACGCAGCCGGGGGCCAGCGGCGTCATCGAGCTCTCGCCGTTTGAGTTCCTGGATCGGCTTGCGGATCTGATCCCGCAGCCACGCAAGCACCGGCATCGCTATCACGGCGTCTTCGCGCCGAACCACCCGCTGCGGCCGGCCGTCACGGCACTGGCGGTCGGGAATGTCGGAAAGCAGCGGGATGCCACGACCGGCGGGCACGCGGACGGCCGACATGCAACGGAAGGCTGCTGCAACACTCATGAAAAGCCCCGCTCGCACGACACCTCCCGGATTGCGTGGGCGAAACTGATGGCGCGGGTCGGGGAAGAGTTTCCGCTCCTGTGCCCGGGGTGCGGCGGCGACATCCGGCTCATTGCCTTCATCACGGAGCCGGGGCCGATCCGCAAGATCCTCACGCACCTTCGCGAACCGCTCGAGCCTCCGCCGATTTCGCCCGCTCGCGGGCCGCCCACCGACTGGGGCGAGCTCGTGCAGGTCCATGACGACCGCGACGTCTTCTCAGCGTCGCCTGACGAGCTGCCCGCGATCGACATCCACTCGCTGTGAAGCAGGCGTCGCCAACCGGCTGATGCCCGGATCCGGAGAAGGT
>JBEGQI010000026.1:0-3085 GCA_041181065.1 Verrucomicrobiota bacterium | reverse complement strand
GCGCCGTGGCGTTCGGCTTTGCCCGCCGGTAAGCGGCGACCATCCCGCGCACGCTGCAATTCCAACGTCCGAGGATGGTTTCGTCTTTGTATTTTTCGGACACTCCCGAGTCCAGGAAGCCAGCCAGATCACCCAAGTTGGGCTCGATGATTCCCCAGACTGTCTTCAAAAATTCCGTGTCGTTGACGATGCCCTGAATGGGACCGTATTGCATCAGAGCGGCGACGGAATCCTGACGTGCGCGCATTTCGGCGAACTGTGAATCCTTCGCGAGCGTCTGGAAATCCGGGCGTTCACCGAGCATGAGAAACGCGGGATAACGGGAAAGCCGGGCTTCCAGGGTCGGGTTGCGATAGATTTTACCCAAGATATCAGCCGCCTCATAAAAACTCTTCGGCATGTTTTCCAGCGAGCGGGCTGACCGGCTAAATCCGCTGCTTTGCAAATCTTCCGCCATGCGGTTCACGAGTTTTACCATGCGGCTTTGTTCCGTGCCGGTTTCCATCTGGACGGTCCAATAGCCCAGCACATAGACGACAAAGGTGATCAAGACGGTGTAAGCCACGCCATTCACGACGCCGAGACAGGCGCCCAGGCGACGATTCATCCGTTCCCACAGTGTCAACCGCAGGTCACCGGCCTTGTATTTGAAATAGACTTCAACTTTGTGGTGGATCGCAAACGCGCCAGCTTTGACCAGAAACGAAACGACGATGAACGCGATCACCGGGGGCACCAGCCAGAGAATCACCGGATGCACCACCCCAAACGCCTTCAGCAACACCACGAAGGGTTTGCCCAGCGGCACAGCCAGCAGTGCGCCGAGAAAAATACCGATGAGCGAGCATGCCACGCGGATGGCGCCTTGCCGGTAACCAAGCGCAGCAAGCGACGCCATGAGGACGATTGCGAGAAGCCAGATTGTCATGCAGCAGCTTAGGATTTTAGCCCGCTTAAAATCACGCAGAAAATTCCACGGCCAGTCGGCGTTGAATTGAATCCCGGCAACAAAAAGGCGGCCCATCACTGGGCCGCCTGTGGAATTCCGCGCGACAGATTTACTTGCCAGCTTCCGTCGGCATCTTGGCGTCCTTCCAGCCCGCGATGCCCGCGCTCATGTGCTTCACGTTCGTGTAGCCGAGTTTCTTCGCCGCATTCGCCGCCGCCGCATAAGCCCCACACTTGGGATTGCCACAATAGGCGATGATCAGCGTGCTTTTATCCTTCGGCAATTTCGCGGCCAAGTCCGACTTGATCGCCGCCCAACTCAACGCGCCCGGCACATGACCTTCCTTATAGGAATCGGCACCGTTCACATCAATGATTACCGCGGACTTGGCATCCGCCGCCGCTTTGACGTCCTTGATGCTGATGTCGGCGAATTCGCCGGCATAAACGGAAGCGGTCAGCAAGGCCGCCGCTGTGAGTGCAATGAACTTCTTCATGTTTGATACTACGTTGTGTTTTGTTGTGGTTTTCTGACAGTCGGATATTCGACGCCTCAGGCGTGAAACTGTTCAATTCTTCCGGCGAACTTCCCGCGTGTCAAATGACCGAAACCATTCTGTGCCGCCGCTTCAGCGCCCGCCGCGCAACAAACTCTGCTGCATGTAAAGTCCCAGTTGCTCCGGCTGACACGGGAACTGCGTCGCCAGCGCCAGTAAGTTCAGGAACAACTCCCGTTGCAACAGCGCCCGCGCCGCGCGCTTCGCCTGTTCCGCCGACGCCTTCACGCCGCTGGAACTTTCGCTCGCGCTGTAAACCGATCGCCAGTCTGTTCGCAACGCCTCCGCCTCCGTCAACGCTTCCGGTTCCAGCGCCGCCGCGTGCGCCGTCACTCCGGTGACGAGCGTGCTCAGGTGCGCCTCAAGCGTGTCGTCCGGCGCGCGCTTCACCCCTTCGCGCCCCGACGGAAAACATTGCGCGATGACCGGCGACTTGCCGCCGAACTTCGCCACCACGTGCGCCTGGATTTTAGCCAACCGCTCAGGCAGCGCCTTGCGAAACGCCCGCTTCGACTGCTTCCGCGCCTTGCGCACGCCGAGCTTCGTCGAGTCGTCCACCGCCGAACTGTTGATGGCATTAAGCGCGGCGGTGGTGCCGGTGATGCGCGCGGTGAAGACCCCGCCCGGATTATTTGCCAGCATCCGCTGCAAATGATCCGTGGTGAAAGCCAGCAAGCTGGCCAGGCTGACTTTGGGGGTATCAAAGGGATTCTCGAAGTAGCGAGCGAGGTTGATCATGGCGTCTGTGATTCTGGTTAAACCCGTCCAAGGCGGCGGACAGAGGCTAAACAAACCCCAAACCCCCGTCAATTCACCGCAAATGCGACCACTCAAATCGGATAATCGAATATCTACACTGCAAATCCATACGCAACATTAGGAAAGCATTATTGCGACGTTAGGATGCCACTCCGAAAAAACATAAGCGCCATCCCATGACCGCAAAGCCTGCTTCCAAAACAGGAAATGGCAATTACTGGCTCACAATTGGCATTGCCGATTTAGGTAATGCATTTTGCTGTATTGGGGAAGGCACTGGGAAATCCAACTAGCCGTGTCCGCGCCTAGGGAAGGAGCCTGGGAAAACAACCGCTCCTTGCAAGATCGTAGCGACAGGATTCGCGAGACGGTCATCCGAATTCAAGACGCCGAACCGAAGCTGTTCCCTCTCCTTGGGGAGAGGGTCAGGGTGAGGGAGGTCGTGAATCAAACCAGGCCCGTCCGGCGCGGACCGCCAACCCGGGGCTGAGGGATGGAATGCCGTGGGGATTCATTTTGATCTTGGACTTAGCTGATTCGGCTAGTCGTTAAGCCCGCAGGGATAGATTTTTTCAACATGCCGATGCGCTCTCCAAAAGGTCTCAAATCTGGGATTACTGCGGGCGTGTGCTCTTTTAAATTATTGAGGGTCACCAGAACACACCAAGCCATCGTGTGAGTGTCTTTAATATCTGTAATATCGTTTAAATCTCCCTCCACAGCCCACATCGAACTATGCGTGTATTTACAATAAACTCGATATGCCTGTTCATATTGTTCTGACATACCGGCCATCTTTGCTATCTCCTCGACTTTAATCT
>JBEGQI010000025.1:0-4922 GCA_041181065.1 Verrucomicrobiota bacterium | reverse complement strand
CATCGCAGCGGCACGAACGATTTTCACGGCTGGATGGACGACGTCTATCGCACGAACGCGCTCATCGACAAGCAGCCGACGCGATACTGCTGGTCGCCGCACTTGAATCATCGACTCATTCCCGAGGTGGCGGTGGCGATGCCCCTCTGGTTCGATCATTACCTCAAGGGTGGCCCCGCTCTACCGGAAACGCCGCACAGCGAACTCTTGCTGCAGACTGCCGATCGTACCCCAATGCTGCGGGTTACGCCTGATACAAGGTCCCTGCCAGTGAAACTCGTCGAGATCTATTACAGCGTTGATTCCGACCCGCTCGCTCGTTTCTGGCGCAGTGCAGACGTAACTCGTGACGGAAATGCATACGTCGCCAAGTTGCCGCTTCACACCCTTGATCTTCCGTTATTTGCCTTCGCAAATGTATATCACAAGTTGCCGAAGTCGGAATCGCTGGCTGCCCTTCCAGGGAATCCAAAATCCGTGAACGACGTTTGCATCAGTAGCCTGTTGCATTCACGTTCGATGGAGGAAATTAAGACAGCCAATCTGTTGAGCGTTGCCAAACCAAGCAAACTAATTGAGGACTTCAGCCGCGGCCTGCGCGATTGGTACTTGATTGGAGAGGGAAATCTCTCGCACCGGCAATTTTGGACACGCAAGCTGACCGACCCGCTCTATCGCGGTCCCAACGGCGCGAAGCTCGCCATCACACTCAAAATGCCGCAAACGAACCGTCTCAGCATCGTGCTCCAGCAGAACGAATGGAGGAGATACCGAGGGCCGAAGATGACTTTTGTCTGCGAACGCGAAATTCAGGGGAGTGACAAAGAACAGACGCTGTCGCTCGAAGTCAAGGACTTCACGTCCAAAGACGGTCCGCTCATGTCCTGGACGCAGATCGATCAACTCGGCCTTTGCGCCCAATTCACCGAGCGTGAAACACCGAAGACAACAGCGTCAACCTGGAAAGGCCCCGCCCCGCAGTTCGTGAGATTGCAGTGGGAGTGATCGCGGAAGAACCTGAATGTTAAACGCAGATGGGGAAGGATTTGATAGATCGCTGCCGGAACTGCGGGCCAGCCGGCGAAGTGGCGGATGAGCCCTGGGAGGTGGTCCTGGAATCCGTCGAACGAGAAAAACGGGATACCAGAAGTCCAAAGGAAAGGAGGAAAAAATGAAACTGACAATTCGAATAATACTTGTGAATGGGGTGGTCAGTATGCTGGCACTGGCCAGTTTGGCGAGTAGTCTTCGCGCGGACGACAGGCTGCCGAAATTCACCTGGGATCGCGTGCCTGTGTATGCGCATTTCGGCTACGATCCAGCGCTCACCCCGCAACAGTACGATTTCCTGGCGAAGCATTTTTCGTTCGTGACGTTTGCCGCCGGCAGTGTGAAGGATGCCGAAAAGAACATCGCGGCGGCCGCGGCCGAGATCAAGAAGCGCAATCCCTCCGCGAAGGTACTCTTCTATTTCGCCGCCGACATTCCGCACTCGAATTTCACCGCTTCGAACTCTATCTTGCCGAAGGAGGCGTTCTTCGAAAAGCCGTCGATCAGAAAGTATGTCGACCCGAAGACGGGAAAAAAAGTCGAGCGGGAAATCTACCGTTTGGACAAGTCCCAGCCGGCCATGCGCGAGTGGTGGGCGAGCGTCGCCGAGAAGGCGGTGAAGGAATACGGATGCGACGGCGTGTTCGCGGACGGCCTCGCCAACGACGGCGGCGACCAAATCACCCCCGAAAAACGGGCAGCCGTCCGCAAAGGAGTGGCGACCATGTGCAAACTCGCGCACGACAAGATGGGGCCCAAAGGATTGATCATCTTCAACCCGCTCCATGGCGAAGAAGGCTCCGAACTTCTGCCCGCGACCGACGGAGCCATGATCGACAATTTCGACCGGACGATGTTCCTTAAAGACGCCGGCAAGATACCCGGAGCCAAGGACCTCAACATGATGGCCGCGGACATAGAAGCGATGCAGAAGGCGTCCAAGGCTGGCAAGATCGTCATCTTCAAAGGCTGGCCCGGATTTCATCAGAAAGACAAGGAACTGATGAAACGCCCGCACGAGGAACTGGTGAAGATCGCTGCCAAGAACATCACCTTCCCGCTCGCGAGCTTCCTCATCGCCGCCGGCCCGAACTGCTATTTCCAATACACCTGGGGCTGGAGTTCCGACAACGGCACTTTCGACTGGTATCCCGAGTTCGAAAAACCGCTCGGTGCTCCCAAGGGCGACGCGAAGCGCGACGGCTTCAAATACACACGCGAGTTCGAGCACGCGTCGGTGTTCGTCGATTTGGAAACGAAAACCGGGAGGATTGACTGGAAATGAAAGCATTCACCGCCAGCCTCGTCGTTGCTGAAATGTTGCTGATGATCGTCTCCGCTTCGCGCGCGGAAACTCCCTCGCAGACGGCGACGAAACTCGACGTCACTTACAAAACGACCGCGCAGGGACCGCTGAAGCTCGACCTGCATTACCCTGCGGCACCAAAGGCCGGTGATAAATTCCCGCTTGTGCTCTTCATGCACGGCGGAGGCTGGGCGGCCGGCAACAAGACCATCGGAGATCGCGGCGTGCGATTCCTCGGCATGAAGGCGTTGAATGCACAGGGATTCTGCGTTGCTTCGGTGGACTATCGCCTTTGCACGAAAGACGGCATTATCACGATACGCGACTGCATCACCGACTCGAAGGACGCGCTGTGCTTTCTGGCGAAGAACGCGCAGCAGTTCTCGCTCGATGCGGATCGGGTATTCACCTGGGGCGACTCCGCGGGCGGTCACCTCGCGCAGATGGTGCTGCTCTCGCCGGAGTCCTTTCCCGGCGATCCAGTGTTGGCGGATGCGAAGTATCGGCTTATCGCCGGTGTCTCGTGGTATGGGCCATGCGATTTCGAAAAGACGGAACTTTTCAACGGCCCGGGGCAAACAGGCGTTCGGGACCGTTTCGGTCCGCGCATCATCAAGTCCGATGCCGATGCGAAAGCGAAACTCGCCGCCTACCGCGAAGTCAGCCCGGTGAACTATCTGAAAGCCGACAGCCCGCCGCTGCTCATGGTGCAGGGCGACAAAGACACGACCATTCCGGTGCATCACGCCCGCTACATGAAGGAACGCGCCGAGGCCGTGAAGGCGCCCGTGGAAATCCTGATCGTCGAGAACTCCGCGCACAACTGGAAGGAAGCCGGCGGCGCGCTGCGGCCATCGTTGGATGAAATCGTCGCGAAGTCGGCCGCATTCCTGAAGGAACACCTTGAACGCGCCGCGAAGCACTGAACGACCTTTTGAACATAACGCACACCCTGAAAGAACACCCAATGAATACGACACCAAAAACACACCTGTCCATATCCACCATCGCCTTGTTGTGCGCCCTGCTGGGCACCACCGCTATGACAGCGGAACGAACGCGCTCTACCGAGCCGGTCACTTTCAGCAACAAGACCCTGTCGCTGACCATCGCACCGGATGGAAAAGTGAGCATGAAGCGGGATGGTAAGCTGGTGTCCGAACCGGGCTCATTAGGCTGGTCGATCTACAATTGGACGATCGGCAAGAGCGAGAAAGATGGCACCCGCACCGCCCTCGACAATATGGCGAAGATTGGTCCCAACGAGCTGCTGCTCTGGTCATCCAAGGGGCCATTTGAAATCAAGGTCGCGATTACCGCGAAGGATCGTTACTTCAAGTTCGAGCTGCTGCACGTCTCCAATGATCCGCAAACCGGCGGTTTGAATAAAGACTGGCCGGGCCATCGCGTGGAGTTCGATGTGCGGACGGCCCCCCAGGACGATGGATGGAAGATCAATACACTGCAGCTCAACTACATGGCGGAACTTCAGGCAGGCCCCTTTAAGGTGGAAGATGGCACTTATTTCTCCTGGCCCTATCCGCATTTTGCGCAGACGACCGACCGGCCGCAGCCGCAGGGCGCCGTTGCACTCTATGGTTTTGTCGGCGATGAAGAGCACGACGACATCCTGACAGACATCTGGGTGGCCGAGCCTTCGCTGCCACGGCCTAACCGGGCCAATCTCAAGAGTTGGACCCGGGCTGATGCTCTAGCCTGGCTTAACCGTTGGGTGGATGAAATGGACAAGCCAAGGCGGTTGTTGTCTACCGTTGCCGAGGGGAAGCCTGAAAACCTCTATAAACTGGCTGACATAGCCGCGAAATACGGCATGAACGAGATCTATCTTCACAATTGGGAATGGCAGGGAGATTCTGTCGGCTTGCCCAACAAAGATCTCTTCCCCAACGGCGTGGCAGATGTGATCAAATGGCGCGATTATTGCCGGGCTCGTGGAATCAAATTTGTTTTTCACGGATTCGGAGGGGTGTTTCTTGCTACAGACAAGAAATACGGTCGCATGGTTATTCCGGATGGCTTGGCGAGGTCTGCCCGGGGCACGTTGGTCAATAATTTTGCAGTTAGTCAAAATGAAATTCTGGTTAAACCGGATTACGATTTCTACCTGAGCATGAAACCGGGTATGCCGCCCATTGCCGGGCCGACGTGGCATTATACCGCGAATCCGCCATATATGGCCAATGGTGCGTTGCTCCGTATCAACAAATCGCTGTATGCCTTCGAGGCAGACGTCACTCCGGACAATCTGTGGAAGATCAAATTAGGGAAACATAACGCCAGTGCCCCTCCATCTCCCGCCAAGGCGGGGGATGTGGTGGATTTCATTGTCACGGGGACCCCTGCCTGGTTTGTGCCTGATCCGCGTTCTGAGATGTTTCGGCAGGTAGCGAAGGATTATGCAGAGATCCTGAACCAGTTTCAGGCGAATTCCGGCTACGATGGGTCGGGTTGGAGTAACCCGCTTGGAAACTGGCAGCTGAAGAAGATGACGCAATTGGTTTACGAGGGTTTGGATCATCCGGCCCCGACGGGTTCCTCATCGGGC